>CAYOTC010000008.1:0-44933 GCA_964406815.1 uncultured Bdellovibrionales bacterium
CAGATCCGGAATGACAGCAGAATAACAAAATTTAGAAAAAAGATAGATTTGAGATGTAAAAGATAAAAATGTTTAAGAAATCATATTAAAAAATCTTACAGCATCTTGACTTTTTGCTTAAGATAGAGTATAATAGAAGAGTAAATTAGGAAGCGGGTGAGTCCGCTTCTTTTAATTTTTGTGTTTATAAAAACAAAAAAACCCACGTTTGGCTAAGAAGCTAATCTTAGGCGGAGGGAAAAACAAAAATCCATGGAAGAGACAAAATGCACTTGTCCGCAATGCGAGGCTAGAGCAAAAGAGGAAAAAGAATCTGAAGAATTGAATTTTGCAGTTCTTCTTGCTCTTATTCCGGCTTTGGTTATTACGCTTTTCGGCAATATGGGACTTTTATAATCCCTCGAAAAATTTAATATTTACAAAGAGCCTTTCTTCTTTTTTGAGGGCTTTTTGTTTTTAAAAAAAATATGCTAAAATGTTTTTATGGGAAGAAAAAAATCGACAAAAAATAACGATAAAAAAAGCCAAAAAGAAAAGCGGGAAGAAGATGATTTGGAAAATGATGAAGTTGGAGTTTTTTCAATTGATCCTGATGCAAAAAGAGGCGTAATAGCAATCGTTTTATTTTTTTTGGCTCTGATTACAGTTCTTGGTTTTTTCGGATTTTCCGGATCAGTCGGAAACTATTTCAATAAAATTTCCGGAAATGTTTTTGGCTGGGCAAAATTAGTATTTCCGATTTTTGCGATTTATGCCGGAGTGGTTTTGCTTTTTCGCAAAGCAACTTTTTTTTATGTTACCAAAATAATCGGA
This sequence comes from uncultured Bdellovibrionales bacterium, assembly GCA_964406815.1. Lineage (GTDB taxonomy): Bacteria > Patescibacteriota > Minisyncoccia > Moranbacterales > UBA2206 > CAYOTC01. The sequence goes on from CAYOTC010000008.1 coordinate 814, forward strand.
CTTTCGATTATCTTAATATTCCTCACAGGATTTTTTCATTGGTTCTATGAAATCGCAGAAATGGAAAAGATGGCGGCGTCAGGAAGTGGCGGGGGATATGTCGGTTATTTCGTAGCATATTTTTTTATCAAGTATTTCGGTCAAGTGGGAAGTTTGATTGCTATCGTTGCGGCTATATTAATCGGTATAATAATTACTTTTGAATTCTCCATAGCTAATTTAATTCTTCATTTGAAAAAAATAAAAAATAAAGAAGCTGAAAATGAGGGGGGGGCTGAAATTATCCAGGCAGAAGAAAATATTCAAGGAAGCGAAGATGAGGCAATAAAAGAGGAAGAGGAAAATTCTTCAGAAAAACAAGAAATAGAAGAAGCTGATCTAAAAAATAATATCGCAAAAATAGAATTTGTCGAAGGGCGTGACCAATACGTATCAGAAAATCTTTTAGGTAATGAGATTGACAAGAATGATATTGAACGAGAATTTGAAAAGGAAAGGACGAAACCATTTCGTCGGGGAAAATGGAAATTTCCTTCGCTTAGTCTTTTGGATGTGGCGAGTGAGAAGGCAGTGAGCGGAGATATAGAAAGTAAGAAGGAGACTATTGCGAATAAATTGAAAAATTTTAGCATAAATGTCGAGCCGAGAGAACATCTGGTCGGACCGACTGTCACTCAATTCTGCTTCAAACCGGCAGACGGCGTGAAGATTTCAAAGATTCTGGCGCTCCAGAACGACCTGGCTCTGGCTTTGGCCAAGTCGCAGATAAGGATCGAGGCGCCGATTCCGGGAAGATCGTTGATCGGAGTGGAAGTTCCGAATGACGAATATGAGACTGTAAGATTGCGCGAAATGTTGGAAAGTGGAAATTTCAAGAAGGTGGAAGGAAAACTTAATCTGGCGCTCGGAAAAGACGTTAGTGGCAGTCATATATTCAGGAGTATAGAGAATATGCCGCATCTTATGATTGCCGGATCGACCGGAACCGGAAAATCTGTTTGCGTGAATTCCATAATAACAGCTCTCTTGTATCAGAATTCTCCCGACGATCTCAAATTCATAATGGTTGATCCTAAGCGGGTGGAACTAACCTTGTATAACGGAATCCCGCATCTTCTCACAGATGTCATAGTGGATAACGATAAGGCGATAAATGTCCTCAAATGGGCGGTTGGTGAGATGACCCGGCGGTATAAAATATTGCAGGAGGTTGGTTCGCATGATCTCGTGTCATATCGAGAAAGCAAAAAGAACGGAAAAAAGAAAAATCATGTCGATCCTGATACCGGAGAAGTTATTGAAGAAGAGATGGAGAATCTGCCATATATCGTGGTCCTTATTGATGAGTTGGCCGATCTTATGATGAGTAGCAGTCGGAAAGAAATAGAAGCGGCAATAGTCAGGATTGCCCAGATGGCGCGGGCGGTCGGCATCCACCTGATAATTTCGACACAACGTCCTTCAATTGAAGTCATAACCGGTCTTATTAAGACCAATATTTCTACCCGGATAGCTTTCAAAGTTCCGACTCAAATAGATTCCAGAACAATCATTGATATGCCGGGAGCTGAGAAACTTTTGGGACGCGGAGATATGCTGTTTCAAAGCCCGACTTTTCCCAAACCGGTGAGGATCCAGGGGGTATTCATAAGTGAGATGGAAGTGAAAAAAATCGTGGAATTCATAGTTGATCAGAAAAAGAAGCTAAAGCTGGACGAAGATGAAGGAATAGGGGAAGATATAACAGTCGGAAATAAAATGGGAGCGATATTTGAGTCGGGAGATATTTCTAGCGGAGATGGTGATAGCGGAGACGAACTTTATGAAGCGGCAAAGGAAGAAGTTATTCGCTCAAAAAAAGCTTCCGCTTCTCTTTTGCAAAGACGGCTCAGGATTGGATATGCCAGAGCAGCGCGGCTACTGGATATTCTTGAAGAAAACGGCGTGGTCGGTCCGGCGGATGGAGCAAGACCACGGGAAGTATATGCGGTCGGACAAACAAACGGAGAAATCGCTTATGAAGATTCAACGGAAGATCAAGAGAAACGAGATAAATGGGAAGTTTAGTTTTTTTATTTAGAAAACAAAAATAAAAGAAAAATAAAAACCAAAAATCAATCATTCTGTTTTTTGGTTTTTGATTTGTAAAAAATGATTTTATTTAATTTCATATGATAGCAAAAAGCGGATTCACCAAAAAAAGCGTCGGGACGCTTACTCTTGGAGAAAAATTGAAAAAATTAAGAAGCGACAAGAGAATGAGTCTTGGCGAAGTTTCTCGTGCGACGCGTATTCAAGTGAAATATTTGGAATATTTAGAAGGAGGGAATTATGAATCTCTCCCGGCGGATGTTTATGTTAAAGGATTCCTCAGGAATTACGGAGATTTTTTGGGAATTGACGAAGAAATATTGGTGAAATTGTATGATAAAGAAAAAGGCATTCGCAAGAATTTGGAAAAAAACAAACATCCTGAAAAATTCAAAGAAACCATAAAACCGGTTAATATTTCTTCTTTCGTGTTTACTCCAAAAAAAGCGGCATTTATTTTAGTGGCATTTATAGTTGTTGCGACTCTGACATATCTTTATCGTGAATTGGGAACTTTTGCCGATGAGCCGCTCTTGGTTGTGCTTAATCCTCAAACTGATACGGAAATAAACGGTAATGCTGTTTTTGTCGAAGGAAAGGCTGATCGTGATTCAAAAATTTTCATAAATAATCAGCCGGTCCTGATAAATGACGAAGGAATTTTCCGGGAAGAAGTGACTTTGAAAGAGGGACTAAATGTTATTCGGGTAAGATCAGTCAATAAATTCAATAAAGAAGCCTCTGAGACGCTGACTGTGCAAGCCGTATTTGAGGAGGAAAAAAAACCGGAAGAAAATAAAAATGAAAATCAGGAAGCTTCCGAAAATATGAAGGAAAATGAAAAAATAAATATTGAAATCTGGGTTAATCCCGGCCCGGTCTGGCTTATGGTTGAGGCGGACGGCGAGCAGGTTTTTTCAGGGAATATGCTTTCTGGGGCAGTACAGAGTTTCAAAGCGGAAGAAGAAATAACAGTGAATTCTGGACGAGGAAATGCGACTTTTGTAAAATTTAACGGTCAGGAAATCGGAGCGTTAGGGGATTCTTCAAATCCGGTAAAGGAAAAAAAGTTTAACAAGGAAGCAGAATAATTTTTTTGTTATCAAATTTAATCAGGGTATTTTAGAATAATTTTATCTTATATGATGTAATTTATCTTTGTATTTCAATGGTTTTTAAAGGGTGTTATTTTTTTGAGGGAATGACGCTTGCATAGAATTATGTGTAGTGATATAATATCACTGTCAGTAATTAATTTTTGTAACAATTAATAAAAATCCATGAAGAATGAAAAAAGTAAGGGATTAGAAAATGTAGTCTCTGAAATCAAAGACAAATTCGGCGAGGGGATAATAATGAAACTTGGCGATGTCAAAAAAGTGGACGTCGAATCAATCCCAACCGGAGCGATTTCTCTTGATTTGGCATTGGGAATTGGCGGAATTCCGCGAGGAAGAATTGTCGAAGTCTATGGTCCGGAATCTTCCGGAAAAACAACACTTACGCTTCACATCATTGCCAATGCGCAAAAGGCCGGCGGAGTGGCGGCTTTTATCGATGCAGAACATGCGCTTGATCCGGAATATGCCAAAAGAATCGGAGTGAATATAAATGATCTTTTAATTTCTCAGCCGGATAACGGAGAACAGGCGCTTGATATTGTTGAAACGTTGGTCAATTCAAATGAAGTCAATATAATAGTTGTCGACTCGGTGGCGGCGCTCGTGCCGAGAGCGGAAATTGAAGGCGAGATGGGAGATCAACATATGGGACGGCAAGCTCGTCTTATGAGTCAAGCGCTTAGAAAACTCACCGCTATCGTTGCCAGGTCTAATTGCACTGTGATTTTTATCAATCAAATCAGAATGAAAATCGGCGTGATGTTCGGAAATCCCGAAACGACTACTGGAGGAAACGCGCTCAAATTTTATTCTTCAGTCAGAATTGAAGTCAGAAGATCGGCCCAGATCAAAAAAGGCGAAGATATTGTCGGCAACCGGACCAAAGTAAAAATTGTAAAGAATAAAGTTGCTCCGCCTTTCAAAACGGCCGAGTTTGATATCATGTATAACGAGGGAATCAGCGCTTCAGGCGACCTTCTCGATACCGGAGTGAAATTGGAAGTTATTGAGAAGAAAGGAAATTCCTATATGTTCAAAGAAGAAAAACTGGGCGTTGGACGGGAAGCGGCTAAAGCGACTATTAAAGGAAACGCGAAGTTTATAAAAGATATAACCAAGGAAATCTATCAGAAAGTGAAAGAAATGGAAACAGCCGCCGCGAAAGAAAATTAATTTTCTGGAATATTTTTCAATAGACCGCTCCGACTTTACGTCGGAGCGGTCTTTCTTGATTTATTTTCTCTCTTTCGTTAGAATTATAAATAGATTGAAAACGGTCGTTGCCGTTTTTTAGTTATAAATACTATAGTCGATAAAATATTAAGAAAAAATAATATGGACAATCATCCAAAAAAAGAAAGATCTCTGGTTTTTATCAAGCCGGACGGAGTGCAAAGAGGACTTATTGGAGAAGTTATCAAACGTTTTGAAAGAACGGGGCTGAAACTCGTGACGCTCAAACTTATGGTTTTGGACGCGGAAAGATGTTGGAAACATTATAATAAAGATGAAGCGTGGTTTGAGAAAAAAGGTTCAAGAATTATCGAAGAAAGAAAAGCCAAGGGACTATCAATCGACAAAGATGCAATCGGATATGGAAAAGAAATCGTGGAAGCTTTAGTTAGGTTTATGACAAGCGGACCGGTGGTTGGAATGATTTGGGAGGGCAATAAGGCGACAGGAGTGATTTCTAAGATTGTCGGATCAACCGAACCTTTGACATCAGACGTTGGAACGATCCGTGGAGATTTCACTGTCGATTCATATGAAATAACCAGTATCGATGGTCGGGCTGTTCGGAATCTCATTCATTGCTCCGAATCTTCAGCGGAAGCGGAAAGAGAAATTGGGCTGTGGTTTACCAAGGATGATATTATCAACTATCGCCTGGTGCAAGAACAAATTCTCTATGACGTGAATCTAGACGGAATATTTGAATAGAGATTGTATATTTTCAAAAACAAAAACTCCGAGATTAGAATCTCGGAGTTTTATTATAAATTTTTTCTAGAATCCGGAAGAAACTGCATAGTGCGAACCGGGTTTCATTTTGATTCGGGAGAACTTGCCATAAACCGCTTTTTCATCCAGAGCTTTTCCGTCTTCCAAAATCATAACCGGATCATAGGAATTAGTCATCACGACAAACTCATCTCCTTCAATGGAGGTTTTGACGAAAGCGCTTACAGTTAAAGATATCGAAATATTATTTTCAGCGCTTTTCACAGTCAAAGCGGTCGCTTCTTGAAAAACGCCTAAAGACAGAAAAACTGTCAGAATTATGATTGTTATAAATTTCTTGAACATATGCTTATTACTTACTTTTCGAACGTGGGACATTAGCACATTCTTAGTATTTTGTCAATACTTCGGATAAATTTTGGCTTTTTAGTCGTTTTTTTTGTCTTTTTTAATGACAAAAAAACCGGCCCTTGTTTGCCGATCTTTATAATCTTTGAGAAAAAGAAAATCATTGCGATGACCGGTTACGCCACTAGCTCCCCGCAGGCCAAGGCGTCCAAATAGGGCACTTGCGGATTATCGCTTTCACACGCTAAATTGTCTTTTTTTCTCTATTTTATTGCTTCGTAATATTCTACAAAATAGTAAAGGTGATATTTCAAGATATTGACAAAATATTGTATTTATGCTAACATTTAGCGTTCTTTAATAATTTTTGATTATTTGCCAAAGGAAGGTTTACTAAGTCTTTTACTTAAAAATATATATCAATGGAGGGTGATTATGATTGAAAAATTTGAAATAGACAAATCCAAAAGAAAAGTCGAAGCCTATAAAAAACTTATGTTTGATATGATAGGCGCGCAGGATTTGGAGATAAATGAAGAGGATATGGATTTTCTGGATAATCTTATGGTTCAGCTTGGACCTGCCAATGCTAAAGACAAAGAAAGAAGTTATATTGCAATTTTTTCTCTGTCATATGGATTACATGGAACAAAAATGACATTCGCGAAGATTGGAGAAATATTTAATAAAAGCTTAGAAAGGATGCGGCAACAAAAAAATGAGGGATTAAGATCACTAAGACGTTCTTTTGGAAATAAGATTAAAAATCAATTTCCCGAAGTTTCTTTTCCAGAAGAGAATGCTGGATTAGTAAAGCTTACTAGTCTTATAAAGGATTTACCTTTTCTGCATTGCAGAGCTTATAATGCCATGCATAACTGTGGAATTGAATATGTTTGGCAGTTGGTTCAAATGAAGGAAAAAGAACTTCCTCGTACAAAAAATTTTGGGAAGAAATCTTTAAAAGAGATAGAGGATATCTTGAAAGAAAACGGACTCTATTTTGGAATGCAGTTGGATCAAAAGGAGTTTCCTATTTTTCCTGCCCAACATGAAGACGATGAAGAGGATGATTTATTTTAGTTTACAAATAATAATTAACTTCTTCAACAAGCCCTATGCGGATTCACGCATAGGGCTTGAATTTTTTTCCAAAAAAACAACCCCGATTTTCATCGGGGCGTTTTATTATTTCGACATTGTTTTGATGCACTTGGTGCAGACTTTTCTCTTTTTTCCGTCAATCTTTTTTGATTGAAGATTGATCATATATTTCCTGAGAGTCTTAATGTTGGAATGGCTGACTTGGTTTCCGGTTTGACTGCCACGGCCGCAGATATCGCATACTCTGGACATAAATGTTGTAGTTGTTCTAATTGTTCAAATTGTTTTAAATGTCGTAATGAATTTATTTGCTGCATTTTGAACAAGCGCAGCGATGCAACATTTGCAACAAACGAAGTGATAGAGCATTAATTGTTTGATTTATTACAAAATATAAGTTAGCATAATAAAGCAATAATAGCAAGGGAGGATAATTTTCAATTTCCAATTTTAAGATTCTAATTTCTATTTTTAAAATAATCAAAAGTAATGCTTAACGAAATAGTCCTAGTCGTTTTTTATGTCGCAATCCTGATTTATACCGTGATAATCCACGAAGTTTTTCATGGAATTTCGGCATTATGGCTGGGTGATAAAACGGCGAAATATGCCGGTCGAATAACTTTTAATCCTTTCAAGCATATCGATCCGTGGCTTACAGTCGGAATGCCTGTCCTGATGCTGCTTTTTACCGGCGGAAGATTTTCTTTTGGCTCGGCTAAACCGGTGCCATATAATCCATATAATCTCAAAAATCAAAAATGGGGACCGACTCTGGTTGCTTTGGCCGGTCCGGGAATAAATATTGCCGTCGCTGTTTTGGCGGCTATTTCTGCCAATCTGATAAATCTTCCGCTTGCTGTAAAAGAAGATATAATTTTCAATTTCAACAATTGGTCGGCGATTTCTGGAGTGATTTCCGGATCATTGCCGGCAATTTTCTATGAGCTTTTGGTGATTATAATTTTCTGGAATGTCATTTTGGCTTTTTTCAATCTTATTCCGATTCCGCCACTGGACGGCTCGAAGCTTCTGTTGGCTATTTTCCCCATAAGTATAAGGACTATGGCGATGCTTGAGCAATTCGGATTTTTCTTTTTGTTGATTCTTATCTTTTTCTTTTCCACTCCACTCAATATCTTCTTAGGCTTGATGTTGCGCTTGTTTTTGGGGATCGCAATATAACTGCTTGACACGTAACAGAGTTTGGTTTATCCTTGTTTTGAAAGGTTGAAGGTAAAAAGTGAGTTTTTTATATATCAAAAACGAGTTGCGCTATTTCCAAGAGGAAGAGGCTATGGCTGGCTGAAACCTTGAAAGAAATCGGCGCGATTTTTTAATCCAAGTAATTTCATTGCGGCAAGACTCTTTGATTATATCCGGGCCTTGCGGCGAATAAATAATAAATGCCAACAATCAACCAACTCAAGAAAAGACCGAGAAAGCTGACAAAGAGCAAATCAAAAACTCCAGCTTTCAAGCATGTCTTCAATACAATTCAGAACCGGCCTACCAAGATAGACAGTCCTTTCAAAAGAGGAGTGTGTATCAAAGTGAGCACTACAACTCCGAAGAAACCTAACTCAGCTCTTAGAAAAATCGCCAGAGTCCGTCTTACTAATGGAATGGAAGTCACAGCTTATATTCCGGGAATCGGACATAATCTACAGGAACACTCCATCGTGGCGATAAGAGGGGGAAGAGTTAAGGATCTTCCGGGAGTTCGTTATCACATCGTCCGGGGAGTTTTGGACAGTGCTGGTGTAGCGAATAGAAAAAGAGGTCGAAGCAAATACGGAGCAAAGAGGGAGAAAGCTAAAGAATAAATAACACGTAAAACATAACACTTAACACATAACACATAACATGGCGCATTTTGTTCCATGTCGCGTGCTAGGAGCTAGGTGATCGATATATGGCAAGAAGAAAAAGAACTTATGAAAAACGGGTTAAGCCGGATCCAAGATACGGCAATTTGCTCGTCGGAAAGCTTATAAATAATATTTTGCGAGAAGGGAAAAGAACGATTGCGGAAAAAATCGTATACGACTCTTTTGATATCATTCACGAAAGAACAAAAAAAGGCGGACTGAATGTTTTCGAACAAGCAATAAAAAATGTTTCTCCTTTGGTGGAGCTGAAAGCTCGTCGGGTTGGAGGCGCTAACTATCAAGTGCCAATTCCGGTTATCGGAGAAAGAAGAACAACATTGGCCCTTCGTTGGATAAAGGCGGCGGTTGATTCTAAAAAAGGCAAAAAAATGGCGGAAAAAATGGCGGATGAATTTATCGATGCTTCAAATAAGATTGGCGCAGCGATGAAGAAGCGTGAAGATGTCCACAGAATGGCGGAAGCGAACAAGGCTTTTGCTCACTTCGCATAATAAAGATTTTAATTTTGTAATAAAAATAAATATTTTTTCGGATATCTTGAATGAATCCGAGAGGTAAATTTATGCCAAGACAATATCCAATTGAAAAATACCGCAATATCGGGATTATCGCTCATATTGACGCCGGAAAAACGACGACGACTGAGCGTATTTTGTTCTATACGGGAATTACCCACAAAATCGGGGAAGTTCACGAAGGTGCAGCGACAATGGACTGGATGGAACAGGAAAGAGAAAGAGGAATAACTATTACTTCTGCTGCGACGACTTGCTTTTGGAAGGACTGCCAGATTAACATAATCGACACTCCCGGGCACGTGGACTTTACCGTGGAAGTGGAAAGGTCTCTGCGTGTTTTGGATGGAGGAGTGGTTGTTTTTGACGGAAAAGAAGGAGTGGAACCGCAATCGGAAACCGTTTGGAGGCAAGCGGAAAAATATCATGTTCCAAGAATTTGTTTTATAAATAAAATCGACAAAGAAGGAGGAGATTTTTATTATGCTATTGGAACGATTTGGAATCGGTTGACTCCGAATGCTGTAGCATTGCAAATTCCGATCGGCGAGAGAAGTGAATTTTCCGGAGTGGTTAATCTTATGAATATGAAGGGTTACACTTTTGAAGGAGAAATGGGAGAGAAAATTATTGAAGGTGAAATTCCGGCTGAACTTTTGGAAAAAGCGAAAGAGTGGAGGGATAAAATGGTGGAGAAAATTTCTGAAACGGACGAAACTCTTACAGAAAAATATTTGAACGGGGAAGAAATCTCGGAAGCCGAATTAAAAACTGCTCTTAGAAAAGCGGTTATAGCAACTAAGCTTGTTCCAGTTTTCACCGGAACGGCTCTTCGCAATAAGGGAATTCAGCTTATTCTTGACGCAGTCGTCGATTATCTGCCATCTCCAATTGATGTTCCGGCGATAAAAGCGACTGATATCAATGATGAAACAAAAGAAGTTAAAATAAAACAAGAGGATAGCGCTCCCTTTTCTGCTTTGGCTTTTAAGGTGGCAACTGATCCTTTTGTCGGACAACTTACTTTTTTTCGAGTATATTCCGGAACATTAAAAGCCGGATCATACGTTCTCAATTCTTCGAAAGGAGAAAAGGAGCGTATTGGAAGAATTCTTCGTATGCATGCCAATCACCGCGAAGAAATTGATGAAATATATGCCGGAGGAATCGGCGCTTTAGTGGGAATGAAAGCGACAACGACAGGAGATACTCTTTGTGATGAAAATGAGCCAGTTCTTTTAGAAAGAATCGTTTTTCCGGAACCGGTTATTTCAATTGCTGTAGAACCGAAAACGAAAGCCGATCAGGAAAAAATGGGCATGGCTCTTCGAAAACTTGCGGAAGAAGATCCAACTTTCAAAGTTCGGACTGACGAGGAAACCTCTCAAACTATCATTTCCGGAATGGGGGAGCTTCACTTAGATATTATCGTTGACCGGATGAAACGGGAATTTAAAGTCGAAGCTAATATCGGTCAGCCGCAAGTGGCTTACAGGGAAACGATTAAAATTCCTGCGCAGGCAGAAGGAAAATATATCCGCCAGTCGGGAGGTCGCGGACAATATGGACATTGTTGGGTTAAAGTTGAACCGCAAGAGCCCGGAAAAGGATTTGAATTTGCCAATGAAATTAAAGGTGGGGTTATTCCGCAGGAATATATCACGCCGATTGAAAAGGGAATTAAGGATGCAATGGACAGTGGAGTGGTGGCCGGATATCCGATGGTGGATATTAAAGCTACCGTATATGACGGATCTTTCCATGAGGTTGACTCTTCAGAAGCAGCTTTTAGAATTGCTGGTTCTATGGCATTCAAAGAAGCTTCAAGACGCGCCAACCCGGTGATTCTTGAACCTGTTATGAAAGTGGTTGTGACTACTCCAGAAAATTTTATGGGCGATATAGTAGGTGATTTGAATTCCAAGCGGGGAATAATAAAAGAAATGAATGATCGCGGCGAAGGAAATGCCCGGATGAAGGAAATCGAGGCGGAAGTGCCTTTGGCTTCAATGTTCGGTTATGTTACTCAGCTTCGTTCGATGTCTCAAGGAAGAGCCAGCTCAGTGATGGAATTTTCACACTACGCTGAAGTGCCGAAAAATGTGGCTGAAGCAATTGTTGGCGGAGACAAGAAATAGATAGTAGTTTGTAGGTGGTAGTTTGTAGATTATGGATAAGACTTTTTATAAAAAACAACCCTGAGAAATCGGGGTTGTTTTTTTGACTTTTTTTAAAACCGGATATAGAATTCAGTGTCAGATTTTAATATGAAATATAAAGTTAGAACATTATCAACTGAATATAAATGGGAGGGGATAAAATGAAAATTATTATTTGCAGCATCGTATTTATTTGGATGTATCATCGTATCGGCGTGTTGTATTATAAATTGGCAAATAAAGGTACTAATCCGCCAAGATTATGGTTGTTTTTATTTAGCAAGCTTTCCAAAGGAACCTTGCATTGGCTTATAGGATCTTCCGCTGGAGGTGCTTGGCGACTTATTAAGTTGGAGAATGGTCTCAGATATTTAATCTATGCCTATATTGATGTTTGGATATGGCCGATTAAGCAAGGCAAAATTTTTTTCAAAAAACTATGGTCGAATATTTATTGCTATTATCACCTTATAATGAGAACAGCTCAAAAAGATTATCTCAAAAAAGATAAGTTGATGGTTGAGTTGAAAAGTGAATTTAATGCAAAGCTCAAAAAATATAAAATCATAGGAGCAAAGTGGGCAGGAGGTAAATATAAAATCTATATAAAATTGCCCCGGCCTACTTGGAATATTTTGGGACCATGGAAAGAAAATAAAGGAGAATATTTTTTAGTTTCTGCTTTTCAAAAGGATGCACCAGCAGTTTTACGCTTGCCAGACGTTATGAATAATAAGCTGGCTAAAACCAAAGAAGTTGTCGTGGAGATTTATCGTGGAGAATTTATAAATTTTAGTGATCATAGTTTTGATCAAATTAAGTGGGAAAGATGGAAAAATGATTTTATTGGTTTTTTTCAGAATCTTGTCTTAAGTTAAGATTTTTCTCGGAATTTCAGCGGAAAAGACATTGTCTTTTCCGCTGTTTTTCATAAAATCCATAATATTGGCTCTATAAAGCCAAAAAACAGCCTAGATTGCTTTAGGCTGTTTTTTTTATTGACAAAAATTGAAAAGTAGTGTATTATCCTTAGTTAATCGGTTTATTGAGGGTTCTTAAAAATTTCATATTGAAAGGAGGCAAAATGATGACCAAGAAAAATAAGGTCTTAGTTATTGATGATGAAAGCGGAAACAGGGGGCTGATTAAATTAGCACTAGAAATGAAGTTTCCAGAGCTTAAAGTGGAGGAATATGAAAACGGTTTGGGAGTTCCGGAAAAAATAAAAAATTTTCCGGAAAAATACCTGACTGTTATTGTGGATTATTGGATGAAAGGAATAACTGGTGCCGAAGTCATTAGGGAAATTAAAAGGGTGGACAGTGATTTTCCAGTTGTTTTGGTCAGTGGCTCGGACGCTGATTCAATGAGAGAACAGTGTCCTCAGGCGGATTTTGTCCTTTAGAATCCTATGAAAATTGTCAATTTCGCGACTGTTATGAAAATCATTCTCTTAAAGGAGAAGAGTTATAGTAGGCTGATGAATTTTTCTTAACATTTTTTAAAAGGAGGCTGATGTGAAGATTTTATTGATTGAAAATGATGAAATATTTGGAAAAACTATTAAGGATTTTATATCTTTAAACTTTCCGGATATCGAGATGGATGTATTTTCCAGATGGACGTACGCTATTACAAAAGCAATGGTTGATAAAACAGTGTATTTCGCTGTTATTTTTGACAAAGGACCACTTGGCATAACGACTCCTGGTGCTATAAAAATTACACAAAACAAAGTAAAGGCGCCGGTAATTCTTATTGGCGAATCTTTTTCCGAAGAGGAAAGGAATGTGGCTGATTTTTCTTTCCAAAACCCTTTTTCTCTAGATATTTTGTCAAAAACAATAAAGGATCTTTTGGCAAAATAAACTAAAATTATTTTGATTAATGAAGGAGGTGATTTTGTGAATAGAATAATTTTAGTCGAAGATGACACTCAAGTCGGTAATGCCATAAGGGCAATGATTTATCATCAATTTCCCGGCATCATAGATGTTGAGATTTTCAAATCTGGAGGAGATGCTCTATCAACCATCGACAATTTTGGAATAGATTATTTTTCTATGGCGATGGTTGAATATAATCTGTCGGGAATTTTATCCGGCAAGGAGTTAATTAGGTGTATGAAGAATAAAAAAACTGATTTTCCGGTTGCTGTTATGAGCAGTTATATGGAAAAATCAGAATTTTTTTATTCAGGAGCGGATTTTATGATTGAAAAGCCGCTCCGTCTGAATTTTATTTCAGGCATCATAAAACTGGCGCTTTCTATTAAAAAATAGAAAGCGCCAGAAAAAAGGAACCAAATCGGTTCCTTTTTTTCTTGACATAAAAAAATAAATAAGTTAATATTTTTCCATAGGAAAAAAAGAATTTCTTTTCGTTTTTTTTAAATGAAAAGCGAATGAACTTGACAGGGAAAAAATGTGCTGATAAAATAAAAAACGGTGCTTGAGAGAAAGATTGATTTCAGTTAATAAATTCGGGAAGTTTTGCAAAAATCGCAATTCGTGATAAACTACTTATTAGCGTAAAAGTGAGGCTTTCAAAATAATTAAAATATAATAATTAAGCTAATAAAAAAATCATAAATATCCTATGATTTCTCGGCAAAAAAGCCGAGAAGTTGCTGGTTTATAATCAGCGTCGGCTTCATAAGAATTTATGAAAACATTTTAAAAAAATATGGCAGCGGAACAATTTCAAAGAACAAAACCGCATGTAAACGTCGGAACAATCGGCCATGTTGATCATGGCAAAACCACTTTAACAGCGGCTATCTTGCATGTTCTTAGCTTTCAGGGAAAAGCTAAGGAAAAAGGAATCGACGAAATCGACAAGGCTCCGGAAGAGAGAGAGCGTGGAGTTACTATTGCAACAGCTCATTGCGAATATGAGTCTGAAAAGAGGCATTATGCTCATGTTGACTGTCCCGGACATGCCGACTATATCAAAAATATGATTACCGGTGCGGCTCAGATGGATGGTGCTGTTTTGGTAGTGGCTGCGACTGACGGTCCTATGCCTCAAACCAGAGAACACATTCTTTTGGCAAAACAAGTGGGTGTTCCTGAAATTGTCGTATTTTTAAATAAGGTTGATATGGTAGATGATCCGGAACTTATCGATCTCGTGGAAGCGGAAGTTAGAGAACTTTTGACGAAGTATGAATTTGATGGAGATAATGCGATGATTGTTAGAGGATCAGCTCTTAAGGCTTTGGAATCAAAATCAGTTGATGAAGAAGCGGCTAAACCGATTCTGGACCTCATTAATGCTCTTGATACAAAAATTCCTGATCCAGTGAGAGAAATAGACAAGCCTGCCCTTATGCCAATTGAAGATATTTTCACAATTGAAGGAAGAGGAACTGTGGTTACCGGAAGAATTGAGAGAGGAACTCTTAACATTAATGAAGAAGTGGAAATCGTCGGACTGCGCCCTACTCAAAAAACGACTGTTATCGGAATTGAAATGTTTAACAAAACTTTGGACAAAGGACAAGCAGGAGATAATGCCGGGATATTGATTCGTGGAATCAAAAAGGAAGATGTAGAAAGAGGACAAGTTTTAGCTAAGCCTGGTTCAATTACTCCTCACACAGAATTTGAATGCGAAGTATATATTTTGACCAAGGAAGAAGGTGGACGACATACCCCGTTTTTCAAGGGATATAAGCCTCAATTTTATGTAAGAACGACTGATGTTACCGGAGAGGTTATCCTTCCGGAAGGAACTGAAATGGTTATGCCTGGAGATAAAGTGAGTTTCAAAGTTGTCTTGGGAGCTCCAGTAGCTATGGAAGAGGGAATGAGATTTGCTATTCGTGAAGGAGGAAGAACTGTGGGAGCGGGAATGGCAACAAAGATTATAAAATAAGTTTTCTTTTTGTCCGGTTTTTCGAAATATTTCCAATTAAAATTTGACTAGTGTAGAATCTTGTGTTAGATTGGAAATCTGGAGTAAAACCGGATTATGAAGGAAATTTTTCCTGAAAGAAATAAAATTTATTTGAAAATTGATGATCAAAAAGGAAGAAGAAGTGAAAACAAGAATTAGGATCAAAATCAAGGCATATGACCATAAGATTATTGATCAATCTGCGAAACAGATAGTTGAGACAGCGGAAAGAACAGGCGCGACCATTACTGGTCCGGTTCCTTTACCTACGGAAATTAGGAGATTTACTGTTAATAAGTCGACATTTGTAAAAAAGGATGCTCGTGATCAATATGAGATGCGTATCCATAAAAGATTGGTGGATATTCTCAGTCCTACTCCAAAAACCATTGATAGTCTGACAAATCTGGATTTGCCGGCAGGAGTCGATGTAGAGATAAAAATGTAAAAGTTTTCTGCGAATTACGAATCAGTATGAATGTAGATAAATTTGATTGTTGTATTGTGTAAGTTGCTACATTCGTAAAAATTCGTAATTCGCAGAAAAATCTAGTTAAAGTCCGGACGGTTGATTTATGGCCGATGGGATACTAAACTAGCCACAAAAAACTTTTTTAAGTTTTTGGCTGGTAACGGCCATTTTTTATTTATAATGAAAAGCTGAATAATAAGAACGAAGATGGCAAAATTTATTCTAGGAAAAAAAATAGGGATGACGACGATATATGACGAAAAGGGAGCACAAAATGTGACTTTGGTTGAATGTGGCGGAAAGGTTAGTTTCATAAGAAATGAAGAGAAAGATAAATATACAGCTGTTCAATTGGAAATTAAGAAAACAAGAAAAAGATCTGCTAAGAAAGAATTTCGCGCTGAAGACATAACCTTGAAAGAGGGTGATAATGTAGATGTTTCAATATTTGAACTGGGAGAAAAAGTGAGAGTTAGTGGAATAATTAAAGCGAAAGGTTTTCAAGGAGGAGTAAAGAGACATGGCTTTGCTGGTTCACCAAAGACTCATGGACACAAACATGATTTGCGTGCTCCTGGAGCGATTGGATCAGGTTTTCCCGAACACGTTCTTAAGGGAAAAAGAATGGCAGGAAGAATGGGAGGAAACAGAACGACAACTATGAATCTTAAAGTTGTTTATATAGACAAAGAAAAAAATATGCTCGGAATAAAAGGTCCGGTGCCGGGAATTCCGGGAGGAATAATAGAAATAACCACAGTGTAAGTAGGGAATAATTAAATCAAAGACAAGATGGCTAAGATTAATATATACAATTTGGATGGAAAGGTAGTTTCAGAAATGATTGTTTCTGATGCTGTTTTCGGAGCTGGAAAAAATGATACGCTCGTCCATCAGGTATTAGTGTCAATGAGCTCCAATCAAAGACAAGTTATTGCTGATACGAAAACCAGAGGAGAAAGAGCGGGAAGCGGAATTAAGCCTTGGAGACAAAAAGGAACCGGACGCGCTCGAGTTGGATCAGTTAGAAATCCTCTTTGGAGAAAAGGAGGAGTAGCATTCGGTCCGAACAATGACAGAAATTTCAAAAAGAATATCAATAAGAAAATGAATCAAAAGGCTATTATGACTGTTTTGAGCGCAAAATTAAAAGATAAAGAGATATTTGTTGTAGATAAATTGGAATTTAAAGATAAGAAAACCAAGAAAGTGGCTGAAATTTTGAAAAATTTTAAGCTGAAAGGAAAAACGCTGATGTCTTTTTCTGATAGCGAAAAAGAATATCGAACAGCCAGTCGCAATATCAAGAATGTTGAAAACATTCTTTCCAGTCAGCTTAATGTTCTCGAAATGTTGAATTCGAAAAATTTGTTTTTATCGAAAGAATCAGTTGAATATCTGGATAAGAAATATCAATAATTAAAGATGCACTAGATTAAAGATATGGCAAAGAAAGAAATTAATGAAAAAATGAATATTGCGCATAGGATTCTTGTCGAGCCGGTAATAACTGAAGCGGCAACAATGTTGGCGGAGAAGAATAAATATGTTTTTAAGGTTATCGCAAACGCCACTAAAGATGAAATAAAAAAATCAATCAAAGAAGTTTATGGCGTAACTGCGGAAAAAGTTAATACCATTCATATTCCAAGAAAGTTCAAAGTTCGCGGAAAAGTTTCAGGATGGAAATCGGGATATAGAAAGGCGATTGTTACAGTAAAAAAAGGAGAGTCAATAGATATATTTGAAAAATAAGCACAAAGAGATTGTATGGCGATTAAAATTTACAAAAGAAATAATGCAGCGAGAAGAAATATGTCGATTGTTAAATCGGATATTGTTTCTAATTGCAAACCGGAAAAAAATCTGCTTAGTGTAAAGAATAAAAAAGCGGGAAGATCCCATGGAAAAATTTCCGTGAGACATCAGGGAGGCGGAAATAAACAGAGATACAGAATTGTTGATTTTATGCAGGATAAGATTGGAATTCCGGGGCGTATTGCTTCTATCGAAAAAGATCCTAATCGAAACGCTTTTATTGCTTTGGTAAATTATAAAGACGGAGAAAAGAGATATGTTTTGGCAACTGCTGGAATGAAAGCCGGATATGAGATAATTACTGCGGAAGATGCATCAATTAAAGATGGAAACAGAGCCAAGATTAAAAATATCCCGGTCGGAACAATGATCAGCAATGTGGAATTTTTTCCCGGAAGAGGCGGTCAGTTCGTGAGAAGTGCCGGTTCCGGAGCAACTCTTACTGCAGTAGAGGAAAAAAACGCTCAGGTGAAAATGCCTTCAGGAGAAATTAGAATTGTCAGCGTGGAATGCTACGCAACAATTGGACAGGTGAGTAATTTTGAAAGTAATTCAATAAATATAGGAAAAGCGGGAAAAAGCCGATGGTTGAATAAGCGTCCGGCAGTGCGTGGATCAGCAATGAATCCGATTGATCATCCGCACGGCGGAGGAGAAGGAAGACAACCTCTTGGAATGCATCCAAAAACTCCTTGGGGCAAACCGGCTCTTGGAAAGAAGACAAGGAAGAGGAAGAGATATAGTAATAAATTTATATTAAAGAGAAGAGAAAAACGTAAGTAGTTTGAAATATCGTTAGGAAAAACTTATGACACGAAGCCTTAAAAAAGGTCCCTATGTGGACGAAAGATTATTAAAAAAAGTTTTGGATAAAAAGCCTGGAGACAGGAGTGCTATTAAGACATGGGCAAGAGCCTCGGTTATTTCTCCTGAAATGATCGGATGCACTTTCGGAGTTCACAACGGAAAGACTTTTATTCCAGTATTTGTCACTGAAGAAATGGTGGGGCATCGTCTTGGGGAATTTTCTCTAACCAGAAAGTTTACCCGACATGGAGGAAAGATGCAGAAAGAATTGGAAATAGCCGCTAAGCAGAAAGAATTGGATGCGGCTAAAGCAGTAAAGGCTTCTACAACAGATAAGAAATAATATTGATATTTAAATAAAGCAAATAAGAAATCCAGATGAAAGTAACAGCGAAACTCAACAATTTAAGAATATCATCAAGAAAGACGAATCTTGTGGCCGGACTCATAAAAGGCATGGATGTGTTCGAGGCTATTAATCAGCTCAATACCACTATAAAGGGTGGTTGCGAACCGATGAGGAAGCTTCTTCAAAGCGCGATTGCCAATGCGGAAAATAATTTTGGTTTAGATAAAGACAATTTGTATATTTCTGAAGTTCTGATTGGAGCTGGGCCTACTCTCAAGAGATGGATGCCAAAAGCTTTCGGGAGAGCGGGAAGAATATTGAAAAGAACTTCGAAAATAACCATAATATTGGAAGAAAAAGTAGAAGGAAAGGGAAGAAAAAGTAAAACTGAGTTGGAAAAAATTCGCGAGGAAAGAATTAAAGAAAAAGCTAAGGAAGAAAAATCTGAGAAAGAAGAAGCAGATAACAAAGCGGCTAAAAAAGAAAAAATTAGCGAAAAAGAAGAAAAAGTAGAAAAAACATCCAGTAAGAGTGCTAAAAGTTGGACAAATAAAATATTCAGAAGAAAATCAATGTAACAAGTAACGCCTAACGAGAAAAAAGTTTCGCGCTAAGCGTTCCAAGTTTTAAGAAAGTATGGGACATAAAGTCAATCCAGTCGGACTCCGTATCGGAATTACAAACAGTTGGAAGTCCAGATGGTTCAGTAAAAAAGAATACACGAATAATCTGATGCAGGATATAAAAATCCGGACCGATATTATGAAAAAGTGGAAGACCGCTCTTCTTTCGGAAGTTGAAATTGAAAGATCTCAGGCGGCCATCAAGATAATTATCAAGACAGCTCGTCCCGGAGTTTTGATTGGACGCGGAGGAAGCGGAGTGGAAGATATCAAAAAATATATCCAGAATAAATATTTCAAAACCAAAAAGAATATCAATCTGCGCATTGAAGTTCAGGAAATAAAGAATATGGAAGACAGTGCGATGGTAGTTGCTCAAAATGTTGCCGATCAGCTGGAAAAAAGGATGCCTTTCCGAAGAATAATGAAATCGACTTTGGAACAAGTTATGAAGAATAATGGAATTAAAGGAGTAAAAGTGGAATTGGCCGGAAGATTGGGAGGCGCTGAAATGTCTCGAAGGGAATGGCTTTCCAAAGGAACACTTCCTCTTCACACACTGAGAGCTAATATAGATTTCGCCAGAGCGACCGGTTATACTACTTATGGAACATTGGGAGTTAAAGTTTGGTTATATAAAGGAGAAGTTTTTGATAAATAATTGTAAGATATTTATTATAAAGAGTAATAGAGAAGAAGAATCGTATGTTAATGCCTAAAAAAGTAAAACATAGAAAAGTGCAAAGAGGCGGAGTGATTCGCGGGAATGCCGGTCGTGGCAATGAAATCAGTTTCGGAAGCTTCGGACTCAAGTCGGTTGGAACCAGTTTGGTTTCAGCTAGGCAAATCGAAGCGGCGCGACGTGCTATGACCAGATATATTCAAAGAGGAGGAAAAGTTTGGATTAGAATATTTCCTGATAAACCTATGACGAAAAAAGGAGATGAAACTCCGATGGGTAAAGGAAAAGGATCTGTGGATCATTTTGTTTCAGTAGTAAAACCCGGAAGGATACTCTTTGAGATGGATGGAATCAAACAAGAAGTGGCAAAAGAAGCGATGAGGTTAGCTGCTGGAAAATTGAATGTTAAGACAAAATTTGTAGTTAAGGATTAATAATTTTAAACATTACGCGAGAAAAATTAAGACAATGAAGATTAAAGAATTAAAAGATAAGAATACGGTTGAACTTAAAAAGCTTTTAGCGGAAAAACACGAAGCTGTTAGAAAGTTCCGGTTTGATAATTCAACCAAGCAAGTCAAAGATAAAAGACAGGTTCGAAAAGATAAAAGGGATATCGCAAAAATTCTGACTTTGCTTAACAACAAAGAAGAAAAGTAATTTAATTGAATTAAACCAATGGAAACTCAAGGTAAGAAAAAAATAATATTGGCAAAAAGGAAAGGAGTTGTCGTAAGTGACAAGATGGACAAGACTGTTGTTGTTGCTGAAAATACTCTCAAAACTCACTCCAAATATATAAAAAGGTATAAATCAACCAGAAAATATAAAGTGCATGATCCAGAAAATAAGCATAAGATTGGAGATGTAGTTGAATTTATTCAAATAAAGCCGGTTAGTAAAGATAAGAAATATTCAATTGTTTAAGGAGAGTTCTGAATTTTTTGAAAGATTAAAAAAGAAAATTCGAGAATAATTAGTATAATTCTATGATTCAAGCGGAGACAAAGTTAATAGTAGCGGACAATACAGGAGCTAAGATAATTGAATGCTTCAAGGTTCTTGGCGGAACCAGAAGAAGATTTGCCAGTATCGGTGATATAGTTGTTGCTTCCGTAAAATCAGCTGAGCCTCGTGGTATAGTCAAAAAAGGTGATAAGGTCAGGGCGGTTATCGTGAGGCAAAGAAAAGAATTGCGCAGAAAAGATGGTTCATATATCCGGTTTGACGAAAATGCAGCTGTGATATTGGATGGAACCGAACCGAAAGGAACCAGAATTTTTGGTCCGATAGCAAGAGAGATTAGAGATAGAGGATTCAGCAAGATTGTTTCTCTAGCGCCGGAAGTGTTATAAATCACATAACACATAACACATAACACATAACATCGGATTGATTTTTATCCCATGTTGCGTGCTACGAGTTACGTGATGAAATATGAAGATTAAGAAAAATGATTTAGTAAAAATGATAGCAGGCAAGGATAACGGAAAAACCGGAAAAGTCCTGTCAGTTTCTCCTGAAAGGAATAAAATTTCTGTCGAAGGTTTGAATATGATTAAGAAACATGTTCGTGCGAGAAAGGAAGGGCAGAAAGGTCAGCGAGTGGAAGTGGCAAGGAATGTGGATATTTCCAATGTAGCTCTGATCTGTTCGAAATGCGGAAAAGCAACAAGAGTCGGCTATAAAAAAATAGAAGGAAATAAAAAAGTCAGAGTTTGTAAGAAATGCCAGTCAGAGATATAGATTTTAAAGTATAAAGAAAATTGTAAGTTTGAAAGAAAAAATATGATGAGTTTAAAGGAAAAATATAATAAGGAAGCAATTAAAGTTTTGAAAGAAAAACTCTCTCTTGATAATGTGATGCAAGTTCCGAAGATAGAAAAGGTTGTTGTGAATGTCGGAGTGGGTAAATTTCTGAAAGATGGGAATGCTGTTAATGAAATAATGGAATCCATAAAAAACATAACTGGACAGAAGCCAGTTATGACAAAATCAAAAAAATCCATTGCCGGTTTCAAAATTAGAGAAGGTTTGGAAGTTGGAATCAAAGCAACTTTGCGTGGAAAGAGAATGTGGAATTTTATTGAAAAATTAGTGGGAGCGGCTATTCCTCGTATCAAAGATTTTCGTGGAATCAAGGAATCAGCGATTGATGATAATGGAAATATGAATTTAGGAATCAAAGAGCATTTGATTTTTCCGGAAATATTTCCCGAGCATGTAAAAGTGACTTACAGTTTACAAGTCAATATAACGACTAATGCAAAGAACAAGGAAAAAGGAATGATGCTGTTTAGGATTTTAGGATTTCCAATAGAGCAGAAATAATAAGTTTTGAAAAATATTTTTTATAGATAAGTTATAAATTATAAGAACTGGTGCGAAACGGTCCAAAATAATTGACCGGTCGCTCCTATTCGTAAGATAAAATGGCAAAGTTATCAGTAGAAGCTAGAGCAAGAAAAAAACCTAAATTTTCCACAAGGGAAGTTAGGCGATGTTGGAGGTGCGGCCGAAAACACGGTTATATGAGAGATTTTGATATTTGCAGGATATGCTTTCGGGAATTAGCCAGTACTGGCCAAATCCCTGGAATTAAAAAGGCTAGTTGGTAATAAAGCGGGGCACGCAACATGAGAATACGTAAAAAGCCTAAAAACTCATGTTATATGTTCCAAAGAAAATAGATTTATGTTGGACCCAATCTCAGAAATGTTAACAAAAATTAGGAATGCCCAGCTGGCAGAGCACAAGACTGTT
This sequence comes from uncultured Bdellovibrionales bacterium, assembly GCA_964406815.1. Lineage (GTDB taxonomy): Bacteria > Patescibacteriota > Minisyncoccia > Moranbacterales > UBA2206 > CAYOTC01. The sequence goes on from CAYOTC010000008.1 coordinate 23,420, forward strand.
TTAATAAGTGCTTCAAAGATCAAGCTGGCATTAGCAAAGATCCTCGAAAAAGAGGGGTTTGTTGAAAGTGTTTCGATGGAGAAAAACAATAATTTTGAGTATATAAAAATCGGGCTAAAATATTATCCGGTTTCCAATACGAAAAAAATTCCAGCTATCAAAGGAATCAGACGTATCAGCAAGGAAGGTCAACGTATTTATATTAGAAATAAGGATATTAGGGGAATTAGAAGCGGTTATGGAATAGCGATAATCTCCACTTCCAAGGGAGTTATGACTGATAAAGAAAGTAAAGCAAATAAAGTTGGAGGAGAATGTATTTGTGAGATTTGGTAGAGAATTCTAAAAATATTATATTAAAAAGGAAAATCAGGATAATTTAAAATGTTATGAGTAAGATCGGAAGAAAACCTATAGCAATACCTCAAGGCGTAGAAGTCAAAATTAATGGCAGTGTTTTTGAGGCGAAAGGACCAAAGGGTTCTTTGAGTATGGAAATTCACAATGATGCGAATGTTGCAATTTCTGAAAATGAAATAGTTGTCAATAAAAATAAAAATGCCGAATTTGACTCGAATGCAATTTGGGGACTTACTCGGGCACTGATAAATAATATAATTATCGGAGTCAAAGATGGATTTGAGAAGAAAATTGAGTTACAAGGTGTTGGTTATCGTATGTCTGTTCAGGGTAAGAAAATTGTAATGGCACTCGGCTTTTCACATCCAGTTGAGAAAGAAATTCCAGAAGGAATAACTGCAAAAATTGAAGAAAATAATATTTTAAGTATTAGCGGAATTGATAAGCAGTTGGTTGGGCAATTTGCGGCAGATGTCAGATCTCTGAAAGAAGTCGAACCATATAAGGGAAAAGGATTCCGTTATGTCGGAGAAAAAGTAAGAAGAAAGGTCGGCAAGAAGGCCGGAGCGAAATAGCAATCAAGCCGCTGAGCGCATATTAAGAATGCACCATCCGGCTGATAAATCTAATTATGAAAAAAGTCAGTAGAAACAATTCCAGATTACAAAGAAAAAGACGCATAAGAGCTAAAATTTCAGGTACAGAAAAGCGCCCGAGACTTTCGGTTTTTAGAAGTCTTACCGGAATAAGTGCCCAAGTTATTGATGATAATAAGGGTGTGACTATTGTTGCTGCAGATATAAGAGAATTAAAAACAACAAACAACATTGAAGGAGCAAAGAAAGTCGGAAAAAAATTAGCAGAAAAATGTTTGGAGAAAAAGATTAAAGAAGTTGTTTTCGATAGAGCCGGATACAAATATCACGGAAAAGTAAAATCATTAGCTGAAGGAGCAAGAGAGGGAGGGCTTAAATTTTAACCAGAGTTTAATATTAAAAGTTTTTAAGATTTTAGTTTATAAGTATGGCAAAGAATGATAAAAAATTTAAAGGGAGAAGGGAAAAGCCTGAATTCGAACAGAAACTCTTGGATTTGGCTAGAGTAACTCGAGTGGTTAAGGGCGGAAGACGTTTTAGATTTAGAGCATCTTTGGTTATTGGAAACCGCAAAGGAAAAGTTGGAGTGGGGGTTGGCAAGGGAGCGGATGTTACAGATTCAATAAAAAAAGCTTTTGATGATGCTAAGAAGAATCTTGTTACTGTGAGAACTAAAGGAACCACTATATTGCATGAAATTGAATATAAATTGGGTAGTGCTAAAGTTCTTTTGAGACCAGCTGAGGAAGGACGGGGAATTGTGGCGGGTGGAGCAATAAGAGCGGTAGTGGATTTTGCTGGAATAAAAGATGTTGTTTCTAAATCATTAGGAGCATCAAATAAATTAAATGTAGCTCGCGCGACTGTTGCAGCTTTGGAAAGTTTAAATTATTCCAGAAGCAATAAAGAAAGAGTTGGAGCGAAAAAATAATAAGAGAAAAAAGATTTCATTAATTCAAGACATATGCAAATAAATGATGTTAAATTGAAAACTCCAAGAAAAAAGCGGAAAATTGTTGGTCGAGGAGGAAAAAAAGGAACTTATTCCGGAAAGGGAAATAAGGGTCAGAAGGCGCGCAGTGGCGCTCATGTCAATCCTCTTTTTGAGGGAGGAAGATCGACACTTATTGATCATATGAAGAAGAAAAGGGGTTTCAAATCACGCAACGCAAAGAAAATTGTCATAAAACTTTCAGAACTTGAAAAGAAGTTTAAAGATGGTAACATTATAAATAATGAAGCTATCTTGAAAACTGGATTGATTTCAAAAAAAGAGGCCAAGGGAGAATTGAAAATTATCGGAAAAGGAGAATTGAAATCCAAGTTTACCGTTGAAAAAGAAATTTTCCTTAGCGCTTCTTCTAGAGAAGCTATTGAAAAAGCTGGTGGAAAAATAGCCACATAGGGAATGCCAGTTTATTTTTTCAGATAATCTTTTGTCAGCTAAAATTAAAAACAACATATGTTTGAAAAAATATCGCAAATCTTTCGTATCAAAGAGTTGAGAAATAAAATTATCTTTGTGCTGGCGCTTTTGGTGGTTTTTCGCCTAATTGCCAATATTCCTGTTCCTGGTGTTGATCAGGAACGTCTTAGAATATTCTTCGAAGGTAATCAATTTTTCGGACTTTTGAATCTCTTTTCTGGAGGAGGATTATCAAGTATATCTATCGCGATGCTCGGAGTCGGTCCTTATATTACTGCTTCCATTATAATGCAACTTCTCACAATGATTGTTCCTCAGCTAGAGAAGATGCATAAGGAAGAAGGCGAGGCAGGAAGACAAAAATTTAATCAGTGGACAAGATGGATAACTGTTCCCTTGGCGGCTCTTCAGGCTTTTGCGATGATTTCTCTTTTAAAATCTCAAGGAATCTTAACTGCCGAAATAGGGGCTTTAGGAATGGTTTCTATAGTGGCTGCTTCAGCGGCGGGAACAATTTTTCTTATGTGGCTTGGCGAGCTTATTACCGAAAAAGGTATTGGAAACGGAGTTTCGCTTATTATTTTTGCCGGTATAGTTTCAGGATTGCCATCTTCATTTGTTCAAATGTATTCAACGGCTGATTCTTCCAAAATGTTTACCTATATAATTCTTCTGGTGATAATTATTTTTGCTATTGCTGCAGTTGTTTTTATGACTGAAGGTCAGAGAAATATTCCCGTGGCTTATGCTAAGAGGATAAAAGGTAATAGGATGTATGGAGGAACTTCTACTCACTTACCTCTTCGAATTAATCAAGCTGGAGTTATTCCGATAATTTTTGCTCTTTCTATAATGCTTTTTCCGGGAATGATTACCAACTTCATTGCTAAGAGCGGTAGTTCAATGATTGCAGACTTTGCTCAAAAAGCCGGAAACTTCTTTTCTCCAACAAACGGATTTTATTGGTTTTTTTATTTTGTTTTGGTAGTGGCTTTCACTTATTTCTATACAGCGGTAGTTTTTGATCCGAATAAAATTTCAGAAAGTCTTCAAAAACAAGGGGGGTATGTTCCAGGAATCAGACCAGGGAGAAACACTTCGGAATATTTATATAGGATAATGAATCGTGTTACTTTGTCCGGAGCTTTATTTCTTGGTCTTATTGCTATTTTGCCTTTCTTGGTTCAAAGCTTTACTGATATCGGAGCAGTCTCCATCGGAGGCACAGGGCTTCTTATTGCCGTATCAGTCGTTATTGATACAATGAAACAGATACAATCCCAACTTGTTATGCGTGATTATGAGGGATTCTAGGAAAATATCGGAAGATTTTGAATTTTCTGACTGTTGAAATATTCTAATAATTTCAATAGATATAGCGATAACAACATAACATGAATATTATCGTACTTGGTCCCCAGGGATCTGGAAAAGGAACTCAAGCAGAACTTCTTTCTAAAAAGTTTTCTCTCGAACATATCGATATGGGAAACTTTTTGCGTGGAGTTGCTAAGCAAGACACCTTAATTGGTCGGGAGGTTTATAATATTCAAAATGTAACCAAAACTTTAGTTCCAAGTCGTATATTAAAAGAGATTTTTACAATAAAATTTAATGCTATCCCTCGTGAGCAAGGGATAGTTTTTGATGGATTTCCCAGAAATGTCGATCAGGCTGAATATTTTGAAGAAATTCTTAAAAAATTTGGTCGTAAAGTCTCGCGTCTTATATTTGTTAATATTGATTCAGAAGAATCATTCAGAAGAATTTCTCAGCGTCGTATTTGTCGACATTGCGGGAATATACTGATAATGGGAAAAGATATTATTTCAGAAGAAGATATTTGTCCGAAATGTGGCGGAGAAGTAATTCAAAGAATGGATGACACAAAAGAAGGTATACAAAAGAGATTGGAAGTTTTTAAAAAAGAAACATTGCCGGTGATTGAATATTTCAAAAATAAGGGATTAGTTTTTGAAGTTGACGGAAAAAAAGATATTGAAGCGGTTTTTGACCAAATATTAAACAATTTAAAGGAAATTGCCTTGTTGTAGTTTCGGGATATTTTTAGTAATTTTATGATATTTATAAAATCAAAGAAAGAAATAGAGTTGATGCGTGAAGGCGGGAAGAAGCTTTCTTCTATAATGGAAGAATTGGGCAAAGCAGTTTTTCCCGGAAACAACACTTTCGAAATTAACAAGCTGGCCAGAAAGCTTGTTTTTGATATTGGGGGAGTTCCTGTTTTTGAAGGTTATGGAGACGATGATAATCCTTTTCCAACGGCAATTTGCGCATCCTTGAATAATGAGGTTGTTCATGGTATACCAAAGAAAAATAGAATAATAAGAGAAGGCGATATTGTTAAGATAGATATCGGTATGGCATATAAGGGGATGATAACTGATATGGCGAGAACTTTTCCAGCCGGGAAAATTTCTAAGAAAGCTCAAGATCTTTTGAATGTAACCAGAGAATGTCTTAACGAGGGTATAAAAAAAATTAAAAGTGGAAACAAACTTAGTGAATATGGGCGAACAGTAGAGAGCTATGTACTATCGCGAGGATTTTATGTTATTTTTGATTTAGTCGGGCATGGTGTTGGAAGAGAATTGCATGAAGATCCGCAAATTCCCAACTATTATCTGAGAGGAGGAGATGTGATTTTAAAAGAAGGGATGACTTTGGCATTAGAGCCGATGATTAATGAGGGTTCATCTGAAATAGTAATTTTTCCGGATGGTTGGACATTTGCGACAAAAGATGGAAAATTAAGCGCGCATTTTGAAGATACGGTGGTTGTTACGAAAAATGGCGCGGAAATATTGACTCGATAATTTTTATAAAAAATTTAAGTTTTAAAAGTAAATATTTTTAATGGAAGAGAAAAATAAATCAAATGATTCTTCTAAGATAAGTTACATACTGGGGATAGATTACGGAAAATCAAAGGTTGGTTTGGCGATTGCTGACAGTGAAACTAGGATCGCTTTTTGTTATGGGACATTGAAAAATGACAAAGATTTCTATAAAAACCTGATTGCGATAATCAAAAATGAGAATGTGAACATGGTTGTAATCGGAGTTCCTTCCTATATTAATAGTGAAGATGTTGAATATGATAGCGAAAGATTGGGAGAATATTTGAGGAATATCGAAAAAATAGAAGTGGATTATTGCAATGAAATGTTTTCTACTAAAATGGCGCGAGAAAATCTTAAAGAAAAAGGAATTAAAAGTATAGGTGAATTTGACGATGAAGAGTCAGCAAGAATAATTCTCGAATGGTGGCTTAGTAGTGGAAGAATGACAAAAAAAGAGAAGAGATATTGATTTTCGGGTGGTTTATTTTGTGCTACAATATAAACAGATAATAATTATAATAATAAAAAATGGAAATAAAACCTTATCTTTCAATTATAATCCCGTCCTATAAAGAGGGGAAAAGAATTGCGGAAAATTTAGAAGAATGTATCAAACATTTTTCAAATAAAAATTATGAATACGAGTTTGTGATAGTTGTCGATGGTTCACCGGATGATACGGCTGAAATTGCTCGAAGTTATCAAGGAAAACTTAAAAATTTACGCGTGATTGATAATCCGGAAAATCATGGGAAAGGATATGTTGTAAGGCAGGGGCTGCTTGAGGCTAAAGGAGAATATGTATTATTTTTTGATGCCGATGGATCAACTTCTATAACTCATTTGGATGCTTTTTTGCCAGAGTTTGAAAAAGGTTATGATGTGGTTATCGGTTCGCGAGATATTGAAGGTGCTTTTGTCCAGATTCATCAAGCTAAATATAAAGAGATTATGGGCAATTTGGGGAATTGGGCGATTCGGATAGTGCTTGGTCTTTGGGGATATCCAGATACACAGTGCGGTTTCAAAATGCTTTCTGCTAAGGCAGCTAAGGCAGTAGCAAGCCGGATGGTAGTTGATCGTTTCGGTTTTGATTTTGAGCTTATTGTTCTGGCTAAAAAACTTGGATTTAAAATAAAACAAATGCCTGTCAGATGGCTTAATGAGGAGGGATCAACCGTTAAACTTACCGGACCTAATGGTTATACTCAAGTTCTTCTTGATCTTTGGAAAACAAGACTAAGGCTTTGGACTGGAAAATACAATATAAAATGAAAATAAGGGTTAAACTGTCTGGCAAGTTTTCATGTCATTCTTGATATGAAATACTATGTGTCGGATATTAAAATAAATTGGAGGAAGAAAATAAACAAAAAGATATAAAAAAGCAAACTGAACTGAGACAAGATCTTGTAACTGGAGATTGGGTGGTTATTGCGACCGGGCGAGCCAAACGTCCGGAAGATTTTGCCAAGGAAAAAAGAGAAGAGGTTAAAGAAGATCCTTCCAAACCTTGTTTTTTTTGTTATCCGGAAGAAACTGGGCAGGAAAAGGACGTGCTGGTTTACACTAAATCTGATGGAGATTGGAGTCTTCGGGTTTTTCCTAACAAATTTCCGGCTTTTTTTCGGGGTGGCAGGGTAAAGCATATTGAAGAAGGTCCTTATTTCGGAATGGACGGAGTTGGCTATCACGAATTGGTTATAACGAGAGATCATATAAAGCAAATCGCGCTTCTTGATAAATATGCGGTGGCGGAAATTATTGATGCCTATCAAGATCGGTATATTGATCTGATGGCGAAAAAAAGCGTTAACTATATCGAAATTTTTCACAACCATGGAAAAGAGGCGGGTGCATCCATTTCTCATCCTCATTCTCAATTGGTGGCAATTCCCGTAATCTCCCCCTATATCAAAGGAGAATTAGATGGTTCGGAATTGTATTATCGTTCAAATAAAGAATGTGTATATTGTACGATGATTGATTGGGAAATTAAGAATACAAAAAGAGTTATTTTTGAAAATGAGGATTTTTTGGTTTTTTGTCCTTTTTCTTCCAGGGCTTCTTTTGAAACTTGGGTTATTCCGAAAAAACATAAGCCATATTTCGAAAGAATCGGTTCTGATGAAAAGCTGAATATTGCTGAAGCGCTTCAGACGGCGATTGAAAAAATATATAAAGCGCTAGGAGATCCGGCGTATAATTTCTATATCCATACATCCCCTTGTGACGGAAAAGATTATCCGCATTATCATTGGCATATTGAAATAATTCCGCGGACTTCAGTTTGGGCTGGTTTTGAGCTTTCGACTGGAATTGAAATTTCAACTATCGAACCTGAAATAGCGGCGGAATATCTAAGAAAAATTTAATTAATAAATATAGTTTGTAACAGGCAATTAGGCAATGGATTGTTTTTTCCAACTATGATGTTTAAAATTTAATGGTTGCAAAAATTATTGAAGTATTGGCAGTTTTTATAATTTGGGGAATTTCATTGTTTGGCTATTCCGGTATTGCCATAATGATGGCAATAGAATCGGCATGCGTTCCTCTTCCTTCCGAAATTATTATGCCGTTTTCCGGATATCTGGTTTTTACCGGCAGGTTTTCTCTTTTAGGCGTATCTTTTGCAGGAGCAATCGGTTGTGTTTTGGGTTCAACTTTGGCCTATTGGATCGGGTATTATGGCGGTCGTCCAGCGGCGGAAAAGTATGGAAAATATATTCTGATAACTTCTCACGATCTTGATGTGGCGGATAGATTTTTCAAAAAATATGGAAATTTGGCAGTGTTTATTTCAAGAATGCTTCCGGTAATTAGAACTTTTATTTCTCTTCCGGCTGGAATTTCAAAGATGAATTTTCCAAAATTCATAGTTTATACTTTTCTCGGATCATTGCCATTTTGTTATATTCTGGCTTTTGTAGGAGAAAAACTTGGAGAAAATTGGAATACATTGGGAGTTTATTTTCATAAGTTTGATATTGCCATAGGATTAGTTATTCTTATCGGAATAATATGGTTTGTAAGAAGGCATATTAATATTAAAAAGAATAAAATAAAGCATAACTAAAATAATATGGAAAAGATTGAGAGAATAGTTGTTGGAAATATGAAGATGAATATCACCAATTCTCTAGAGCGGGAGCAATATTTTAGTGCGCTTAAGAAAGAGCTTAGTGGTAAAAAACTTGGAAGAACCGAAATAGTTATCTGTCCGCCGGTAATATATTTGGAAAGCTTCGTAAAATCTTTTGGAAACCGCTTGAAAATAGGAGTTCAAAATATTTTCTGGGAGGATAAAGGATCATATACCGGAGAAATTTCTCCAAGAATGGCTAGAAATTTTGGTGCCAGTTATGTTATCGTGGGGCATAGCGAGAGAAGAAAATATTTCAATGAAACCAATCAAGTGGTTAATATGAAAATTATAGCGGCATTAAAAAACAGTCTTATTCCGATTGTGTGCTTGGGTGAAACAAGGGTGGAAAAACAACGAAATCAGACGATGCAAGTTGTTTCTAGCCAACTTAAAAGCGCTTTGCTTAATATCAGTCGTGCAAAAATGGAAAAAATTATTCTTGTTTATGAGCCGATTTGGTCGGTTGGAACGGATGAAATCCCATCTTCGCACGAGATAATGGAAGCCAGAGTTCTTATTAAAAAAATCATTGTTCAGCTTTATGACAAAAAAACAGCAGAAAATGCCAAAATACTTTATGGAGGCAGTGTAAATACCGCTTCAGTAAAACAGACATGCGTTGAAAGCGCGATGGACGGAGCGTTGATTGGACGGGAATCATTGAGTCCGTTTGAATTTTTAAAAATAGCGGAGATAATAAATCAGTAAATTGTATCTGGTATTCAGTGAGGAATTTCATGAATACAATATACAATACACTAAATACAAAAATGATTACTTCAGTCAAAGAAATATTAACTCGAGCCAAAGAAGGTGGTTATGCAGTCGGCGCTTTTAACACTTTTAATCTTGAAACAACCCGAGCGATTGTTGAAGCGGCTCAAGAAATGAGATCGCCGGTGATTATTCAAGTTTCTGAAAAGACATTGGAGTATGCTGGTGGACGTCTTATTTATCACCTTATAAAAAACGATGCGGAATTCTATGCGAAGGAAATTCCGATCGGGATTCATCTTGATCATGGACACAGTCTGGAAATAATTCAAAGAGTTGTGGCAATCGGGTTTACATCTGTTATGTATGATGGATCGCGTCGTAAATTTGTTGATAATATTGAAGTGACTAAAAAAGTGACAGAATTTTGTAAGGATAAATGTGTCAACGTCCAGGCAGAACTTGGAAATGTTCCTTATCTTGGTGAGCTGGAAATGGGTGAAGTTGATTGGGAAAAATATATGACTGATCCGGGAGAAGCGGCGATATTTGTGAAAGAAACTGGAATAGATGCGCTGGCGGTCGCAATCGGAAACGCCCATGGATTTTTTAAAGAAAGAGAAATGCCGGATTATTCCAGACTCGAAATGATAAATAAAAATTGTGAAAATATCCCAATTGTTCTTCATGGCGCATCTGATTGGGAAAATGGTCGAGTTAAGGAAGTAATATCTCGGGGAGTGTGTTGTTTTAATGTTGATACGTCAATTCGTTTAGCCTTTATCAATAATCTTATTAATTCAGTTAGGGATCAAGGAAATGTTTCTTTCGATATCAGGAAATTATTAGGGGAATCGCGGGATGCAGTTAGGGAGGCGGTTAAGAAAAAGATCAAAATTTTCGGCAGTGATGGAAAGATTTAGAAATTATCCGTAATAATTTTTTGCAATTTTGATGGGAAAAACTGTTCAAAAAATAATCTTAGGATATGATCCAGTAATATCCAATCTCCTTCCGGCGTTAAAAGAAGTCAGTGCTATTTTTGGATATGTTTCAAAAAATAATGCTGAGAAGATGGCGGATTATTTTTCCGTTCCCTTGTCGAAGATTTATGAAACAGCCAGTTTTTATGATATTTTAAAAATAAAAAGCGAACCGACCTTGATTATAAAAGTATGTTCTGGAGCCAATTGTGCGATAAAAAAATCTTTTAATATAATCAAGGCGGTGGAAAATTATTTCAAAATAAAATCGGGAGATAATTTTAATCCAAAAGTAAGATTAGAAATAATCAGTTGTCTCGGAAGATGCGGCGAGGGTCCGATAGTTGTGATAAATGAGAGAGTTTATGAACGAGTCACGGAAAGTTCCATTTATGGAATATTAGAAGAATGGGTCTAAAATATATTTGATGGAAAATATAAAAATCATAACTGAAAATTTTGGCAAAATCAATCCTTTGAAAATCAAAGATTATTTGAATGTTGGAGGATATTCGTCACTTAGAAAATTTTTTTCAGAAATGAATCCTAGTTCGGCTATTGAAGAAATAAAAAAATCTGCCTTGTGCGGGCGTGGCGGAGCTGGTTTCCCGACGGGACAAAAATGGGAAGCGGTGGCTAATAATAACAGTGCGGAAAAATATTTTATCTGCAATTTGGACGAATCAGAGCCAGGAACTTATAAGGATAGATATATTATTGAACAAAATCCGCATCTTCTTGTGGAAGGAATTATAATTTCCGCTCTTGCCGTGGGCGCAAAAAAAGCCTATATCTATCTTAATGGTAATTATGGTAAACAATACGATATTCTCGAAAGAGCTCTTTTGGAAGCGCAGGAGAATAATTTTTTGGGAGAGAAAATGCTAAATTCAAAATATAACTTGGAAGTCGAAATTTTTTCCGGAGCCGGAGCGTATATTTGCGGTGAAGAAACCGCTCTAATAAATTCTATTGAAGGTAATCGAGGTGAGCCAAAAAATCGTCCGCCTTATCCGGTTGAATTTGGGCTTTTTGGAAAACCAACCTGTGTCAATAATGCCGAAACTGTTGCTAGTGTCCCTTGGATAATTCTTAATGGTGGTGAAAAATATTCTAAAATTGGAGCGGAATGTTCGCCGGGAACAAAGTTATATATTATTTCCGGAGCTGTGAAGAATAACGGAATATTTGAAGCGCCAACAGGAATGAGTGTCAAGGAATTGATTGATGATTTTGGAGGTGGAATGCAAAAAGGAAAATATTTTTGGTTTGCACAAATCGGAGGAGCATCGGGAAGATTGTTTTTGGAGAATGAATTGGATACGCCCCTGACTTTTTCTCGTAGCTGTCCGATTCCGGTCGGATCCGGTTCTGTTTTGGTTGTTGATAAGACTATCAATATCCATGATCTCTTACTTTCTTGGACTGGATTTTTTCGGCGTGAATCATGCGGAAAATGCGTTCCATGTCGAGAGGGTACTTTCCGGCTTTATGAAATAATGGAAAGATTTCGCGATGGGGAAATTTCTGAGCGCGATAAACAAGCTATTTTGGATATACTCTGGACTTTGGAAAATACCACCTTTTGTCCTCTGGGGCGTTTTGCTGCAGTAGCGGTTAGAGACGCGGTGGATAAGTTGAAAATATTAGAATAATTTATGCAAATAAAGATAAACGATAAAATCTACGAAACAAAAGATGGCGAAATGATTTATGATGTTGCCAAGCGAAATGGAATAAAAATTCCGACTCTTTGCTCCATGAGAGAATTTAATGAAGGCTTATGCCGAATATGTCTTGTTGAGTGTGGTGGTAAACTTATTACTTCATGCAATACGAAAGTGCAAGACGGAATGGAGATTGTGACGGACTCGGAAAGAGCGGAAAAAGGACGGCGGATAAATCTGGAGCTTTTATGGGCTGATCATGCTGGAAAATGCGCTACTTGCAAAAAAAATCGGATGTGCGAATTGCAAAAAATTGCCGAAGAATACAAAATTGAAAATTTTCATTTTGTCCCAAGGAAGGAAGAAATTACAAATTCCGAAGAGCTAGAATTGATAAAAGATAATTGGTCGCGAGTTGTCTTTGAAGAGAAAAATCCTTGCATATCAAGAAATAGCGAATTTTGCATTGAATGCCGAAGATGTATTAATATTTGTCCGGAAAAGAAGTTTGGATTTAATCACAGGGCGGGGGATGTGGTCGTTGGAACGCCTTATGATGAGATTTTGGATTGCAGTTTTTGCGGAAAATGTGTCGAAATTTGCCCTACCGCAGCGCTTACAGATAAAAATAATTTTAAAAAAATCATTAAGGATCTTGACAATCTTAAAAAATTATCAGTAGCTGTTGTAGAGTTTGGAATGAAGGAAAAAATTTTTGAAAAAATAGGAAAAATAAGTTCGGAGAAAGATTTTAAAAAAATATTATTCAATCTCGGATTTGAAAAAATTATAAATTTAGAAAATGAAAGCTTTGGAGACGAGGAGGTTTTAGAAATTAAAGATGAATTTGTCAGAAAAGAAAAAATTAATCCAAAAAATATTGTAATATTTCTAATTTCTTCAAAAATAGCAAGAAAATCTGAGAATAATGGAATTTTTGATTATATTTTAAGCCATCGGGAAATAGCGAGACTTATTCGGGATAAAGATAAGATTGTAGCGGGAAAAATAAAAATATAAGACTTTATGTGTCTGACAATTCGGGGGAAAATAAAGGGTATGTTGTGGGATATATTCCGGAAATAATGAATTTATCTTATAATGAAAAAGAAAATTTTTTGCGCGTTCATTTGCGCTTATGACCCATGCATCTCTTGTGCGTTCCATTAATAAATTGTTAAATGGTTAAATTGCTGTATTGTTATTGTATTTTCAACAATTAACAATAAACAATTTGACAATAAAATTCTATGACTGAGATAAATCAAATCTATAAGTGTAATGTTTGTGGCAATATGACAGAGGTCGTTCACAACGGTGTCGGTGAGTTGGTATGTTGCGGTCAGCCGATGGAACTGAAACAGGAAAAAACCGAAGATGAAGGAGTGGAAAAACATAAACCGATTATCGAGAAGACGGATATTGGAGTTATTGTGAAAGTAGGAAGTGATCCTCATCCTATGGAATCGGAGCATTATATTGAGTGGATTGAAGTGGTTACCGAGCATCGATCATATTGGAAAAGGCTGGGACCGGGCAAAGAGCCGATAGCGGAATTTTGTTTGGAAGCGGAAAATCTGACGGCGCGAGCTTATTGCAATGTTCATGGACTTTGGAGAAGCTAAGATAATATCCCGCACCAATTCCAAAGCTGATTTTTAATAATAGTTGATTTGTTTCACGGAATCGCCTGCGGCTTGGTCTTGAGGTAAATTAATAATTTAATCTGTGAATTGGTGCGGGATGCTGATTTTTGTATCTGCTCGTACCTCGCAGACAAAAATCGCATGCATGATTTTATGTTAGCCAAAGAAATTATAGACGAGTTAAAAACATTTCTAAAATTAAAAAAGCCAAAATAGAAATCGGTATAAGGTTGAAGGGGAAAATTGGAAAATAACTGAAATAGAAGTATAATTAAACTATTAAATGGCTAAATTGCTAAATTGTTGAAAAGACAATAAGGTGATTTTAACAATATAACAATTTAACAATATGACAATGAAAATCGCAATCAACGGGTTCGGACGCATTGGCCGACCGAGTTTTAAAATCGCATTTGCAAAAGATGATATCGAAGTGGTGGCAATTAATGATTTGACCGATATCAAAACTGCCGCGCATCTTCTTAAATATGATTCTTCTTATGGGAAATATGAGAAAGAAGTTTCGGTGGACGAAGAAAAATCGGAAATAATTGTGGATGGGAAAAGAATAAAATTCTTGAGCGAGAAAGATCCGGCTAATTTGCCTTGGAAAGATTTAGGAGTGGATGTCGTTTTGGAATGCAGTGGGGCTTTCAACAGCGCGGAAAAAGCGCAAAAACATATTGATGCGGGTGCGAAGAAAGTCATTCTCAGTGCGCCAGCCAAAGATGATACCCCGGTTTATCTTCTAGGAGTCAACGCCGATGAATATAAAGGTGAGGCGATAATTTCCAATGGTAGCTGCACAACCAATTGTCTGGCGCCGATGATTAAGGTTTTAGATGATGTGTTCGGTTTGGAAAAAGGATTTATGACGACGACTCATTCATATACCAATGATCAACGGCTCCAAGATTTGCCGCACGATGATTTAAGAAGAGCGCGAGCGGCGGCACTCAGCATTATTCCGACTACGACTGGCGCAGCGAAAACTGTCGGAAAAGCAATTAAACACTTGAAAGGCCAGCTGGACGGAATATCACTCCGTGTTCCAACGCCGGTAGTTTCAATCGTTGATTTTATCTGCACTCTAAAAAAAGAGGTGACTGTCGAAGAAATCAATCAGTCTTTCAAAGATGCGGCCAATGGAGAGATGAAAAACATATTGGATGCGACTGAGGAAGAATTGGTTTCAATGGATTATAAGATGAATCCGATGAGTGCCATAGTTGATCTGCCGCTTACGATGGCAAATGGAAACTTGGTGAAAGTTGTCGGCTGGTATGATAATGAATGGGGATATTCGAACCGCTTGGTGGAAATGGCGGAATTTGTTTCAAAATAAAGTCTAAAGGCTAAATTTGAAATTTAAAAATAATTAAAACGGCTAAGTTTTTTTAGGATTTAGACTTTTTAATTTAGACTTTTTATATGTATGACATCTTAATAAAAAACGGACTTTTGATTGATGGCATGGGACTGCCGGCCTATTATGCGGACGTGGCGATAAAAGACGACAAGATTAAAAAGATCGGCGAGCTCCACAATGAAAAAGCGGAGATCGAAATCGAAGCCAGCGGAAAGATTGTCTGTCCGGGGTTTATTGATGTTAATAATCACAGCGATACATATTGGCAAATATTTCAAGATCCATACTTGCCGAGTCTTCTTTATCAAGGAATAACAACGATTGTCGGAGGAAATTGCGGATCATCTTTGGCTCCTTTGGCGACACCGGAAACCATAGATTCGATTCAGAAATGGATAGAGGTCAAAAAGAATAATATCAATTGGCTGAGCGAGAAAGAATTTTTAAATGTGGTTGAAAAGAAAAATTTGGCGGTAAATTTTTCGACATTAGTCGGACACGCGACTCTTCGGCGGGGAATACTGAGAGATGAAATGAGAAATCTTGTTCCGAAAGAAATGGCTTATGTGAAAAAGGAATTGGAAAAGGCGATGAAAGAAGGAGCGCTTGGTCTTTCAACTGGGCTTATTTATACTCATGCCAGATTAGCTTCGTCTGAAGAATTGATTGAACTTGCAAAAATTGTGGCAAAATATGACGGCGTGTATGCGACGCATATTCGTTCCGAACAGGAAAAATTTATTGAAGCTGTCGAAGAATCATTGCAGATTGCGAGAGAAACCGGAGTAAAGCTTCATATTTCACATCTTAAGGTAATGGGAGAGAAGCATTGGCCGAAAATGGATGAGGCGCTTCGGCTTATTGATGATGCGATTGAAGAAGGACTGTGGGTGACTTTTGATGTCTATCCCTACACCAATACCGGTTCGGTGCTTTATACTTTCTTGCCGCAATGGGTTTCGGAAGGCGGAAAAAGAATGCTGATAAAAAGACTCAAGGATTTTGCTATTCGGGAAAAAGTAATTTCGGAAATGAAAGATTCGGGATTTGAATACGGTCGGATTGAAATTGCAATGTCTCCACTTAACAAAACTTTGGCGAGAAAAAGAATATCAGAGATTGCTGAAAGTCAAGAAAAGTCGGTTGAGGAAGCTGTTGTGGATATCCTCATCGCTTCCGAAGGGCGGGTTATAACATCGACTGATGTTCTGAGTGAAAAGAATATAAGGAGCGCTCTCAAAAATCAAGCGGCAATCGTGGCGACTAACGGAGCAGGATATAATGTCAGTCACGCTAAAAGTGGAGAAAGGGTTCATCCAAGAAGTTTTGGAGCTTTTATCAAAGTTTTGGCAAATTATGTAAAATCGAGCAGTAAACTTACTTGGGAAGATGCGATTCATAAGATGACCGGATTGCCGGCGGAAACTTTCGGAATTAAAAAGCGCGGCCAACTTTCTGAAGGATATTTTGCCGATATTATAATTCTCTCTCCTGAACAGATTGCCAGCCCGGCAAATTCCGAAGATCCGTACCAATATTCCAAGGGAGTAAATACTATGATAATAAACGGAAAAATCGCTCTTTCTCAGGGAAAAATCAGTGAAGAAAGAAGTGGAAAAGTGATAAGATGAATTTTCTAAGAAATTAATTTGAAAATATATAAAAAGAATAACCCAATTTTTTTAATAACCCCTATGCCCCTCGAATCCATCCTCCAAAACCTCGAAGACATCCAGAAAAGAAGAAAGGAAGCTTTGGAAAAATCAATCAAGGAAGACACTCCCGATAATCCCCGCCATCTGGAAGAATCCAAGGATCTGAAACGACAATTCGAACAAGAGATCGAAAAGCTGGAAGACCAGCTCTGGCCCTTCAAGGAATCAATCACAAAAAAAGAATTCCAGGAACAATACGAAACCCAAAAAGAGATCCTTGCCAAAAACAACCTCTTGGAACCTCTTTCCAATGGAGAACTGGGAATCAGAGGCATAGACAAGAAGGAATATCCTTTCCCCAAGCTGGAAGAAATCACAAAACAGCTAAAAAAAGAGAACAAGGAATTCCTCAAAACTAAGATGGAACAGGGATTCACGGAAATGCAGATCACTCCCTTCGCCAATCCCATCGAAAAACTGACAAAAGCCGCTGAAAACTGCATCCAGAAACACCACAAGGAAAACAAGCTCTTCACCGCTAAGAAAGACCAGGATGATCCTAATGAAGAGCTTGTTCCTTTGGAGCTCGATGAGAGCCAGCCTATCTATGTCTGGGGCCAATACGAAAATGCCGACGAGAACGGCAATCTCGTCTATTTTCCCAAGCAATTTGACCAACAAAACCACCAGGGCAAGACCAAACAGGAAATCCTCAAAAACCAGCTGATATTCCAAGGCTATCTCATCTCCTTCCAGGAAAGAGACATCAATATTCCAAGAGAAGGACAAGCCAAGGAAAAAGGCGGAAGGACCCAGATCGACACCAAGGGAACTTCCATCAAGAACCATATCGAGCAAGGAAAAGATATCCCTAGTCCGGAAGAATATCTGGAAGCCATCCAAAAAGAACAAACCTATCAAGGAGAAACCGGCATCACCCCCGAAGAATGGCTCATCAGATTCATCACTCACTTGGAAAAGACCAATCAAATAATGGATGACTATCAAGGCAACGGTTCCGCCAGCTATAACCTGGCGGGATATTTTCCGGCCTCCGGCTTTGTTTCGCACGCGGTTTGGTCTCGGGACGATCCTCAGGCGTGCTTGGGCGGGAATGACGTGAGGCTTCGGGGTTCCGTCGATGGCGCGCGGTTCGCGGTGAGAGCCGGTTTTGAAATTTGACCTTTTGATTTTCCTTTTGTTTTTGATTTTGGGTTTTGGAAAAAATATGCGGTGAAAAGTCACCTCGCTCATGAAGCGAGGCTACCGCAAATTGCTTTTGTCAAAATCAAGCGGCTAAAACTTGTCGAAATAACGGCAAACGTCGCTGACAAGCAATAAAATATATAAGCTCTCACGAATGGGTGGCGGTTATCCAATAAAGATTGGATGAAATAAAATTTTTGAAAATCGCCAGCATAAAAACATCCGGCAATGTTTCGAACGCGTATTGGAATCGGGACAATCATCAGGCGAACTTGGACAGGAATGACGTGAGGAATCGGAATTCCAACAATGGCGCGCGGTTCGCGGTGAAAGATTATGTATTATTTAATGATCTCAGCCATCCGCCGAGCATTCGCCCAATCTCGGCCATTTTGGCTTGAGATTGAAAAATTTTTGTTCCGTTGGTCAAATTGAGTTCGAGCATAAGACGCAATTTTAGAACAGAAATTTCCAAATAACTTTGTGCTTTCAGAAGATAGGCTGTTTTTAAGCTTTTCGGCGCGTTTTTTGCCATAATCAGTTCTTGCATCAAATCGGAGATTGTTTTTTCTAAACTTATTCCCAAAGAATATCTCCATCTTTTTTCAAGACGTTGGTTTAATTCGATGATAAATTTATAAATCTCATAAACCCTGTTTATTATGGGTAATGTATCCATAGATTTGAGTTTGGAAAATATTTGGAAGTGTTGGTTCAGATTCAAATCAGGAAAAAGAAGAACCTTGGAAATGGAACACTTCCAATATTTTCTAGAAAAAAATATTTATAACTTGCATAATGATTTAAATTTTGGAAATTATCACCACGCAGGATATTGCAAATTTATCGCTAATGACAACAAGCGAAGAGAAATTTCCGTGGCTGAAATTCGAGATCGCATAGTCCATCGTTTGATATATGAATATTTGGTGGAAATTTTTGAAAAGGAATTTATTTTTGATGTTTGGTCTTGCCGAAAAGGCAAGGGGCTGATTGGAGCGATTGAACAGACGCAAAAATTTCTCAGGAAATACCCGCGTAACTTTATTTGGCGGTCGGATGTAAGAAAATTTTTTGATTCGATTGATCATAGAGAATTGAAAAATATTATTGCAAGAAAAATCCCCAATCAATCGGTCATAGAAATAATCGATGAAATTATAGATAGTTATTGTTCCATAAATCCAAGAGATTGTGCAGCAGGAGAAATCAAAGGAATTCCAATTGGCAATCTGACCAGCCAGATTTTTGCCAATATTTATCTCAATGAATTGGATCAATTTGTGATTAAGAAGATAGAACCTTTGGAATATCTCCGTTATGGGGATGATTTTATCATAATAGGCAATAGTTTCGATGATTTACGAAAAACAAAAGAATCCGTGGTAATTTTTTTAGAAGAAAAATTGCGCTTAATTATAAACGATAAAAATGATATAATAATAAAAGCCAAATGGGGCTTGAAATTTTTGGGAGTGGAAATTTTTCCGAAAGGGAGAAAGCTCAGGAAAAGGAGCTGGACGCGCGCGACCGATAGAGTGAATTTTCAAAATATTTCCAGCTATAAGGGACTGATAGATAAACATAGCAAAGATAAGCATAAAAAATATTACGACTGGATAATAATAAACAGGCTTTTAGATAATTTTCATAATAATTTATGAGGGAATTTGAGAAAATATTGCCGAAAAAAAATATCGATCAAAAAGACGATAAGCCTTTTGGAGTTTCAGAAGAAGACAAGGAAAAACAAGACCTAGACGCATATAAAAAAGAAGCGCAGGATTTTATCGAATCGCGAAGAAGAATACTGACAACTTTTGCCAAAGATATTTCTCTCAGTTTCAGGGTGTCTGACGGATTTTTTATCGATTTGGAAAAGGGAGAAATAAACCTTGATTCTAAGTGGTTTTCTGAAAAAGATTTTTCTAAAAATCAGATCCTCTGGGGCTGTTTTCACGAGCTGGAACATTTCCGCGATCTTGATGCCGATCCGGAAGGCGTTATGAAAAATTTCGAACACATAAAAAAACAGGCCAAAAAAACCGGAGAGGAAATTCTCAAGAAATGGGAAGAGAAATACGGCCAAAGCGATCTGGAGTTCATTGATGGTCTGAAAAAGCAAAAACCGCTTAATCCGAAAAAACCGGAAAAGGGAACGATGAATGCAGTGGAAAGATCGGCTTATAAAATCCACCATACTTTCTATAATATTTTCGATGACATAAACGATAATAACAATGTTGCCAGAAAAGCGCCGGCTTTTGAAAAAGAAACTGAAGGCGGGCAGGAAATAGCCCGGCTCTATCGGGAAAAACTTTTCCGGGAAACTGATTATTCCAAGTTGCCGCGTCATTTGCAATTTGTGTATAAACTGATTCGCGAAGAAATGGTGAATGGAGAAAATGTTATTTTGGGCGAAGAGGTTTCGGAAATAATGGAGAGGAAAATAAAATTCCAAGGCAAAGAATTTACTCCGAAAGAAATTGTGGATAATTTCATAAAACCTCGAAAAAATCGAGATACTTTGGCGAGCCAGAGACATTTCGTTTTACAAAAAACACTGGAGCCGGTTTTTGCCGAACTTTTAATGAAGGATTTGTCCGATTGGAATCCGCAAAAACCGGAAAAACAAGACAATCAACCGCAACAGGGCGAGGGCGACGGAACGTCTGGTAATCCGTTTGAAGAAAATTATGAGGATTATGACAAGAATAATCCTGACCAGATTTCCGAAGAAGATATAGAAAATTGGGTGGATAATAATAAAAAAGAAAAAGAGAACAAAGAAAAGGCAAAAGCCAAACAGGAAAAAGAAGAAAATAAGACGGCGCAAGAAAAAGCGGATGAAGCGCAAAACCAGGCCGATAAGGATTGGTGCGAGAGAAACGGAATAAGTGAGAAGACTTTTGGCAGATTTAAAAAAATCGAAAAAGAAATCGAACCGTATCTTATGGATTTATCGCGGCTTTGGCAAAAAATAATTTACGGCTCCAGTCGAAAATTAGAAAGAGAAACGCAGGGTTATTTCAAGACCGGAACGGAATTGGATATGCAGAAAGTCATTGAAGAATGGCCGAAAATAGAGGAGAAAAAATTTGAGGATGTGCGGGTGATGAAGCGGACGGTTTCCAAGGAAAAATTGATTGAAATGCCGGAACTTATCCGAGTGAGATTGGTTGGCGATATGTCCGGATCGATGAATCAGGAAAAAATTCATATTCTCCAACAATGTTTTGTTTTGATATTTTCTTCTTTAAGGGAATTTAATACTCATCTTAATCTGATGCGGTCAAAAACCAAATCGAAGCTGGAAGCTGACACGGAAGGCTGGATTTTCGGAGATGAAGCGGAAAAGATAAAAAAACTGCGTAGCGATTCAGGGCAGAACTATAACGATGAACAAATCGAGATTATCAAAGCATTTGAGAAATTAGGCAGTTCCGGCGGTTATACTTTCGATCATAAGGCTATGGATAAGATAAACCAATCTCTTTCCCAGGAAGATCGCCAAAAAATAAAATTAAAAAAAGTTATGGAAATAGTTTTTGAAATAACCGACGGAGGATCAACAATAAAAGTCGGAAATGATATAATAAATTCAAGCGCCAATATGCGGCCGGCAGTCGACAATCTTTTGGAAAGTGGAGCTATTGTCAGAGGATTCCAGATAGGAAAAACCAGCGAAGAAGAGAAAAAAATCTTTAATGAAGTTTGGAATGACGGGCGCGAAGAGAAAAAAGGCGAAATTGTGGGCGAAAAAATCGCCAATCTGATTCCGGCTGTCGCAGAAGTCCTGAAAAAATATCTAAGCAATGTAAAATTATAACCCCTATGCCCCTCGAATCCATCCTCCAAAACCTCGAAGACATCCAGAAAA
>CAYOTC010000009.1:0-43342 GCA_964406815.1 uncultured Bdellovibrionales bacterium
GGTTGAAGCTTTTGGAAGTGTCGATATCGATTTCGTTGGCTCCGCCACCGAAACCGCCAATAATAGCTGCGATTTCTTCAGAATCATAATCGCTTTCACAATTCATGCAACGATACTTGTTCCAAACTCTAGCGGCAATTTTTTTCTATTCCTCAGGCGTTTGTGAATCATTAATATTTCCCATTTCATAGAGATCTAAATAATGAAAACTGGTCACGCCTTCTTCGAAGGCTAGGATGTGAATGAAACCATTAGGATAATTATTGTCCCCAACTTCAATATTTCTAGAACTAAATCTGCAACGACTAGTATAATTATACTCTACAACATCAATTGATGTCACATTGCCATTATGGTCATAATACACTTTTTCAACCCAAGCAACATGACCATAATCATCATTGACATTTTCAGGATCATCTGTCCAATTTATTTCCCAATAAGCCACATCTTGTGGAATAGGATTATTATCAACAGGAATATGAGCTCTTTCAGCCGCATTATTCCAATCTCCTCCACTACCCCAAGTGTTTCCATCAGTTTGTCTATAGGTATTATTGAATTCAATATACCTATTCAACATAAATGCACAAAAGGAAGTGCAGTTATTTTGGCAGAAATTATAAACATCGCCAGAACATGAAGATACGCATCCCTCTATTTTTTTATATGGATAACCATAATCCTCATAAGCAAATACGTCACCCATAAAAGCCATCGTCATCAAAACAACAAAAAAACTAATAAATCCAAATCTGCTTTCCATTATATTTTCCTCCTATAATTGTTTTTGTTGAAATATAAATTTTACCCTACAAATAATCCTTGATAGTCGCTTTACTTCCTCTTTTTTATTATTTAGTTGTTAAAAAAACTTTAACCTTTTCCTATTTAAATCAATCTATAAACTTAATTGAATTCACCATTGCTTCAAAATCTGGCAGGTACTCGGAAAAACTAACTTCATCCATTTTGCCTGTCTCAAGATTTCTTTTGTAATATTTTTCTGAAAAAGAAAAACTAATAATAATATTATTACGATAAAACATATATTCTCGTTGAAAATATGTATTGGGAATGTCTGATTCAGTGTAGTATATGGGGTAACCATTTATCTCAACTTCTTTTTCATAAGTTACTCCAAGGATACCTTGTTCTTTAATCCACTCTTTCGGTTTTTTATCCGATTTCAATCTGGCAATATTCATACTAATATCTTCTCTGTTTTTTATAAAAACAACCGAAGACCAGTCTCCGCCGATTCCAGGAGCCGGAACTTTTTTTATCTCCCAATTAGGATTATGTTTAATTTCAAATCCATATTTTTCATCTTTATAAGTCTGCCAATCACTCGTATCGATTTCTGAAATTTCCTTAGGATCTGTTTTAATTTCTTCCTGCTTAATAACTTCTTGTTTTTTAATTTCTTCTTTCTTATTCCTTTCCAATCCAAACCAAACTCCGCCTCCAAGGAGGATTATCAGAAGAATTATTATGATTATTGAATATCTTTTTTTCATTTATATGAATTAGTTTTTTAAACTCTAACTAAACCCTAGCATAATGTTATGTAATTTGTCAATAGATTATAATTTTTAAAAATCTACCTGATTGCATAAATAAAAGCATTTAAACCGGTAGGCAATCCAAATTCGCAATAATGACAAAAGCATATCATGCTGAAATTGATTCCACATCTGAAATCCCAAAACGAGTTTAGAATAACATATCAATAAAATTCCAAAGTGAAAAAGTTAAATTCAGAATTAAAAACCTGCGCTCCTCTCTTCAAGCTTCTCTTCTTAATGGCGAGAAGAGCATCCTTATTCTATTTCCGGCAATTCGATGACGAACATTGCTCCATCCCCCTGTTCGCTTTCGACCCAGATTTTTCCGCCGTGACCCTCAATAATTTCCTTGGTGATAAAAAGTCCCAGTCCCGAGCCGTCGGTATAGACGCTTTTGGCGTTCGTTGCCCTGTAGAATTTTTGAAAAAGTTTTTGAATTTCCTCTTTTGGAATTCCAATTCCGCTGTCTTTAATTGTCAGATGGATTTTGCTATTATTCTTAAACATCGCAATAAATATTTTGTTTTTGGAAGATTCGCCTTTAACGCAATATTTAAAAGCATTATTCATAATGTTATTAACCGCTTCCTTGAGATCATCCTCCACTCCAAAAACCCGATATATTCCTGGCTCTTTTTTAAAAACAATTTCAATTCCCCATTCTCGGCTTTCCAGCTTAAAATCTTCAATGATATCCAAAACCAACTTTTCTATATCAACAACTTTGGAAACAGACTTGGAAACAAGATATTTACTATTCGTGAGAGATGCGGCGCTGATTATATTTTTGATTATATTTTCCATCTTAAGACTTTTTTTCCAAACGGAATCAAGCAGTTGATTTTTTTCTTCTTTCGACAAATAATCAATTTTCCCCGAACGGATGAAAGACAAAACACCTTTCATAACCGTAAGCGGCGTGCGCAATTGATGAGACGCGATATTTATGAATTCTGATTTTGATTTATCCAAGGCTAAAAGTTCCTCATTGATTTTTTCGAGCGACTTGCGTTTTTTAGACTCCTCTCGCCGAATATATCGAATAAGCCCCAGACCGAAAAAAATGGCAATAACAGTCATAATCAACACGAAAATCTGATTATCAAAACCTTTAATAAATAATAACTGAGAAGATACCATAATAAGCAAACCGATTACTAAAGCTATTCCCTCATGAAGCTTAATATTAAAAAATTTATATTTAACCATTAAATAAGTAATAGATGCAAAAAATGCATATACACCCAATATTCCATATGGCTCTAATTTATATTCATTTATCTGGTTAGTATAAACTAGAAACGAATCAATTGCACTAAAAAATATAAATATAAATAAAAACAAAATTATGCCTATGGTTAAAATTTTCAACCTTAATCTAAAATAAACATCCTTAATATTTTTCTTGTATTCAAATAATGCACGAAAAATTATCCACAAAATGATAATTAATTCCACAGTATAATCATAAATAAGTATAGATAATTTTTCATTTGATCCGCAATATTCTATATTAAAAAACTCGAGATAATTTCTTGTCAAAAAAAACCAGGTTGGAAGCACTAATAGCGTCGGCCAAAATCTACTTAGGGTTAAGGCCTTTTTTCTATCAATGAAACTCTCAAAAAAAAACAAACTCAAGCAGAAAGTCAAATTAATCAGAAATAAAGAATTCGACCAAGCGAAAGACATTAATCCACTATTGACACTTATCCATGTAATAAGATCATTTAAGACATAGAAAAAAAAGACTAAATTCAAAGCTAAATATATCTTTCCTAGATAATTTTTTCCTGACTTAAGATATACAAAAAATCCCATAAATAAAGAGAGGAGCATCACCGGTATAAAAGAAAAATAAAGAACTCGCGGAACATAATCCGCGGCTAATAATTCAAAAAGGGTCATATTTTCATTATATCCAATGCAAAACATAAAATTCTATGTTTTCAATTAACTCGAAACCATAGCATAATATCAGATTTTTGTAAAGAAAAGTTAAACCTTGACGTGCTGGAGCTCGTGAAGTTTCTTATATACCCCTCCGTGACGCAAAAGTTCCGCATGATCCCCTCTTTCCACGATTTTTCCGCCCTCAATCACCAGAATCAAATCAGCTTTTCGAATAGTGCTCAAACGATGCGCAATAACAAAAGTTGTCCGCCCTTCCATCACTTTCTCCAAAGACTCCTGAATGAACTTCTCCGATTCGCTGTCGAGCGCATTAGTCGCTTCGTCCAGAATTAAAATTTTAGGATCACGTAAAACCGCTCTGGCGATAGCCAGACGCTGACGTTGTCCCGAAGAAAGCCGGATTCCCCGATCTCCGATAATAGTGTCATAACTTCTGGGAAATTTAGTTACAAATTCATGGCAATGCGCGATTCTGGAAGACCGATAAATTTCATCCACCTTGGCGCTTGTTCTGGAATAGCGAATATTATTCTTGATTGAATCATGGAAAAGCCCCATCTCATCCGAAACGATTCCGATATTTTTACGCAAGTCTTCCAGTTTCAATTTTTTCAGATCCACTCCGTCCAGTTTTATTTTTCCTTTAGTCGGTTCGATAAAACGCGGAATAAGATTAAGAATAGTCGATTTTCCCTGACCGCTCCGTCCGACCACCGCAATCATTTTTCCCGGTCTGGCCTTGAAAGTTATATTTTTCAAAATCTCTCTGCCTTTGTCAAAAAAACTTACATTTTCAAATTCAATAAATCCCTCGCAATTCTCGATCTTCTGCGCTTCTTTTCCGCCATAATCTTCTTCACTTTCGCGATTTGTTCTTTCCGCCCGGGCAATCGCCACCATTCCCTCCTGAAGATCCTTATAATTTGTCCCGAGAGTCTGGATGGAAACGGAAGCCATATTGACATAGACCAGAAGAATTACCAAATCTCCGATGGTTATCAGTTCCAATTTCACCATATAAAGACCGGCGAGAAAAAGTAAAAGAAATCCGGTCACAAAAATAAATCTCTGCCAGAATTGAAGATAGAGCCAGAGCCTAGAATATTGATCAATATCAAAAAATATCCGCGCGTATTCTTTCCGATTGGATTTATACTCTTTCTCTTCCGAAACATTCGCCTTAATTGTCAAAACATTGGGCGTCCTTTCATAAATATTGCCATAAACTTTTTCGTATTGGGCGTCAATTTTTTTATTATAACTGATTATCGGATTGGTTTTTTTAATCGTTATTATTACAAAAACCGCAATAAAAATAGCATAAACCACTGCCAACTCCCATTTGATCCAAAGAATCACAAAAAGCGCCAAAACAGAAGTGATGAGATGGGGCACAACTTGCAAAAATCCGTCGCTGATAATTCGTCCGAGATATTCATCCGCCCGATCAAACCGTTCGATTATTTCCCCGACTTTTCTTTTTTTATGAAAGGCCAGTGGCAACCGAATCAGATGGAAAATCGAATTGGTAAAAAGATCCACCGCCGCTTTATATCCGATTTGAACACCTTTTCTTGTTCTTATGCGCGTGAAAAATTCACTCAAAAGACTCAAAATAAACCAACTCAAAATAAGAATAAAAACTTCCCACGTCAAATCTTTCTTATCGATAACGATATCAATTGCCTTTCCATAGAAAACGGGCAGGATGAGTTGGATGGCATTTTCAAAAAGGACAAAAACAGCCGCAATCAAAAGTTCTTTTTTATACGGCTTGGCATATTTTATCACAGTATCAAAATTCAGTCCGAGTATTTTCATTTTTTTATTATTTATCTTTTTGTTTTATAAATTTTTCAAATCCAAAGATTTTAAAGCTTCCAAAAAATCAGAAGCAATATGGCATAAGCAATCGCATATGTTATCACAAAAACCGAACTGATATTAAAAAGCAACATACTGAGAAAAATAACAGACCAGAGCGAAATAGTAAACCTTTTTGTCGGAACAGTATTGAATTCGAACAGATCGCATTTGATTATCGCAAAAGCGATGAGCGTGATGAAAAAAAATATTCCGGTTATGAAAAAACTTGAAAACTCCACCGCATCAAGCTTGGATGTCCCCAAATGAAAAATTTCTTTGAAAAATATTATCCACGCTGTAAGAAATACGATTGCAAACATCGAAACCCGCAACTGGGACTTCAACTGATACAGGGCTATCGGCTCTTTGTGCCTTTTTGCTAAAATTCTGAACGATTCGAAAGTATAAAAAAGAACGAGCAAATAATAATACCAGATTATCGGACCTTTTATGAAATAACAGGTAACATATTTTTCCGGATGGATTATGCCGTTTCCGAAGCTGGTGAAAATCCAAGGAATAAAGATAGCCAATGGCAGAGCAAAAATAATCTTTTTTTTGCAACTGATCGGGGTATCGGCAATATGATAGGAAAAATACAGGAAAAAAAGATGGATAGTAGCTGAAAAAATAGTTAATTTTTGGAGAAAAATTCCAAAATTCTCATTTTTCGTCGTCCATTGCGCCAAATCAACAATTATCCAGATAGCAATCATAAGTATGAAAAAAAACGCGCTCCGGTTTTTTGGATTTTCCTTATTGCGATACAGGATTATAAAAGCAGTCAAAATACTCAGCAAAAAAACTGTAATGAAAGAATAATATATTGAACTGGGAGCTTCAAAAACGCAATTCATAGAAAAATGGCAAAAAATAATAAAAAATACAAAAAATCTACAAATTAAAAAGATTATCGGCGAGCTGAAGAATTTCTGGAGTGCAATTTTATTTTATTTTTTATTTTTTGTCAGTTTTTCAAATCACAAAAAATTATTATTCACCCTCAGTAATTGCATTCTCTTCTTCCGCTTCATTTTCTTTTCCAATTTCTTCCCCAACAACATCTTCCTCTTCTTCAGAACCGACAGCGTCTTCTTCTGAATCGGGATTATTTTTGTTATATATCGCCGGATCATTGCATTCCATGCCCTCTTCTTTGGTTTCCTCGTTGCAATATATTATCGAGCAATCCATTCCTTCTTCGCAATAAAGAGCGTCACAACTTTCATCGTTCGGATCACAAAGAGGAATCTGACTGGCTTTTTTCATTACCAGCGCATAATAGCTTATACGCTCATCGGGATTTTCCGGACATTCCTCATCATCGGCCGGATCGCATTCATATATGAAACAGCTTTCGGTTTTCGGATCACAATCAATTTCAGCTTGGATATAATAATCTTTGAGGATAAAATACTTTATGTAGGTTATTGCAACAACTGCGATCAAAATTGTAAAAAAAGAAACGATAAGTATTTTCTCCTTTTTTGTCTGAGCGATATTTTGTTCTATTTGTCCTTCTTGGTTTCCCATAATTATATTTTCACTTTTATTGCCTTTATGATAGCAAAAAAAAATATTTTTTACAAATGCATCTTTATATTAAATAAAAATCAAGTCAAAGTAAAAACCGCCCTCATTTGAGCGGTTTTGCATTCCGCCAGCTGGCGGATTATATTTTTCTTCTTATTTCCTGATTCCTGTTCTCTGTCTCTTGTTTTCTGCCCTTATTCAGTCGTTACTCCATCAAAATCAGCCTCATTGGACTCTGCTTCTTCCTTGGTCGCTCTCACGATTCCATCCTTGTGATGAGCCGGCGAATAAATCGTATAAAGTTTCAAATCCTCCGAATCAGAAACATTAATGATATTATGCTCGGCACCGGCCGGCACAACAATCGCTGAGCCGTCCGCAAGCGCATATTCATTGCCATCAATAATGCATTTACCTTCTCCTTTTTCGAAACGGAAAAACTGGTCGTTGTCCGGATGGACTTCCATCCCGATTTCCTCATTCGGACGAAGACTCATTAAAACCAACTGACTATGATGCCCGGTATAGAGAACTTTGCGGAAATTTCCATTTTCCAAAGTCTCCTTTTCGATGTTCGCATTGAATCCTTTCATAATTTTAATATTTAATTATTATTTAAAATTGTCATCCTGAACTTGTTTCAGGATCTAGAGATGCTGAAACGAGTTCAGCATGACAACTAGACGAATTAAAAATGACAGAAAAAATGGACTTATTCCGTTTCTTCTTCAAATGTCATCGGCAATTCCACGATAAAAGTCGATCCTTTCTTATCCCCTTCCGACTCCGCCCAGATTTTTCCGTGCAGTGCCTCAATCATACTTTTTCCGACGTGGAGTCCAAGGCCGGTTCCGCCAGCATTAAGCCGACTCGTGTCCTTGCCACGGGAAAATTTCGCGAAAAGATATGGCATCTCCGTTTGTGGAATTCCGATTCCCGTATCAGTTACTTCGATTCGCACCTTATCTTCATTCCTATAGGCTCTCATTTTCACTCCGCCAGCGGGAGTATATTTGATCGCATTATCCACCAGATTGGAAACCACTTCGCGCAATTTGTTCCGGTCGGTCTTAACTTGGAGTTCGAGCGCCCGCACAAGATCAAGTTTCAAAAACAGATTCCGATCTTTTGCTCTAAGAACAAAAGTGTCATAAATCTCACGGCAAAGATCCGCCACATTGCAAGCTTCAAAATTGAATTCCATCCGGCCGGATTCGATCCTTGAAATATTCAAAAGATCTTCAACCAGATTAATAAGCCGCTCGTTGCTGATAGAAATGCTGGAAAGAACATTTTTCTGTTCAGGTGTTATTGGGCCATATGATCCTTCCAGAATCAAAGAGACATAGCCTTTCACTGCCGTAAGAGGCGTTCTGAGCTGATGCGACGCGATGGAAATAAATTCCGTCTTGGCATTATCGAGTTTTCTCAATTTATCGTTCGCCACCGCCAATTTTTCAGTCATTATCTGCAATTGTTCCTTTCTTTCCACTTCAGCTTTAACGGATTTTATAAGAACCCAACCAAACGAACACACTAGGACAAAGGTTATACCGTTCAAAATCATATTAGTCCGAGTCTGGATAAAAGCGAATTGCGAACCAATGAGGATTATCAGTGTTACCACCAACGCCTGCGCACCGATGAGTTTAATATTAAAAGCCTTATATTTGACAGTTAAAAAAGTCAAGAAACCGATAAACACCGTCATTCCAAAGAGTCCATAAGGCTCCAGTAGATAACCCTCCCATCCTAAATAACTACCAAAATATTCAGGAATCAATCCAGTTATAAAGAATGACAAAAGAAAAAAAATAATTCCAAAGGATAAATATATTATTTGATGTTTAAAATTATTATCCGATTTTCTATACCCTCTAATAAGTGAAACTACTATCCAAAAGAATATTATTAATTCAAATAATATAACATAATTAACATAATTATTTTCTACAGCTAAGCAGCTATCAATATTGAAATTATTCAGATTAAAAGAAGTGGGAGTAAAAAAAACAATTGGTAAAATTAAAATTAAAATTATTATTTTTTTAAAAAAATCTAAATCTTTTTTATATATAAATACATGAACAAAATATAAACTAAAAGTAAAAAATAATGTATCCAAAAGAGGAAATAATGACCAAGAAAACATAATTTTTCTACTATCATAATTCGTCCAAGTGATTAAATCACATAGCAACCATAATGAAAACGCCAAGGCAAGATTCAAAAGAACCTTACTTATCAATGAATGACGACTTTTTATAAAAATAAATAATCCAACTGTTAATGAGATTAGTGCTGTTGGAATATGAGAATAATAAATAATATTTAAAGGAACCTCATCCCTTATTAGGATAAAACATTGCTCAATATTTGTAGCTAAGTCAAATTCCATATTCTATATTTTAAAAGTATATCTATATTTATTATTTAAATATTTTTTTATAATTTCAATATTTTTTTCAGGATAACACCACCAATACAAATCATGATAACTTTCTAATGGAATCAAGGGATAAATAAGTGGTTTAACTCCAAACATTTCTTGCAATTTATAGAAACTTGGTATAATTTTGTTCTTGCTAAAATCTTCCTCACGCCCATCCAATTCAATATTTTCAAAAAATACACCATGACAAATAAAAATAGCTAAAAAATACAGATAATAATATTCTGTTAAATATCTTTTTTCCTTAAACCACACTGAAAAATCAAAAATCCTCCCATTGGAAATGGGTAATGCGATATTAATTATATTATGGTGAAAATCAACTAATTTTTCCCCCCATAATGTATTTATATTTTTAAGAATCTTACCTTCAGAAACATTGAAATTTATTGCCATTAATTTTGGTATATTTTTAAAATCTTCTAAATTTTTTTTATCACAAAAATATATTTTTCCTAATAAATATTTTCCGATATTTTTAGCAACAAGTTTATCATCAGCATATTCTAAGAAAATTGGTTCGATATTTATTTTTTTAGCTAATTCAATAAAATGAAATGTATCATTAGCTGGAACAACAATATACTGAGAAAGAACAGCCCTTGGTGCTTTATCAAATATTTTTAGTATTTCTTCTCCCAGAAAATCTTCTACTTTTTTAAGAAGTTTTTTGTCACTTCTCCTTCTATACAATTCTTCCTTAATTTCATCAATTGGTGTATAAAAATCGCTTGGGTTAATTATATCATTCATATATATTATTTATGTATAATATCTTCCACCTCTTTTGAGAAACACCACCAATAATGATTAGTTTCTTCTTCTATCGGAACAACTGGAACAATTAATGGTTTAACGCCAAACATTTCTTGAAGTTTATAAAAGCTTGGCAAAACTTTTTTTTCAGTAAATTCTAATTCTTCTTTATTTGTCAAAAAATTTTCAAATAAAACTCCATGACAAAGGAATAATGCAAGAAAGTAAAGGTAATAATATTCCGACTCATACCTTGTATTATTAAACCATTTAGTTATGTCAACTATTTTCTTACTAGACCTGGGTAAAAAATTTTCTAGAAGACGGTGATGAAATTTAATAAGATTTTCTCCCCATATAGTATTTATATCACAAAATTTCTTACCTTCTGATAAGTTAAAATCAACAATTCGAGAAGTACTAGTAATATTTTCACCATTTTTATTTTTACCTTCAAAAAATGATAGTTTACAAAGATAGTATTTATCAGAATTTTTATTAACAAACTTATCTTCTGGATATTCTAAAAACAGTGTATCGAGCTCTATTTTTTTAGCTAAATCAATAAAATTCAAACATTCCAAATCAGAAGTTATTATGTCTCTACAAAGAACAGCCTTAGGACCAGTTTCGAAAAATTTTAGTATTTCGGCATTATTTAGGTGTTCTTCAACTTTTCTTTTTAAATCTTTATTATTCCATCTTTTCCAAATTTCAACCTTAGCATCTTCAAGAGTTGTATAAAAATTTTCCATCATTATTTTTGAAAATCACAAAATATTAATCTATTTTTCGGCGAATAAAAAGGCAGAATCCTCTCCGTAACTCGGAATATAAACATCTGACTGAGAAATATTTTTAAATTTATTTTTCTCCAAAACATTTCTTACAACCTCAACCTCATTAATAAAATCTTTGGTAACCTTACTTGCTCCACCTTGAACACCAATCCAGCCATCATTATTTAAAGCTTCTTTTGAAAAACTGATTACTTTTTCAAAAAAATCATTAAAACCCGCTACTTCTTTTTTGGTACCAATTGGATTATCGGTCAAGTCACAAATTATTCCATCATACTTATTTTTAGTTGTTTTTAAAAAATGCAGAGCATCCCCAATATGCAAATGAACCTGTTTATTCCTAAAAACATCTTGCCCAAAATATCTTTCGCAAGCTTTAATAACTTCGACATCCAAATCCACAACATCAACATTTATTTTTGTTGATGGATTTTCCGCAATTAAACGCGCCGCAACATAGCCATCCCCCCCTCCAAGAATAAGAATATTTTGATCAGTCGGTTTCAGTTTTTTTATCATTTCCCTGTCATATAGGTAATGATCTTTTTCCGATAATTGCATTATTCCATCAATAATCAAATATTTCCCAAAATCCTTAGTAAGAACAATCTTTATTTTCTGGAATGCGGTTTCAATTTCAACAAGATCTTGAATAACATCTATTTTCATCATTTTCCCTGTAGAAAACACAGGGACGTCCATTTTATACTTTTCAAATGAACATTCATTTTCTCCTATTATTTTCCCATTATTCCTAGAAACCTTAAAACCTCTTTTAATTTTTTTGACTTCAATTCTTTCGTATTTTATTGACTTTTTTATACATTCCATAATCTGATCGGTTTCTGATTCAGTTGAACAAGTAAAGACATCACAAACGACATATTTTTTCTCTGGCCAAGTATGTACAGCAATATGAGATGACGAAAGTAATAAAAATCCAGTCACTCCTTGTGGCTCAAATTTAAAGAAGAAATCATGCAAGTTCTCTATAGAAGTATTATTTATTGATTCCCTAAGAGCTTTCTTCCAAAAATCAATATCATCTATTTGTTTTGCATCACAACCAAAAAATTCAACAAGATGGTGTATGCCATTTGGTTCTATATTTTCCATTACAAAAGTAGTTATATGAAATTATGTTTACATTATAACAATAAATATAAAAAATACAAATAAAAAAGGCGGATCATACAAGAATGAAACGCCTTTTAGAACATCTTTAGGAGTGGCCGGAACACTAATTCAACTATAACCGTGTTCCTTAATGCCCAATAGCCAATACTTAGAATTGAAGAACCTAAATATATAGCCATATCTCTTTTTCGAAGACCATTCTTATAACCATGACGCAAGTACATGGTTGTAATAAACGGATCTTCGATTATTGACAGAATTGCAAATCCTGCCAAGTCCCCGAGTTTCGGAGACTTTTTAATACACCAGAGAATAAAAATCACGAGCTTTACCGGGATATATGTAGCGATAACAACATATATTTTTAATGGACTTTTTCTATAACTCCATTTGGCATAAGCTTCATGATATTCAGATTCCCTTTCTGAAAGACTATCGAGCGCGTTCCAGAGAATGAAATCTGATTTTTTATTCATAAAGATAAACAACATTATAGTATTGATAATAAACGCCCCTATCATCATCCCAATAACACCGTTTTCTTTCCAATGTATTTCTGCTGCCATCCAGAGCGGATTATCATAAATCCAACTTGCAACATGATAAATTCCTGCTCCGGAAATAACTAACCAATATTTTTTAACAAGTGCCGCTATAAACGCGGCTATTTTCTTTAACCGCTGTACCATTTCGGCACCTCCATTTATATGTTTTTGTCAAAATACTCTCCCTTATTTTCTTAACAATCCATTATACACCTAAAACACCATTTTGTCAATGGTTTTTATGGCTTAAATAAGACAATAATATTAGATTCCGGCTCGAAGGCCGGAATGACAACAAGGTGTCATGCTGAAATCTTTTCAGCATCTGAGATCCTAAAACTAGTTCAGGATGACGAAATAAACCACTCCCTTAATCCTTCCCCCTAAAATTGGAGAGAAAATGAAATAATTAAAATATAATAGAAAATTTATTTTCATCTGTATCAATTTTTGCCTCAACTCCGATAGGTAGTGGATAAAAATCATCAATATCGTGTCCAAAATATTCCACTTTGACAATCGGAAAATCAAATCCAGCCGTTCGCTCAAGAATAATATCTTTAATTGAACGATTATCTTGCGGGTATTTTTTATCATCACATTCCGATAAATGTCCAATTACCATACCAGTGATTTTTCAAATATTCCAGCAAGTCGTAGTGATTGCAAATCAAAATCCATCGCTGCTGGAGAAGAATTCACGTCTTCCCAAAAAAGAATAGCACCATCCATTTTAGGAAAATACTCTGTTCCCACTAGACTTTATATTCGTGACAATATTCCGCCAATCAATTTACCAGACGCTTTTCCTGGACGAATAACCTTTCCTTCTCGCGGATATTCAAACATACCTAAACCATCCCCTAACATCTTAAAAAGAAAACTTTTTCATCCTGAGTGAGCGCTGACATTTCATAGACGGTTGGGCCATAAAAAAGAGGATTTCCGCTTTTTTCATGCATCGAAAGCAACAGGACTGTAATATCGCTATAACCTATGAATATTTTAGGATTATTTTTGATCAGGTCAAAATCAATCAGTTCTATTAATTGATTGGCGCTTGATCCGCCAGTAGCACAGATAATAGCCTTGATTTCTGGATAGGAAAACATCTCATGCAAATCCAAAACACGCTTCCTCTGGTTTTCCGGCGGAATAGTAGAAATGGCTTTCCAGATGTTTTCCTCTTTTAACCTTGAATCCCATTTGTTCCAATGCCAAGATTCCAGCCTCAATTTCTTTCTTAATATTATAAATAGGCCTTGATGGAGCAATTACACCAATTGTATCTCCGGTAAGGAGCAGGTTTTTATTCATAAAAAATATTCTGACTTAAAATTATCACTTTCCAAGTATATAGCAAGCTGTTAAAAAAATAAAGGCTAGGAAATAAAAATAAATTCCTAGCCTTATAAGCTAAAGGTTAAAATCCATCAATCCACACGAATGATTACATTTCTAATTTCGCTAATTTAAATATTTTTTTCGCGTTCATTTTCATCAATTTTTTCCAACTTATTTCAGGATTATTTTTGCGAATACGACTAATAATATATGCGCCTAACTTATAACCAATCCATCTAGGCAATTTTCCATTACCATAAAACCATTCTTGATGATTATAATAGATGTCATCGTTTTTATTTCTTTTTTTAAATATTTCAAGCATAGAAATTATTTCCCTTTGAGAATATTTTGCCCATAGATTTTTTGATTTTTTCCAATTTTCAGAATCAAACACTGAAGCTAATCCTTCCGAAACAATAGCTTCTGGTAGGGTCGAGCCATATCCTACACTACTCCATCTTGCAACATGGTTCAATTCATGATAGACGGTTGAAGGAATAATTTTATTGATTATTTTTTTCAATTCATTTTCTGATTTTTCCGGATCAATGTAAATATGAAACCAATCATAGGAAGCCGCATATCCACCCTCTCCTGTTTCTGAAATAGTAAAATTCTTATTTTGATAAACACTTATATTTACGTAAACAATATCCAAAAGATGGCAAGCTTCAGTTGCATATTTCTCGATAGTTTTTTCAAGAAAATCAGCCGTTTCTTGAGATAAACCATTTTTGGTTTTTAAAAAATGTATAAATATTTTTGGAGTCATATATTTTTAAAAAATATATAAATTAATTCGAATAATTATAGAATAAAATTCAAAAAAAATCAAGTGGTTTTTATGGCTTAAATAAGACAATAATATTAAATTCCGGCTCGAAGGCCGGAATGACAACAAGGTGTCATGCTGAAATTTTTTCAGCATCTATCAGATTCTAAATCCCTGATTGTATAAATAAAAGTATTTAAATCAGTGGGCTAGTAAATTATCAAAATGACAAAAAATTTAACTATAAATACCGTCCTCTTTAAATCCGCCAGTTAGCACCCCCCAATAAAAAAAGGAGAGTAAAATTTCAACCCTTATTAAAACCATTAACAGGAAAAAAGAAAAATCTATCTCTATCATCTTTCTCAAATAGGTATTAATTTTAAAACGCTTTGACATATAAGCTTTATTTTAATATCATTGGTTTATATGAAACAATCAAAACTATTCACAAAAACACAGAGGAACGCGCCGAAAGACGAAGTGAGTCTTAATGCACAACTTTTAATCAGGGCTGGTTTTGTGGATAAACTGATGGCGGGCGTTTATACGCTTCTTCCACTGGGACTTTTCGTATATAAAAAAGTAGAAAATATAATCCGAGAAGAGATAAATGCCATTGGAGGACAGGAAATGATTATGCCGTCTCTCCATCCTAAGGATAATTGGGAAAAAACTGGAAGATGGACATTAATAGATGAAGACATCTATAAAGTTGGCGACGGAGAAGAAAAAAAATATGTTTTAGCGCCAACCCACGAAGAAGTCATTATTCCTCTAGCAAAAAAGTTTATCAATTCCTATAAAGACTTGCCATTTGCAGCTTATCAGTTCCAAAACAAATTTCGCAAAGAAAAAAGGGCCAAGTCAGGATTGCTTCGTGGCCGAGAGTTCATAATGAAAGATCTTTATTCTTTCCATATCAGTGAAAAAGATTTAGACGAATATTACAAACGAGCTGAAAATGCTTATGCAAAAATTTTCGAAAGGGCAGGTCTCGGAGAAAAGACATATAAAACATTCGCATCCGGAGCCTCTTTTTCAAAATATTCTCATGAATATCAAACAATAACAGAAGCAGGAGAAGATTTGATTTATATTTGCGATAAATGCAAAATAGCTGTAAATAAAGAAATCATCAATGATGTAGAGCATAGCTGTCCGGAATGCAAAGAAAAACTCGAAAGAACAGAAAAGTCGGTGGAGGTGGGAAATATCTTCAAGAATAAGGACAAATACACCAAACCTTTTGATTTAAAAGTAAAAAATGAAAAAGGTGAAGATGTTGTTTTGGTTACTGGATGCTATGGTATCGGTCTACAAAGACTTATGGGAACGATTGTAGAAGTGCATCATGATGAAAATGGAATCATCTGGCCGGAATCGGTCGCGCCTTTTAAAGTTCATCTTCTGAGTTTGGAAGAAAACGAAGAGGCGGAAAAAATATATCAAAAACTTTTAAATCAAAAAGTCGAGGTGCTTTATGACGACCGCGATGCCCGAGCCGGAGAGAAATTCAACGATAGCGATTTGATTGGAATTCCTTATCGGATAGTTGTCAGCAAAAAATCTCTCGCATCCGGCGGAGTGGAAGTTAAAAAGAGATCGGAAAAAGAAAGTCGGATAGTGAAAATTGAAGAAGCGTTAGAAATGCTATAAAAATATCCTTTTAGATTTTAATCTAATCAACATCACCCATCTTTTGGAGTCCGATCAGTTTTTGATATAATCCACCTTCGATTCTGGACAACTCGATATGACTGCCTTCTTCCACCACTCGCCCTTTTTCCAAAACGATTATTTTGTCGGCTTTTTTAATTGTGCTCAATCTATGGGCAATAATAAGAATTGTTTTATCCTTTCTTATCTTATCTATCGCTTCCTGAATAAGTTTTTCCGAATAGGAATCAAGGTTTGACGTAGCTTCGTCGAAAATTATTATCCGCGGATTGGAAAGAATCGCCCGCGCAATTCCAACCCGTTGGCGCTGTCCGCCGGAAAGCTTTATTCCCCTTTCTCCGACCAAGGTGTCATAACCGCCTTTGAGCTGACTGATAAATTCATCGGCATTGGCAATACGCGCCGCCGCTTCAATCTCCTCCCGACTTGCCCCCGGTTTGGCGTAGCTGATATTATCCCCCACGCTGGTATTGAAAATTTCCACTTCCTGCGGAACAATAGCAATGAAACGTCGGAAAGAAGGAATGTCGTATTCCTTGAGATTTATCCCATCCAGAATGATTTCTCCACTTCGAGGATCATAATGACGATAAATCATTCTGGCTATCGTTGTCTTTCCGCCACCCGATGGTCCGACTAATGCTGTTACGCAACCGGAATTTATCTTAAAACTTATTCCATTAAGAGCCGGCAGACGATTTTCTTGATAGGAAAAATTGACATTTTTAAATTCTATTTTTCCACTAATATCATCAGGCTTTTCTCCATCAGAAGGATTTTTAATATCTTCTTCTGTTTTGGAAAGTTCATATAGCCTTTCCACCGCTTCGGAAGATTCCATAATCCGATCGTAAAGCCTGGAGATCCGAAAAAGTGAAATCAGAGATTTTTCTGAAATCGTGTAGGCAAAAACCAGACTGCCGACTGTCATCTCTCCTTTGAAAACCATATAAACTCCGAAAAGCATAATCGCCAGCCGGCCGGAATCGATAACAATACTGCGTCCGAAATTGAAATTTATTATCTTGTTAAATTCCAAAGAGAGATATTTTCTGACTTTCTCCGTAAATTGGTTAAAAATTTCATGTTCTCTTTTTTCCTGAACGAATGATTTCACCGTATTGATGTTTATAATCGATTGCGCCATTACTCCAGCTGCTTCTTCCTGGCCGCGAAAACGTTCGCTTCGGAAAGGAAAAACTTCTTTATTCGCCCTAAGTGTCAAAAATATGAATATCGGAACAAAAATAACCAGCATCAGTCCGAATTTCCAGCTAAGAGCAAAAAGTGCAATTGTCGTTATGATCGCTTGAAAAATAGTCGGCGCCACATCCCAAAAGAAATTTCCGATAAGATTGTCAATCCTGTCCACTCCGCGCTGAATCTTAACTATTTTATTGCCGGTGTTTTCTTTCTCATGATACCCGAGTCCCAAAGAAATCATTTTTTCATGGGCGCTTTTGTAAAGATGGAAAATTATTCCGGAAAGCATTTTTATTATTTTCTTATCCTCAAAATAAACCAAAACAGCCGTTCCTTGATTTACCAAAAAAAGCAAAACAGTCAGAATGATTATATTCACGATATCCAGTTTTTCCGAAACAGTGAGCAAATCAATAAGAATCTTAAGGATATATGGACCAATAATCCGGAAAATCTCAACAAAAGCAATCAAAAAAAGTAGCCTGATTATATTTTTTTGGTAAGGCAAAAAAAGCTCCCAGATGTGTATCCAGAAATTCCTAAAATCGATTTGTTTTTTCTGATTTTTTTCTGATTTTTTCAATGTCATATGGGTTAAAATTTCAAACTAAAACAAAACTCGGAGACTTTTTGGTCTCCAATAGGATTATATCATACAATTGCAATTATTGTAAAAATGAATTTAGACTAAAATCTCAGCCACTCACCCAAAAGTGCTGCCGCACTGAGCAATACGCCTAAAAGAAAAATATTTCTCAAATAAGCATAAAGAGTCCTTTTCGGCCGGTAATAATATCTGGACAAATTGTATATTTCTATTCCGAATTGATAAAATATTTCCTCGTCACTTTTTAGAGTATTCACAAGTTCTTTAGAATACTCTTTGGCCGATTTGTGAGCGGAAATAGTGCGAGAAAAAAACATACTCTCTTCATGACCACGCTGTATCATAAAATCCAATGGCCGAATAGCACAGAGCGCCAAGAGCGATTTATTTTTTTATAATATTTCCTCCCGCGCCGACTTGATCAAGCTTGACTGAAAGCAATTTGGAAATTCCATCTTCACCCATTGTCACACCATAGAGCAATGAGGCTTGGCGCATCGTTTCGCGATTATGCGTGATTATGACAAACTGAGTGCCGTTTGAAAGTTCGGAAATAATTCGTCCAAAACGTTTTGAATTTGCCTCGTCCAGAGCCGCTTCCACTTCATCCAAAATAGAGAATGGCGGCGGATTATATGAAATTATCGCGAATAAAAGTGCCAGAGACGTAAGCGACCGTTCACCGCCGGAAAGCATCGAGAGATTGCTGATTTTTTTTCCCGGAGGACAAGCGGAAATATCAATTCCAATTTCATCATGATCTTCCTCATTTTCTTCCTTGTTATTTTCAATTCCTGCTTCAGCTGATTCTTCCTCTTCATTGGTCTCCTGTTTTGTTTTCCGACTTTTTATTTTCAATTTTGTAAGATGCGCATTTCCTCCACCAAAAATTATTCGGAAATATTTTGTAAATTCGGCATTTATCTTATCAAAAGTTTCATAGAATTCATTTTCTATCTTTTGCTCCATTTCTTTTATCACTTCATGCAAAGACACTAGAGCGTTCTCCAAATCCAGCATTTCATTGGAGAGAAATTCAAAACGTTTATTGGTTTCATTATATTCCTCCGCCACCATTGGATCAATTCCTCCGATCTGTTCCATTTGGAATTTCAATTTTGAAATATCTCTCTCCATTGTGAATTGATCAATCTCTTCTTCGACTTTTAAAAGTTCCGTCACTTCAATTTTAAGCGCTTCTTTCACTCCGATCTTCAAATCTTCTTCCCGCACTTCAATCTTCGCCAAAGAAATTTTCGCTTCATTATATTTGTCTTTCAGCTTGTTAAGCTCATCTTGCTTAAGACGCAAATTTCTTTCAGCAACAAAAAACTTCTCCCGCTTTTCTCTCTCTAAAGAGACTTCTTTCCTAATATCCTCTTCGATCTTTTTCATCTCTTCTTCCAGCTTGTTTTTTTCTTCTTTCGTCTTAATTATCTTTTCTTGGAGTTCAATAATGACAGATGAATCTGCAACCATTTCCTTTTTCAAATCAATCGGGGCCTCATCCTGTTTTTCTTCCTTTTTTCCTTTTTCAATATCCAAGCGAAGATTATATAGCTTCTGCTGAATGACCCTGGCGAATTCTTTTATATCTTGAAGGTCTTCCAATTTTTCCGCTTCACCGAGTCTCTTAATGAGTATCTCTTGGTCTCTCCTGATTTCTTCCAGATTATTTTTGACATACTGCAAATCAACCGGGATACTTTTTATTTTTATTTCTTCTATGATTTGGAGATTTTTCTGTTTTTCCTCTTCAATCTCAATCCGGCCTTCCGCCATATAAATATCCCGCTCTAACTGACTGATTCTTGAACGGTGCTCCTTCTGCTTTTTCTCCAACTCAATAAGCTTCACATTAGTCTTTTCTTCTTTTGATTCTTGGTTTATCTCATCCACCAACTTGTCCACTTCCCTTTGGATATTCATCATTACCCGACCCATTTCATTCTTTTCTTCACTTAATCTGTTTTTTTCCGAATCGAACCTGCTCCAAAGATATCCGTAATATTTTAATTGCTTTTCCTTCAATTCCTTGGAAATCGCTTCTCCTTGCAGGGATTTTTCCGCCTGACGCTTGAGCATTTTGAGATGCGGCTTTATTTCTTCAACAAGACTTTTCACTCTCGACAAATTTTCACGAGTGCTGTCCATTTTCCTCAAAGCTCTTTCCTTTTTTATCTGATATTGTTTGACGCCCGCCGCCTCTTCGATAATAAATCGGCGTTCAAGCGGCGTGGCGTTCAAAACCGCATCCGCCATTCCTTGATTGATTATCGCATGACTTTCCTTTCCCGCTCCGGCTTTCGCCAATATATCCACCACGTCTTGAAGACGGACCCGGGATCCATTGATTACATATTCGCTTTCTCCGCTACGGAAAATTTTCCTAGTAACGGTAATCTCATCGAAATCCAGCGGAATTTTTTTGTCAGAATTGTCAAAATATAAAGTGACTTGCGCACTTCCGAGCCTCGCTTTTTTTCCCGATCCGGCAAAAATAATATCCTCCGATTTTTTTCCCCTGAGATTTTTCATCGACTGTTCTCCCATTACCCAACGTATAGAATCGGCAATATTTGACTTTCCGCTTCCATTCGGTCCCACAATCGCCGTTACCCCCCTGTTTCCGCCATTACTGCCTGAAAACGAAAAATCCAACATCGTCTTGTTGGCAAAAGATTTAAAACCAGAAATTTCAAGTTTTTTTAGAAACATAAATAACTAAAAATATAATCACTCCTTTTAATCTGGCGCTATGCGCTAGAAATATTTTACTATATTTTAACTAAGAATAAAAATGAAAAATAACTGGGATTATTCTACCAACCTTTTTCCTCTAATCCCTTTTCCGCCGCGTTTCTCTGTGCTTCTTGTTTTGACTGTCCCTCTCCTTCCGCCACCATCTCTTCACCCAAATATACTCCGACGGTAAATTTTTTGTCATGATCGGGACCAATTTCGGAAATAACCCGATATGAAGGAGTGACTCCGACTTTGTCCTGAGCCTCTTCCTGAAAACGTGATTTCGGATCCATATAAAGTTTCTTATCGATTATTTCCGAAAGATAGCAAATCACATTTTTCAAAATAAATTTCCTCGCTTCATCATATCCATTCTCTTCCTGATCGAGATAAATCGCTCCGGTTATCGCTTCAAAAGCATTGGCTAGAAGATATTGTCGCGCCCGACCAGTATCCTTCGCCTCACCTTTGCTCATCAGAAGATACTCTTCAACGCCCAATTTTTTGGAAATCTTAGCAAGCATTTCCCCGTTAACCAAAGATGCTCTCCAATTGGTCATTTCTCCCTCCGGATTAGGATAATTTTTAAAAAGATATTCCGTCACGACCAATTCTAAAACGGCGTCACCCAAAAACTCTAGACGCTCATTATGGTCCAGCTTATAACCGCGATGTTCGTTCAAATATGAGCGGTGAGTTACCGCCGATTCCAAAAGCTCGATATTTTTGAAATTCACTCCGAGCCTCTTAGACAGATCTTCCAACAATTTCGTTGTAAATCCGAAAGTCAAAAATCAAAACTCAAAATTGCGATTCAAAACTTAAAGATTAGAACGGCAATTTCGGTTTTTGACCTGAAATTTCAACTTTTGCCTTTTGGATTTTTATTTAAAAATATTATTCTTTCCTATCCTCTGAATTTTGAACGGTTTCATTTTCCGCCATTTTTTTTTCTTTCTTTTTTGAAATGTCGTCTTTCATCGGCTCACCAAGTTCGCGATATATTGTTCCAAGCACTCCATTCACAAAGCGTCCGGAAGATTCTCCACCGAAAGATTTCGCCAATTCGATCGATTCATTAATCGCCACTTTCGGAGGCACTTCCTCGTAGTTACCAAAAATAAGTTCGTATATCCCCAGACGCAAGATATTACGGTCAACAACCGTAACTTGATCCAAGGGCCATTCCGGAGCGCATTTCTCAATCAAAGGATCAATTTTTCCCCGGTTTGCTATGATATTTTTCACCAAATCAAAAACAAAAGAGGTATCATCCATTCCCGGACCGAATTCTTTTATATTTCTTTTTATTACGTCTTCTATTTCTGAATCTTTTCTTCCATTGAAATCCCATTCATAGAGAGATTGCATCGCGATTGAACGCGACAAGTGCCTATTGGCCATTTTGTCTTTTGTAGTGCGAAAAGGGCAAAAACAGACCAGTTCGCGCCGATTTTATTATTTTTTCTTTTTAGCAACTTTCGCTGTAGTGTCGATAACTTCCTTG
The DNA here is from genome assembly GCA_964406815.1 of uncultured Bdellovibrionales bacterium. Classification (GTDB taxonomy): domain Bacteria; phylum Patescibacteriota; class Minisyncoccia; order Moranbacterales; family UBA2206; genus CAYOTC01. The sequence continues at coordinate 22,433 of CAYOTC010000009.1, forward strand.
CCTTTGTAATATCCGCATTTCGGACAGGTTACATGGGCTTTTATTTGCGCTTTGCAATTGGAACACTCAACTAAATTCTTCGGATTTAATTTAAGTTCAGCTCTTGCTCTGTCTCTTCTCGCCTTAGTATGGCGTCTTCTTGATACTGGCATAAGATTATTCTTTTTAGGCTAATTTTAATTACATAGATAAATTAACATTAAATTAGTCGTTTGGCAAGAACTGGTATAATTTTGATATTATTTTAAATCATCCTCCAAAAGACATATTATTTTGTCTCAATTTTTTAAAAATTAAAGTTTAGATTGAATTGCTTGACAAGCATTAAGAAGAATGATATATTGCAAAGTCAATAAATATTATTTTATTGCAAATATCTTTAACAATAAAACAGGGAGGAATAAACTCATGAACCATGTACTAAAATCGCCGCTGGATGTACAAATTGAAATAACAAGTTCATGCAACCATAAATGCAGACACTGTTATAATTTTTGGAAACATCAAGCAAATGAAAATACTTCCAACTCATCTCTTTCCATGAAAAATATTGAAAGAATTTTCAATCAGTTAGGCAAAGAAATGATTATATCTTCAACAATTACAGGAGGAGAACCTTTCATGTTTCCTGAAAGGGTGTTCTATGCCTTAGAGAAATCTATGGAGTTGGGAATAAAAACGGATATTAACTCTAATTTGACTCTTTTAGATGGAGAGATGATTTCAAGACTGTCAATGTTTAATAATCTTTCAATCCTGACTTCTCTTTTATCTTTTAAAGAAAAAGAACATGATTTTTTAACATCAAAAAATGGGTCCTACAAAAAAGTTGTTGAAAACATAAGACTTTGTGCAGAAAAAGGAATTAAAGTATCAGTTAACATGGTTTTATGTAGGGAAAATATGGGACACATCTATGAGACTGCAGTACTTGCAAAAAATCTTGGGGCCAGAACATTTTGTGCTTCAAGGGCAGTTCCTCCTTTAGGGAGCAGGGATTTTAATTCTTATGCAATATCAACTCTAGACCTTATGAGCTCGCTTGACAGCCTGATTGAAATTGAAAATAAGCTTGGAATGCATACTGAAATTTTAGGTTGTTATCCTAAGTGTACATTGCTACCGAAAAAAGAGCACCGCAAGTTTTTTAATAGAATTTGTGTCGCTGGAAAAACTACGGTAACAATTGGATCAAATGGAAATGTAAGACCATGTTCTCATTCTGACACAAGCTATGGAAACATTTTAAGTGAGGAGCTGGAAAAAATATGGCAAAGAATGTATGATTGGAGAAATGGGAGCTATACACCGGAAATATGCAAAAAATGTTACCTGGTTGAGTTGTGCACATGTGGATGTAGAATAGAGGCTCAACACCATGGTGATATATCAGGAATGGATAGGCATGCTGTTCCGGAAAATGTAAAAAAAATCCCTATAGTTGATAATAGAGATGTTATAAATCTAGAATCTACTAGAAATTTATTTTTAGGAAAAAGATTTATAATCAACAAAGATTTACGTTTTCGAAAGGAATCTTTTGGAGGGATAATTTTCTTAGCAGGAACAAGAATTTTTATTTCTGTAAGTACTCCCGCATTTTCTTATCTTCATGGAATTTATCAAAAAAATAAAGAATTTTCCTGTGAAGAATTTGAAAGTGATTCTGGGGCAAAAAATGAAAAGGATGTTGCGTTTGTCCTAAGTCTCTTTAAGAGACTTAGTGATAAAAATATCATAAAAGAAAGGAGGTGAGATATATGAATATGCATGAGATTTTTTGTGAAGTTGCTCTTTTTGGAAATCAGGAAAATGTAGCAAATAAAAATGGTTACGATTGTGGCTGCTACAGCTGCGATGGAAATCCATGCGTAAAGGTTGCTGAATAAAGAGCAACCTTATACTGGACAGTTTACGAACAAATGGGGAGGGTTAATGACTTTCCCCATTTTTTATTTTAAAGATTAATTTAGCATCTTTTTAAATTCTATATCTTTCTTAAAAGACTTACTTTTTATTATTTTAAATATCATTTTTTCTCCATATTTTTTTACTATTTTACCAACTAACATGTTAGAAATGTCATATCCTCCATGATTAGAAAAATCTGCAATACTTATATTATTTGTCAAAAAATTTTTATCTAACAAAAAAGCAACATCTTTGTTTTTTATTTTTTTCTTTTTTTGCTTGGCAAAAAAAGATGCATAGCCTTCATCAATCCACATGAGAGGATTTTTGTTTAATGTATGAATAAACAAATGAACGATTTCGTGAGTTATAATTTTATTGATTTTATTTTTATTAAGCTTATTTCCTCTAAAAAATAAAGGGCTAAAAATAAAAACTTGCTCTTTTTTAGAAAATCCTACAAGCCAGCTTGGAGTTTTCGATTTCCAATGAGCATTCATTTCTTCTCTTGAATATACTAGTGAAACAAAAATTACTTTGGGAAAAATATTAAATATTTTAGAAAGTCTTTTATAATCATTTATGATTTTTTTAGCCATATATGAAACATATTTATCGTGAAATTTATGCCTCATATTCAGGACTCCATTGTTATTATCTCCCAGAATAAAACTTGTTGTTTTAAAATTATCTTGATTTCTTTTAATTTTCATAATAGATTTAATTTTCATTTGAGTAATAATATCAACTTAGACTTTAGATTGGAAAATTTTCAATATATAATATTAGAGATATATTAAAAAAATTTCACTGTTTTTGTAACTTTATTATACTAGAAAAAAACAGAGATTTCAATAATCACTTATCTGGGAATCAAGGAGCATTTTTCTTCCAAATTTTTGCAGATATAGCTTATATCTCCCATCTCATCCGTTCGCAGTATTTTTGCTCCGATTTGAAACAATCTTTCCAATGTTTCTCCATCTGGATGGCTATAGCGATTATTTTTTCCCACGGAAATCACAGCTTCTTTCGGGGAAACTTTCTTGAGAAATTCAGCTGTGGAGGAGTTTTTTGATCCATGATGCGCAACTTTCAAAACATCCGCACCAATATCAATATTAATTCCGGAAATTATTTCCTCGCAATCTCCTGGCAAATCTCCAGTCAAAAGGAAAGAATTTTTTCCATAAATAAGTCTCGTAACAACACTCTTTGAATTTGTATCCGTGCCACAATTTATAGTTTCTGAATTCGGATTTAATATTTCCACTATTATTTCTTCGGACAATTTTATCCTTATTCCGTATTCGGCCTTTATTTTTTCCACTTCTCTTTCCTTCAAAATATTTTCATAGGCCGCATAAGTTTTGGATTCGCTTTTTGCTCCGGACTCAAAAACTTTTCCAATGTCATAACTTTTCGCCACATCCGGCAATCCTCCGATATGATCTTGGTCCGGATGAGTCGCAATTATTATATCGATTTTTCTGTCCCAAAAAGGAACACTTTTCCCAAGCTTTTCCATAATTATTCTTCCGGACGGGCCGCCGTCAATAAGAATTTGTCTTCCTCCTTTTGAAATCAAAATCGCATCCCCTTGTCCGACATCAAAAAATTCAACTTTTAACTCTTGACTCTTGGAATGTAAAATAATTGCCGCCAAAATTATTGCAACTGCAAAAAGCGTTATCACTATTCCATATTTCCACTTTCTATTTTTCATATTTTTTCAATTTTTTCCGATTATATACAATAACCCACGCTACAATTATAATATACCAAACCAAAATTCCCCACCAAGGAAATGTTTTTATTTCAAACGAAGAATATTTCCAATCAGCCGATAAAGAAATGACGGATATTTCGTAGCGCAAAAAAATAAAAACCAGATAGGAAAATATTTTTGCCAGAGGAAAAATAATAAATCCAAAAAGAGAGGCCAGAAATCCCAAAAGCATCGTGAGTGGCAGAAAAGGCAGAATAAGAATATTGCCCAGCGGAGAAATAAGAGAAAGACTCTTGAAATTATAAATAATTATCGGTAAAACGAATATTTGAGCAGCCAAGCTCAAAAGTAAAGTTTCAATGATTATTTTCAAAACTGACGGAACTGGATGATTTTTTTCAAAAATCTTTCCAAAAAAATTCTCAAAAATCGGATAGAGATAAGCGATTCCCAGAGTTGCAAAAAATGAAAGTTGAAAACCGATATCCCACCGAAGAAGTAATGGGTTTTTAAAAAGCATAATGCTCGCTGCGCAAAGAATAGCATTTCCTGAATTGGCTAGCCGGCCTTTTTTCATCGCCCAAAGAATAAGAATTCCCATTACTCCGGCACGTTGAGCAGAGCTGGGCGCGCCGACCAAAATCACAAAAATAATTATTCCAAAAACAGCAAACCAAAAAGCTTGCCTTCTCCATAATCCCAAAAATATTCCGATAAACATAAGATATTCAGCAATTATTGTCACATTATATCCGGAAACCGCCACAATATGCGTCATGCCGGTTTTGGAAAAATCATTCTGGAGATTTTTTGGTAATTTTCCATCCCCACCCAAAAGTAACCCTTCCAAAAGAGCTGCCTCGGGATATGGCACCAAACGCAAAATATTTTTGCTGAATTTATTTTTGATGAAAAAAATTGAAGTATAGAAAAAATTCCCTTTTCCCGCGCCGGTCTTCTCAATTTTTCCGCCCTCACAAACATAAAAAATATTTTCTTTCGCTAAATACATCCTATAATCAAATTCGCTGTCATCAAAATTTTTTGGAGATTTCAGAACGCAATCAATCGAAAGTTCGTCGCCATAGGAATATTGCGGATAAAGACCGGCGCGGACCAGAAATCGAAAATTATTTTCTTCCACTGTTATCGCCTGATATTTTTCCTTGATTTCCGGTTCTTTTATAACCAGAGCTTTTCCAGAAAAAATTCGTCCGTCGGAAAAATTATCTTTTGTTTTATTTATTCTTTCTGATGTCAAAAATATTCCCAAAATAAAAAAAGCCATAGAGATAATTATAACTATTCCGGTTTTATTTTTATAAAAAACAGAAAATATTATCAGCGCTAAAATTAGAGGAAAATAAAAAAACTCCGCTCCTATGACACGCGGATAGTAGAAAGAAACCAGCGTAACGCCCAAAATAAAACTGAAAAAAATTATCTGGAAAGCCCGAGATTTCGTCATAATCCGATAGTATCGGATAAAGATAAGATTTTTCTAAAGTTACAATATAAAAAAATTCATTCCAATATATCAACCATTTTGATCCGAGCGGATTTTCCACCAACAATTTTCAAGCGATTTTTGGAGACATCAAAATAATCAGCCAGTATTTTTATCAGCATCTCATTGGCCGCGCCATCAACCGGTGGCGCTGTTATTTTAACTTTGTATTCCCCTTCCGAAATTTTTAAAACTTCGTTTTTTGAAGATCGCGGGGAAACTTTCACATAGACACGCATAAAAAATTAAATTTTAAAAATCAACCCCTTATGCCGATTTTTCCGAAATTTTTAGCGATAGATTTTTTTATTTTTTCCAGATTAAGTTTTTTTCCTTTGGTTTTTTTCTTAAGATTTTCGTCCAAAATCCTTTCTTCGCGATATTTTTGAATCCAATAATTTTCAGCGCCTTTGATCCATTTGGCAATATCTTCGAAATCTTTTTCGGTGTGAAGGCCAGGAACTGCCGTCGTGCGAAATTCATAAGGCACACGCGAATGCATAATAAGTTCAGCTGATAATATTATACGTTCCAACATCGCTTTGGAACCTAATTTATTCGAAAAATCTAATCCGGCGGTTTTCAGATATTTTTTCTGGCTGTTTTTTATATCCATCGCGATATAATCCACTAGTTTTTCGGAAATAACTTTTCTAACTACATCCGGGCGCGTTCCGTTAGTATCAAGTTTGACCAGATATCCGAGTTTTTTCACCTTTTTTATGAATTCGATTATATCCGGCTGGACTGTCGGCTCGCCTCCGGTAATACAAACGCCAGTCAAGGTTCCTTTCCTTTTTTTCAAAAAATCAAAAAACTCCTTTTCTTTCTTTTTTTGCAAAGATAAATCATATCCGCTTCCCGCCACTAATTCAGGATTATGGCAAAAAGGACAACGAAAAGAGCAGCTGACCGTGAAAACTGTCGTGGCCAACTCCCCCGGATAATCAATGAGTGTTAATTTTTGATAACCGCCGATGTTCATAATTTAATTCGGGGCGATTTTTGCCTCTTGGCAAAAATCGCCCCGCCATCTTTTTCTTTATTTTTTGCTAGCAGCAAGAATTATCCGCTGTTACAAATTCCTTTCTGTCTGAATATTCTGCCTGCTTACCCTTGTTCCATTGCGCGACTGGTCGGATATACCCGACTACTCTCGAATACACTTCGGTTCTTTGAAAATTTCTCAAAACCGGATCAGCTTCATGGCATTTTCGGCATTTTATAAACTCTCCGGAATTAGTTTTATACTCCATCATCTCCTCATTGTTTTTAAGCGCCTTTCCACAATCATGACAGATAAAATTTTTTTCCATATTTTTGTTTTATCGGACGACAAGCAAGAAAGCCTCACTTACCCGCCGACATTTTTTAATTTTTATAATTTATATAAATTATTTTGTTTTTTTGGTTGCGCCATCTTTCACGGAAAATTCTTTACGGTCACCAAATTCCGCCTGTTTGCCTTTATTCCACTGCTCTACCGGACGGATATATCCGACTACCCTGGAATAAACTTCAGTCTTCTGTTCGACAACACACTTCGGACAAAACTGATGCTCACCTTCCAAATAACCATGAATCGGACAAATGCTGAAAGTTGGAGTAAGCGTAAAATATGGCAAAGAATAATTTTCTGCAATCTTTCTCACCAGATTTTTAGTGGTTTTAATATCCCACAACCTTTCTCCCAAAAATCCGTGCAGCACCGTTCCTCCAGTATATTTAGTTTGAAGATTGTCCTGAAGATCCAGCGCCTCAAAAATATCTTCCGTAAAATAAACCGGTAACTGGGAAGAATTGGTGTAATACGGCTCTGATCCATTGTCCTTAACCATCTTGTCGTTAGCAAAAATAATATCCGGATATTTCTCGCGATCAATCCTGGCTAAACGATAGGAAGTTCCTTCCGCCGGAGTTGCCTCAAGATTATAAAGATTGTTAGTTTCTTTCTGATAGTTAGTTATCCGATCACGCATAAACACGAGCACTTCTTCGGCGAATTTCTGTCCTTCTTTGGTGGTAATATCTTTGCCAGTCAGATTCAATATCGATTCATTCATGCCGACAAGTCCGATAGTCGAAAAATGATTAGCCCAATATTCTCCGCGACGCATTTTTATCGGCGCCAGATAAAATTTAGTGTAAGGATAAAGACCGCCATCCGTAAGTTTTTCTACCATTTTTCGTTTTGTTTCCAAACTATCTTTGGCAATATCCATAAGCTTTCCCAAACGTTTGAAAAAATCTGCCTTGATAGCTGCCTTGGATTTGTGATTTCTAGAAAGATACCCGAGCCGTGGCATATTTATTGTTACCACTCCGATAGAGCCAGTAAGAGGGTTGGCTCCAAAAAGTCCGCCACCACGCTTATGCAGTTCCCGATTATCGAGACGGAGCCGGCAACACATCGATCTGGCATCGTCCGGATCCATATCCGAATTAATGAAATTGGCAAAATAAGGAATACCATATTTGGCTGTCATTTCCCAAATTGAATCAAATCTTTCATCATTCCAATCAAAATCTTTTCCGATATTATAAGTTGGAATCGGAAAAGTAAATATTCGGCCATTCGCATCTCCTTCGGTCATCACTTCCGCAAAAGCCCGATTTATCATATTCATCTCCTCTTGAAATTGACCGTAAGTTTCTTTTTGCGGAATTCCTCCGATAATGACGGCTTCGTCTTTGAGATTTTTTGGACAAGTAATGTCCATTGTAATATTGGAAAATGGAGTCTGAAAACCGACACGGGTAGAAACATTCATATTGAACACGTAGGATTGTATTTCCTGCTTAACCTCTTCGTATGTCAGTTTGTCATAGCGGACAAAAGGAGCAAGTAGTGTGTCAAAATTGGAAAAAGCTTGAGCTCCTGCCACCTCTCCTTGAGTAGTGTAAATAAAGTTGACCATTTGTCCCAAAATAGAACCGAAATGTTTCGCCGGCTTGCAAGCCACTTTTCCGGAAACACCGGTAAAACCGCGCCTGATAAGATCCTGCAAATCCCAACCGCAACAATAAGCCGCGATTAGCTGCAGATCATGGATATGAAAATCACCTTCTTCATGAGCTTTCCGAATGTCTTCGGTATAAACTCGATTCATCCAATACTTAGAGCTGACGATGGAAGCGATATAATTGTTAAGTCCTTGCAAGGAATAAGCCATGTTGGCATTTTCTTTGACCTTCCAATCGATTTCTTTAATATATTTTTCTACAAGATTAACCGCCTCATCAAGAGACTCTTCGGTTTCACGAATTTTTCGATGTTGTTCACGATAAAGAATATATGATTTTGCTGTTTCTTCAAAATCCAAAATCATCAAAACTCTTTCCACTAAGTCCTGGATTTCTTCGATTTCCGGAACATAGCCTTCCTTGTGCCGCCTGTTAAGAAGCTGTACGACTTTATCCGTGACTTTTTTTGCTTCTTGCGCTCCACCTTCTTTCGTTGAAGATAAAGCTTTCGTAACCGCTTTAACTATTTTTCTTTGATCAAAAAACGCCACCTCACCGCTTCTCTTGATGACTTTTTTTATCTTATTTTCAATCCCGCTTTTTTTGATTTGCGGTTTTATTTTTTTTACCGAGACTGCTTTTTTCTTCGTCTCTTTTTTCATCTGCACTTTTTTTATTTTTCCGCCCGTCCCCTTTTTCTTGTTTTTTTGTTTCATACTGATTTTAGTATCGCTTATTAAAAATTTTATTATCTGTCAAAAGTGTCTAATTCTTTTTTGAAACTTTCAATACTGGCAAATGATTTATATACACTGGCAAATCGCACATAAGCCACTTCGTCTAAGATTCTAAGTTTTTTGAGAATTATCCGACCGATTTCTCTTGAGGTTATCTCCGGCTTTTCCATTGATTTTATTTCATATTCGATTTCTCCGACAAATTTCATTATTTTTTCTTCCGAAACAGGGCGTTTCTCCAGCGCTTTTCTAATTCCCGCTTCAATTTTTGATTTATCATAATCCACTTTGGTTCCGTCTTTTTTCATGACAGTAAGACGCAAGAGCTCGACTTCTTCATAGGTACTGAACCGAGAAGAGCATTTGAGGCATTCTCTTCTTCTTCGCGTTATCTTTCCCTCATTTGTTTCCCTGGAATCAACAACCTTAGTTTCTTGATTATTGCAAAATGGACAATTCATAATTATTTTGGGCTTTTTACACTATATATTGTGTATTTATTAATAATTATACTACAATTGAAAATTTTGCCAAGTCCCTTATTTTAGGCTCTTTTCTGAGTTATCCACAGCCTGAAAACAAAAAATAGATAATTAAAAAATACACTTTTTTACAAAATAAAATCCGCGGTCCGACATGAAGTCGGACCGCGGACATAAAAAACTATGAATTATAACTGGAAAAAATCCTATTTTTTCTCAGTCAATTCTTCTCTTATTTTTTTAAGAATAATTTGCGCTTCTTCTTTTCCTCCAAGTCCGAAAGCCAAGCCGCCAGCAAGAGAAAACATCGCGACAAGTCCGATGAAAATAGTGCTGATCAAAGATGAAGCTACTCCGAGTTGGATAAGCGCCGCAAAAATTCCAAAAATTATTATTGCCCATTTGGAAATGGTCGCCAGAAGTGTTGCCGACATTACACCAGCCGCTCGAGTGCTTCCTTTAACCACTCTGTATACGAAATTTCCCAGAAGAAAAACTGCAGCAAGAATAACCACTGCCACAATAACATTTGGAATATAAAGCAGGATACTGTTTAAAAAATCAGTGACTTGAACTAATCCCAAAATATCTGTCGCCGCCATTAAAAAAACCAAAACCAAAAACCATTTCACTAGTATGCCGACAAAAGTGGAAACGCTGGGATGCAACCCGATTTCGTCAAATTTTCTGGCAATTCCGGTTTTATCCGCTGTTTTATCAACTCCAGAAATTTTCAATCCCTTTTCAATCAATTTTCCCAAAGCTGAAGCAACTATCCAGCCAATGACAAAAACCAATATCGCTCCGATAATCGAAGGCAAAAAATTGATAATTCTTCCTCCAATATTGATAAGTGACAAAGTTATCATTTCCCCCCAAGAACCAATCTGATTCATATTTTTAAAAATTAAATATTATAATCGCCCAAAATATTTTTATTTTAATAATCTCGAATCATCAGTTACTCCCCCAAATCAAGTTCTTGCTCTGCCTGCGGTTCAATCACAGTCGGCTCTTCTTGATTTTCCGTATTTGATTCCGGAACGCTAAGTCCCAAAGATTCCGGCGTATTTTCCACTCCATTGTTTACATTTTCAATCATCTTTTCCAATTGCTTTTTGGCGTCATCGGAATTTTCCGGAAGCAAAGATATGACTTTTTGATATTCTTGAATGGCATTGTTTTTATCCTTTGCTTTTTCATAAGCTAATCCGAGATAGAAATGAGCATTGGCATTCTTATCATTGGATTGAATGACATACTTAATAATCTCAATCGCATCATTTATGTCTTTGTCCTTGTTTCTGAAACGATACATATTGGCCAGATTAATGAGATAATCCCCGTTTCTTTGATCGAATTTAACAGCTTGAACCATCTCATCAATAGCTGTATCTTTTTCACCCAATGCATCGAGCACTAGAGCCAGTTGATAATGAGCCACTGCCAAATTTCCTTTTTTCTCAATAGCTTTGTTGAAATTATCCTTGGCACTGCTCAGTAGCTTCCTTTTTTCTTCCTCATCTTTCAAGGAAGTCGCTTTGGCAATATTAATCTGACCGATCTTCACAAAATAGTTTGGATTATTCGGATCAAGTTCAAGCGCTTTTTGATAAGCCGCTTCGGCCAATTGCAAAGAATCACCGATATAAATTCCGGAATTCTCATAGATTACCGCCATAGTTTCCGTGGCACTGATACTGCTTTCAGAAAGTTTTTTCCCAAGATTGGCAAATTCTATGGAAGCATTGAGATAACGTTTTATAGAATCGATATCCCTTTCTTCTTCTTCCTTGAGCGCTTCTTTGTTCGCCAAAATCATATAGTATTCTCCGAGTTTGCTGAAATAAGCGCTTTCGTTCTTATTTATCCCCGCTGCTTTCCCCATAAAAATAACCGCCTTTTCTTGATCGGAAGAAATTGTCCGAGAGGCTTTTCCGGCATAGATATCTGCGGTATAAATCTTTCCCAGGAAGATAAAAAGAGAGGCTACTCCGGCGCATATCACCATAAAAACAAAAGCCAGAGCCAGAGCGAATTTTGGAGAAGCCTTAAGCGAAAGCTTAAGGACCTTCGGCTGAGTCTCGCTTTCAAAAAGCATTGAGGCTAAAGAAAGCGTTCCCAGAATCGTCCCAATAAGCATTATTGTTCCTTCCGTTTTTACTGTCATAATATCAACTATCACCAAGAAAGACGCCGCAAACAATCCCAGTGAATATAACTTGTTTTTTTCCTTTTCTCGGGAAAGCAAATAAAATCCGACACTTAGATATGACAGAACAACCAAAAGCAAAAGAATCGTTCCCAGAACACCGACGGTAGAAATCGCTTCGAAAAAAGCTCCCGTCCCTTGGAAAAATCTCAGCTCATACAAAGAATTTTCGTTATAATATTGGGGCTTAAAAAGCGAGAAGTCATAGCTGAAAGTTCCCGGACCGGAACCAAGAAAGAAATTATTCTTCATGGATTTTCCGGCAATATCCCATGATAATTTATAATTAATGCTTGCTTCGGTCGGCAGATTGACTCTCGAAATGGAAATTTCGCCAATCATCCTTATCATCATTACTAAAACAAAAATCAACATCGGTAACCAAACCCATGACATTTTCAGTTTGACCACCTTGGAAAGTATGTAAATAAGAAAAATCGCCAGTCCTAAAAATAAACCGGTCCAGACAATAAATCCATACATGCTCATAAGCAAAACTACATTAAGCGCCAATATGATAGAAAGTCCGGCAATATAAATTTTTTTATTTTTAGCGCTTATTTCATTATTTTCAGCGATTTTCAATATAGCCACAGCGATAATTATGAGCATAAATGACAAATATATTGCCAGCCCCGTAACTGAGCCAACCGGACTTAGTGGAATAAATTGAGCAAAATTTCCTGAAAAAAATGAACTTATAGATCCGCCTATGAAAGGAATCTTAAGAAAAATCAAAGATGTCCAAATGACAAGAATGACATTGGAAATAACCAATGCCCGAAAAAAAAGCCGGAGCCTTTTAAAATTGAAATTGCTCATTATCAAATAATAAGCAACCGCTGCTCCGGTCACACTCATAAAACCGCGCGACGGATCGCCGAATGTCCCCCAAAAACTGTGCCACCTGTCCACGGAAAATATTGTTGCAAAAAGATATATTACCCAAAATCCGATTATCGGAATATCCAAAGGAGTCCGTCTTATTTCCATTTCTTCCGTTATCACTCCTTTGGCCGCCCAAGAGACTAAACCGATAAGAAGCCAGAAGTAAAAATAAAGTTGTTTTTCAAAAATTATTCCCTGAAAAGTAAAGCCGGTGAAAAAAAGCGGCAAACCCAAAATCAGCATAAAAATACTTAAGCCGATTATTTTTTCCAATATGCCGATAATGGTCGGGTTCTTTTTTCCCGATCCGGCTTCAGATCTTCCGGAAAAATTGCCACCTTCGGAACGTGGAGAAAAATTACGCGCGCTTTGATTTCCAAAGGGACCGACATTCGTATTTATCCGAATTTCCGGCTCCCTTATTCCATTGTCCTGATTTTCCATATTTTTTTTAAGAGCTTAAATTTATATATTATTTTTATTATATCAGATTTTTTTAGAAAAATAAGGAAAAATTAGACATCCAGATTTTTGACGCTCTTGGCATGAGTCTGGATGAATCTTCGCCTCGGTTCGACTTCCGATCCCATTAAGATATCAAACATCTTATCAGCTGCTTCCGCATCTTCGATTTTAACCTGAAGCATCATTCTGGTCGCCGGATTCATGGTTGTTTCCCAAAGCTGTTCCGGATTCATTTCTCCAAGACCTTTATAACGTTGGATAGTTACACCGGCAATTTTTTCACCAGTTTCCGATTCGGAGGAATCATCCGCTTCATCCTCAGCCTCACTTTCATCCGCTTCCTTAATTTCAATTTCTTTAGCTTTGGATTTCGTTATTGTTGCTTTTATTTTTTCTATGACTTTGTCTTTCTCCTGTTCAGTATAAGTATACACCACTTCCTTGCCTTTTTGAATGCGATAAAGTGGCGGCTGAGCGATATAAATATGACCTTCGCGAATCAACGATTCAAAATAGCGATAAAAGAAAGTTAAAAGCAATGTGCGGATATGCGAACCGTCAACGTCGGCGTCTGCCATAATTATTATTTTATGATAACGCAATTTACTGATATCAAAACTGTCTCCGATTCCCGCGCCAAGCGCAATGATTATTGGTTTCAATGTATCCGATTTCACCACCTTATCAATCGTCGTTTTTTCAACATTCACTAATTTTCCACGAAGTGGCAAAATCGCTTGGAATCTTCTTTCTCTTCCTTGCTTGGCACTGCCACCGGCAGAATCTCCCTCAACAATATATAATTCAGAAACAGAAGCATCGCGTGAAGAACAGTCTGCTAATTTTCCAGGAAGTGTCATTCCTTCCAGCGCTCCTTTTCGAATAACCGCATCTTTGGCCGCCCGCGCCGCCAGTCTGGCTTTGGAAGTCAGAAGAATCTTAGCTATCATTTCTTTGGCATTGCCGGGATGAGCCTCCAAATAATCAGAAAGCGCTTCTGATGTTACGGAAGAAACTATTCCACGCATTTCTCCATTGCCAAGCTTCGCTTTGGTCTGACCTTCGAATTGCGGATTTCTCAGTTTCACACTAATGACTGCCGTAAGTCCTTCTTGCAAATCTTCCGCTGTGAAGTTTTCATCTTTCTCTTTCAAAAGTCCGGCTTTTTTCGCATAAGAATTCACCACCCGAGTAAGCGCCGTACGAAATCCCGCCTCATGCATTCCGCCTTCCGGAGTGAAAATATTATTAGCGAAAGAAAAAACATGCTCTTTATATGAATCGGTATATTGCATCGCGATTTCAACAATAGATTCATCCACTTCTTTTTTCACATAGAAAGGCATCTCATTCTTGATTTCTTTTTCGCGATTGAGAAATTTTATGAAAGAAACCAGCCCTCCATCAAACAAGAAGCCATAACTTTTTTCCTGACCTTTTTCTCTGGTATCATAGATTTTGATGCTTACGCCTTGCGTAAGAAAAGCTTGTTGGCGGATATAACCGAGAATTTTTTCCCAAGAATATTTTATTTCCGGAAAAATTTCCGGATCAGCTTGAAAAGCGATTGTTGTTCCGGTCTTTTCCGATTTTCCGACAATTTTTAGTTCTTTATTTTTCGTTTTTCCCCTTTCAAATTGCATTTCATAGACTTTGCCATCCCGTCTCACTTCCGCTCGAACCCAAGCGCTCAAAGCGTTTACTACTGAAACTCCCACACCATGAAGTCCGCCGGAAATCTTATACCCGCTTCCGCCGAATTTCCCTCCGGCATGGAGAACAGTGAGAACCGTTTCCAAAGTAGATTTTTTCGTTTGCGGATGTTTTTCCACCGGAATTCCTCGTCCGTCGTCTTCAATTTCGACAATATTGTCCGGCATCAGACGGATGACAATATTATCACAAAATCCCGCCATCGCTTCGTCGATCGAGTTGTTCACGACTTCCCAAATCAAATGATGCAATCCTTCCGTCGAAGTGCCTCCGATATACATTCCGGGACGCTTTCTCACCGGTTCAAGCCCTTCCAAAACTTGGATGGATTTCGCGGTATAATCGCTTTTTGCTTTCTTGAGTTCTTTTTTTTCTATCATATAAGAATGAAAATTTATAAAATAATTAATCTTTCGTTAAAAAATAAAGTTCAATAATGAATATTCCCGCCACCGCCAAAAGTCCATCCCACCATAAAAGCATCCTAAGTCCTTGCAAAACTAATATAATGACAAGAAGCAGAGCCAGAAGAATTCCTTGCCGGAAACTCAAAACGATATTATGCGAAACTTCTCCTTCCAACATGAATTTTCTCCTAAACCGAAGTAGTGTCAAATTAAAAAAACAACTGGCAAAAATAAACAATGTAAGAAAAAACAGCACCTTCGTCCAAACTCCATCCTCAGGAGCAGTCTTTTGAATAACCAAATAAAAAGCCACGAAAGAAAAAAGGCCAGCAATCCTGATTAGCCAAAAATATCCTTTCGGCAATTTAGCTTTTTTTTCAAAGACATCGCCCATGCCTTTTTTGGATCAATAATTAAACTTCTGCTTTTAAAAAACAGAGTGCTTTTCGTTCTCCTTTTCACCTATCAATTATAGCCTTTTTCATTCCGCTTGGCAAGGATTTCTTCAACAAAAAAAGGCTTCCAAAAGCCTTGATTTTGCGGTATTTTTAGCACGATTTTCCGAGAGCAAAAAAAACTCACAACCCCGCTCGAGGCAAAACAAAAACCGCTAGAAAAGCGGTTTTTGAAAGTATACGTATTATAACAATTACTAAATTATTTGTTTTATTTCTATTTACCTAAAAGTGCTTTTCAATACAATAATCATATCATGAATCATCCTTGTTTCAAAAATAAAAAGACCGGGAATCTTTCATAAGACCTCCCGGCGCTAGAAATAAACATATACTCAACTAGAAACAGCTGAAGAATTATCATTTTTCAGCAAAATAATAACTTTCATAGCCAGTTTGCTCGAGCAATGAGGTGGAACAAGCTGGTCCGTAATGGTATATATATCACTGCATTCAAAAAAATCCTTGTTAAGACTCTTTAAAAACACTCTGAGCCTGTCTTCCGCTTCTTTATTATTCGCACTATCTTTTAAATTACGGAACTGTCCAAAAGCTTCAACAACTTGATCTTCACTCCATTCTACTTTTTCTTCCGACATTCATTTTCCTCCCTTTTATTGATAATTGTTAATAATATAGGAACTACAAATTAATAACAGACAACACTAACATATAACATTAATTTTGTAAATACCTTTTGATAAAAAATAAAAACAGCTTTTTAAAAAGCTGCTTTGTTTTGGCGGGAAGCAGTGAACGAAATTATAACTTTTTTCCAAGAATATCAGAAGTATTATTATGTTCCAAAATTGTAGATCCAGTTCCAATCATAGACTAACTGCTAATTTTCTAAGTTTTCCCAAGAAATCATCCGAGTTAGAAATCTGTAGTATATCAAAACCTAACTTTTCATATTTTCCGCTCTTATCAATGCAGTCATCTATCAATAGGACATCCTTGTATGATAACTTCTTCTTTTTGAGATAGTTATCAAAGAAAGGAATTGAGTCATTGTTAACATCGAATTTTAGAACTTTGTTTTCAAACAAAACCAGAAAATCATCGAAATATTTTTCTAGCTTTAAACCAGGCTTGGTATATTTCATGAAAGTATCCATATTGTCAGTAGAAATAACACATTCGATTCCCTTTTTTCTTATTCCCATAATCAATTCGAAAATTTCTTCATTTACCACCTGCATATTCTCGCAGCTTTCAGCCAGATATTTAGTTACAAGCCTATTTGAGTATCCGAATTTATTACTTATTGATTCAGCAATGTAATTTTCATCAAAATCTCCTCGCATCCAATCATTGATCAAATGCTTATTTTCTATAAAAATAAAATTGACTATATTTTTATGCCAGGAATGATGCCTATGATTTTGATCGGCTAATTGACTCCAAAATAAAGAATTAGAAAGAGTCTTATTCCAGTCAAAAAATATCGTTTTGTATCGCTTTTTGTTCATGCTTTTATTATAACCCTTGTATTAAAAAAATAAAACGGGGCATCAATTTATTGACTACCCCGCCTATTTTTCCAAAAGACTTTTCGCATTGGATAAAACTTCATTAAATGAGAGTGATACATCTATTTTTGCAACCTTAATCATTGGAAAAATGGATGGCAAAATATCATCATAGAACCTTCGGAGTTGGAAATTAAATACAGAATCAAGCAGTATAGGATCATACAAACCTCTTTCTGTTTCATGCCTCTTTTTAATTTCCAAATCATCTACATCCAGATATATGCACAAATCCGGAAAAATCCATTCTTCACCAGAAATTGCCTGTAAGCTCTCAGAAAAACAGATAACCTTACCAGCGCTTGTTTTTTCAACAGCAAAATGAAAAGCTAATACAGATAGAAAACTCCTATCTAAAACAATCAGCTTTTTTCTTAAATCTGCATACATTCTCCTTTTTTTCTCAAGATCTAAGAAATACAAACGTCCTTCACGCGCAAAACCTGAACGCTCGGGCGGGCAAAAAGGAAGGGGGGTTGGGGGGAAGGAATTTTTGCCCGCCCTCGCTTTCCGCCGCCGGCGAATTTCGTGCCAACGAAGTTGGCGCGCCACCTTAAATTTATCTAAAAATCAAAACTCCCGCAACATACGAACAGAAATTCATCGCAAAAGATAATTTCAATAATTTATTAGATTTTTTTGCAAAACAAACATCAATAATCGCCATTCAACAAAAACTACTACAACCTCTAAAAATAATGTTAGCAATAAGTTTGATTTGAAGAAAGAAAAATAGTCATTAACCCAAAGAAAATAATTCAAGATTGGATTTGTAAAAAGATTTACAAAAATAATTGTGATAATCTCTATTTTTTTCCTGAAACCAAAAAATATAGCAACTACCGACTCAATCACTATTGTTAATAGTGGAGCGAGCAGAAAACTATTTATTAATGACATTTTTCTTTCTTCTTATTGCTCGAATAACGAGCCAAGAAGCTATCGCCACTATTCCAACTCCTACCTCTGCTCCGATAAGAATGATCGTACTGTTATCTGGGCCTGGAGAAACACGGCCTCCACCACGTTCGCCCGGAAATAGGGCTACATCCGCATAAGCTTTCGATGTGAACATGAACAATCCGAGCAATAGCAATCCGATCGATGAGAATATATTTGTTATTTTTTTCATATTTTTGATTATGTTAATTTTCTTTATTATAATTGAAAAAAGAGATAAAAGGGGTCAGGAGTCATTTACCACTATCCATTCACGTAAATGGAAGTTAGACCATACTTTTTGAAAATATATTAGACGTATTCCCTATGTATCCACCACTTACCTTGAAAATTTTTCTAAAAACTTTACATATCAATAATAATATTCTAATATAACACCAAATTCCTTATCATGAACCAACTAAGAGATCATATAGGGATATCGAATGCACGCTTATGTTTGATATAAAAGACGGTAGTGATCTTTCGCTATCACAAATACACACATTACATGCACACGGCACCAGTGTACTCAGAAGTGCTCATGTTGGAAACTTTAATCCTGCAACACTTTTTGTTGCACAAGAAAAATTTCCAATTATTTTAGACGAACACACAAAAGGAAATCTCAGGATCTTTCGTTCTGGTTATATTCGAAAAAACAACGAGGAAGCATGTATCGCGGATAATCCCGAATTACCTACCACCCATATGCTCATACAAGATACTGTGTCAGAAATATTTTCTGACCTTTTTTTTATTAAATACACACGCCCTGCACAACTCCATTTCGGTGCACTGCAAAAACTCTTCCCTGAGAGCATCAAACTTACTTCCACATTCCTACTCGAACAAGAGCAATTTGTCACACGTGTTCTTAAGATCTTTTCCCAAAATGATCCAACGGTCTTCAAAAAATACAGGACTAAGGAAGGAAAAGTGTATGAACAATCTGGCGCAGTGTCAAAAGACATATATCAGTATAAAGATGAAAACGGTGACCATATTACGGTACATACTCACGACATGCCGAAACTGGTCATGGACTATGCACGACATACCCATGGATCTATCGCAGGTAACGACACAATGTGCGATGGGATTACACTAAGCACGAACGCAGACATACTTTTTATTACATTATGCGATATCTATAAAGGAAGAAACGGTATACAAAGATACCGCCCAGACAAAGTTTCTGTCATACACTTCTCAGGTGTTGAAATGATGAATTACATGATCAAAAACAGAAAACAGGCTGGACCCAATGCACAAGAGTTGCAGGAGCTATATACACTCATAAAAAGTTCGCTCAGTGACCTATTGCCAGAAAACATTGAGTTCTTATTGGTTCCCACCGACATGTTCAGTAAACTCTTAGCAGCAACCGAAACAGATGCAAAACGACATTCATTGATATTTACCGGAATACGCACACTCAAAGAAGCGTACAAAAAAGAAAAGGAGGTTTGGAAAAAAAGCAGTGAGCAGTTAGACCAAGAAGTATGCTTAGATAACGCCACTATACATAAAAAAATTGAGAATCTGCTCAAACGCGCCGACACACTGCCGGGACGAGTAAAAAAACGAGTTCTCAAAGCAAAAGACATGCTCAAAGATATTGAGAGCAACAAAACATATCTTACACAACTCATCGTCAAAGATGAGTTATTCTCCACAGGTTCATACCCTAAAAACTCACAACGAAATGAAGCAGTCAAAGTAGCAAAACAACAGTTACAAAATACCTGCAGAGAGATCGAAAAAGAAATTCCTCCACAGGTCACTCAGTATGATATGATGGCTGGATCAAACCTCTTCTTTCCAGAAGAAGCTCGAGATTTGTCTCAAACAGAGCTCAAATCACAATGGAACCAAGCTTTTAGAACGTAACAAAACGGAGATAACATGATGAAGAAATACGATTTCGAAACCATTCAAAAGAACGCGCTCAAAGCACCACGTGTCACATCACTTTTGAGTCACTTTGAGAATATTGCAGCGGGAATTTCACAACCCCCCAAAGTGCCGATCGTTGCTTCTCCCGATTTTCTAAAACGGGATGACGCATACCAAAGGTACCACCATGTATTTCAAAATAACATAGGTACTTTTTACAAACACGGCTGTGCAAGTATTCCCTTTCTTGCAGAAGAGAATATTCGTGTTGGTGTAGCACTCTATTCACTCGCAAAAGAAAAATTTGAGCAGACAAACACCCCGCTCACCTTCTATGAAACAAGTGCTGCAGACGGTACCAACGCACGAAGTCTTGCAGAGTACGCTCAAGGACTCATATATACACTCACCGATTCACCGAACGAATCTAACCGGATCGAATTTGCAAGAAAACTCAACCACCCTTATTCAACTTTCCATAAAGGACCTTTTGTAGATATCACGCCTGAGCTACTATCAACGCAATACAAAGACACACCACTGTCTGATGGATTTGATATTATTGTTGAAAATACAACATTTCAAATGTATGGAGATAATCGAGATGAGCAGATCGCATATGTACGCAGAGTACTAAAAAAAGACGGCCTTATGTTCTTTCAAGAAAAAATGCATCAACCAGACATGAACGAGTACGAAAGAAGAGAAAAGATCAAAGACAATTATTTCAAATCGATATACTTTACCACGGGCCAAGTAAATGAGAAAAAACAAACCATACTTGCAGAGATGGAAAAAGGACAAGTAACACTTGAGACCTTTGCTGATGCGCTAAAAAACCATTTTTCCTACGCATACATCATATGGAACAGTACCAATTTTTACGAGATAGTTGCCACAGACGATAAACGCACATTGGACACATTTCTTCACTACCTTGGAGAGCCTTTCTCCCCCGAACTCTTTGCAAACGAATCTCCTATGGTGCGGCCGCTCTGGTAAACATACGGGTATATAATGACCTCCTCCCCGGACACCGCTACGCTAAGTCCGGGGTTTCCTTTTTTGTC
>CAYOTC010000010.1:0-12242 GCA_964406815.1 uncultured Bdellovibrionales bacterium
CCGCCGGCTAAAATTACGATTCTCATAGTTTATACTTTTTATTTAGTAAGAATTATAATATAATTAAAACATAAAGGTATGAAAAAAACAAAATCACCTGCCCGCAATGCTTCGCATAGCGATGCGAGCGAACCTGACCATAATGCTAACTTAGAAGAATCAAACTCCGATAATCAAAATGTTATTGAAGATTTTTATGACGACTACTGGAATAATTTTGCAGGCGGGGAAAATAGAGAAGAAAAAAAGAAAAAAAAGATTTCGAATTCCGGCAAAAGTGTCTTTTTGCTTAAAAAAATCATAACCGACAAGGATAAATACAGGAGCAAAACAAAAAAGTAAAAAACAAAAAATGTGCCGTTTTTTACAATCCTGTTTTTTGGCTTAAATAAGATAAAAAAATACCAATATATGCCTTTTCGCAGTTGACTAAAAGCCGGTCTTGTGCTAGGTTAATAAGAGTTTATAAAAAGAAGCTGGCTAAAACTCGCTTCAAAAAAACTCTACGAATAAATAAAATTAAACCTTTTTCGAGGTTAAAAAATAAATATGATAAAAATTCTAAGTATTATAGAAATAATCGTCGCCATTCTCCTTATGATTTCAATCCTGCTTCAGAACAAAGGAGCTGGATTATCCTCAACTTTCGGCGGAGATATGGGTGGATATTACACCAGAAGAGGAGCGGAAAAATTCCTGATGGTTTTCTCTGTTATTCTGGCTTCCATTTTTATAATACTCGCTATCGCTAACTTATTTTTTTCTAACCAGTTAAGCTAAACTCTATTAGTAACGAAATAAGCAATAAAACTGGCTTTTTACGCTGGTTTTCCCCGAGATTCTGGATAAAAGTATACGGCATATTGAATCTCAAAGAAAAAATACTCTTATCGGTCCTAATCGTCATATTCTTAGGATCTCTCGTAAGCTGGGGATTTTTTTATTATATCTCCAAAACAGAATCCGTCGCCGATTATGGCGGTGAATATATTGAGGGAATAATCGGCCAACCGATGCGTGTTAATCCTGTCATTTCTCCTTCCAATGATGTGGACGAGGATTTGGTTAGGATAGTTTATAACGGACTTCTTAAATTTGACGGAAAAGGAAATTTAATACCGGACTTGGCGGAAAGCTATGAAATTAGCGATGACAAACTGTCCTATACTTTCCATCTCAGAAAAGGAATAGTCTGGCACGACGGAGAGCCTTTCACTTCCAAAGATGTCCTTTTTACCTTAAACATTATTTCTGATCCGAATTATGGAAGTCGGATGCGTTCCAGCTGGCAAGGCGTAAAAAAAAGCGCTCCAGATGACTATACCGTAGTTTTCAATATAGAAAGACCTTATGCTGGATTTTTGAAAAATAATGCCACCGTAGGAATTTTGCCAAAGCATATTTGGGAATCGGTAAAATCCGAAGGTTTCCATCTGGCACAGCAAAATCTGGAACCGATCGGCACCGGACCATATAAATATAACTCTTTTCAAAAAGATTCGAATGGCAACATTCTCTCCTATAAATTAGTTGCCAACCCGAATTATTTTCTTGGAAAACCCCATATTTCAAAAATCACTTTTGATTTCTATATAGATGAAGAATCGGCACTGGATGCTTATAATCGGAAAGAAATAATGGGCGTAAGCAATCTGTCTCCGCAAAAAATTTCCGAAATAAAAAATCAGAAAAGCACGAACATTCTCCGTTCTTCCATACCTCGCTATTTCGCCGTTTTCTTGAATCAAATGAAAAGTATCGCCATAGCTGACAATAGCGTCAGAAATGCGCTCAATATAGGAACAGACCGAAAAGAAATAATTGAAAATATTCTTTATGGAAATGGAAAAGCCGTATATTCGCCAATCCTTCCCAATATGCTCGGATATTCCGAAGATCTTGGAAAAGTTGATTACGACACAGAAAAAGCCAAAAAAATATTGGAGGATGACGGATGGAAAGCGGGGGAAGATGGATTCAGAAAGAAAAATGATGCCGTTTTGGAGATGACCCTGATAACTACCGACTGGGAGGAGTTGGTAAAAACGGCTGAAATACTCAAAAGCCAATGGGAAAAAATCGGCATAAAAACAAATGTCTCCAATCTTTCATTTTCTGATGTTCATCAGAATTATATCCGACCGAGAGAATATGACGCCCTGCTTTTCGGACAAATTGTCGGCTCCGATCCTGATCCCAGTGCTTTCTGGAAGTCTAGCAACAAAAAAGATCCTGGTGCCAATCTGGCGATGTTTGGAGATGACACGACAGATAAGCTGATTGAGGACGGGCGTGTAGAATTCGATGATACGAAAAGAGCGGAAATATACAAAAATTTTCAAGAAAAACTTATTGCGGAAGTTCCGGCTATATTCCTTTACGCTCCGGAATATGTCCGCCCGATGAATAAGAACGTCCAAGGAATTGAAACCGATAATCTCATCTCGACTTCAGCGCGTTTTTCCAATATCGATAAATGGTATATTTCTACCAAACGAATTTGGAAAAAATAGTTTTTAGCGATTAACTATCCAGGAAAATCTGGCTAATTTTGCAAAAATTCTGCCAATAGCTTATAATAGAAATACCATTAAACTTCTTCATTTTTTATAAATAAAACGGTTTTCAAGGAAAATTCGGATTGTTTTTTAAAATTTCTAAATTTTTTACATTAAAATAAAAGCACTATGAATATTGATTTTACCAATGTTCCCAAGCATTATGCTGCCCGAGAACATGAAAAGATGATCGATGTCCTGATGGATAAAAACGGCAAAGGTCCGGCTGTCCATTATTATATGATCCGCGGAGGAATAGACCAAAAAAATATAACCATCTGGGAACCGGGAACAATTTCCACAGAATATATTAAAACTTATGGGCATTATCATATCGGCCAGCTGGATGAAACCTATGAAATACTTTTTGGAAAAGGAATCGCCCTGCTCCAAAAACTTTCACTCGATGAAAATGGAAATATGATTGCGGATTCAGTGGAAGATTTCAAAGCTATGACAGTAAAACCGGGTGACAACGTTTATATGGCACTGGGGTATGGACATCTTTTCGCCAATGTCGGAACAACCTATTTTGCCACTGCCGATAACAGTCCGGTAAATTTTGAAGAAAAAAATCCGACAGGTATGCCGGGGCACGCTGATTATGAACTGGTTAAAAAAATGCAAGGTTTCGCCTATTATGTCATTGAAAAAGATGGTTCGCCAGCGCTCAAAAAAAATCCATTGTACAAAGAAATAAAAAAAGAAGACTTGGGCGGATTAAAAGTAGTTGAATAAAAAAATGGCAGAGCAAGAAAACAACTATTATATAGAAGAAAGGCCCTGGGGAAAATTCATAATACTCCTTGATCATAATAATCACAAAGTCAAAAAGATTATTGTTAACCCGGGAGCTAAGTTGAGTTTGCAATCCCATGAAAGACGCTCGGAGAATTGGATAATTGTCGAGGGGATCGCCACTGTCATAAATGGAGAAGAAGAAATGATTCTTAGCAAAAGCGAGCATATATTCATATCTGTCGGAAACAAACATCGCCTGGAAAATAGACATACGACTATTCTTGAGGTGATTGAAATCCAAACCGGAGAATATTTCGGGGAAGATGATATCATTCGCTATGAAGACATCTATGATCGGACCTGAAAAAATTTCAGAAAAAAATATTTTAAAAAATCCAAACACTAGCAAACCTAAAAACAGAAAAAGAAACGAACAATGTGATTCGATTGAAAAATATTGAATCGCATAAAATAATTAAGCAAATTAATCAAACTTTAATAAACCGTTATCTGGCTAACTTTAATTAAATAATCAAAATAGTCAGGCAACTTAAAAAAATCAATGTTTATGAGAAAATCGGCCGCCGGAAACCAAGGAGCTTCAACAAATAATCGCTCCAATTTTTTCCAGGCGCCAAAAACAACCGATAACAATCGGACACAACAAGCTGTGCGGGGAAATCAAAGAAACAACCTGCGCATAATCCCTTTGGGAGGACTCGAAGAAATCGGTCGCAATATGACCGTCTTTGAGTATGGACAAGACATAATCATTGTCGATATGGGACTGCAATTCCCCGACGAAGATATGCCGGGAATAGATTACCTTATCCCTGACGTTTCCTATTTAAAAGGAAAAGAAAAAAATATCCGCGGAATAATAATCACCCACGGACACTATGACCACATTGGAGCCATTCCGCATCTGATGGAAAAAATCGGCAATCCGCCGATCTATATGACGGAGCTCACCAGAGGAATCGTCGCCAAAAGACAAGACGATTATAAGGAAAAAGCTCCGCTCAATATTCATACGGTAAAAAAAATTGATCGGCTCCGTCTCGGATCTTTCAATATTGAGTTCTTTCACGTCAATCATACAATTCCGGACGCAGTCGGACTGGCGATAAACACACCAATTGGAACAATAATCCATACTGGAGATTTTAAATTTGATCATTCCCCTGTTTCCGACGCGCCGTCAGACATCGCTAAGATTGCGAGGCTTGGAAGTGAAAATGTTTTAGCGCTTATGTCAGACTCGACTGATTCAAGAACACCAGGCTATTCGCTTTCTGAATCAAAGATTGCCAAAAGTCTTGATGAAATATTTGAAAATACAGATGGAAGATTGATTGTCGCAACATTTGCGGCACTCATCAGTCGTATTCAATCAGTTGTCGCGGCAGCGGAAAAACACGGTCGGAAATTGGCTGTTGATGGTTATTCAATGAAGACCAATGTTGAAATCGCAAAAGCCTTGGGATACCTCCAAGCAAAAAAAGGGACGATAATTCCAATTGCTAAAGTTAATGATTATCCGGATAACAAAGTCGCAATCATTTGCACCGGCGCGCAAGGAGAATCAAACGCGGTTTTAATGCGGATAATAAACGGCGAACACCGTTTCGTTAAAGTCCACAAAAACGACACCTTTGTCCTTTCATCTTCGGTTATTCCGGGAAATGAAAGGACTGTTCAATCGATAATGGACACAATATACCGCCATGACGCCAAAGTCATCAATTATAAAATGATGGATGTTCATGCCGGAGGACACGCACGCCAGGAAGATCTCAAGATGATGATCAATCTCGTCCGGCCGAAATATCTGATTCCGATTCACGGAAACTATTTTATGCTCAAGCTTCACGGCGAGCTCGGAGTTTCAGTCGGGATGGATCCGAAAAATATATTAATAGGAGAAAACGGACGGGTCATCGAATTCGATTATCGGGAAAATGGAAAAGTTACCAATGAAAAACTCACACTTAATCAAGTGATGGTCGATGGACTCGGTGTCGGAGACATTGGACAAGTGGTTATTAGGGATCGCCAGGTCTTGGCGAAAGACGGAATGTTCGTGATTATTACAATTGTCGACGGGAAAACCAATAAGGTTATCGGAAAACCGCAAGTGACTTCCAGAGGATTTATTTTCGTTAAAGAAAATTTTGATTTAGTTAACGCCACTAAAAAGAAAGTGGAGGAAATCATCGCCCAAAAAACCACGCCGAATGAACCGGCTAACTGGGATTATGTGAAAAATAATATCCGTGAAGCTGTCGGATCGTTCCTCTATATGAAAACCGAGCGAAGACCGATGGTTCTGCCGGTTATTATTGAAGTTTAAAAAATATTTTTTAGCTTTTTATTGTATGAAAAAAGACGGGTCAATTACGAATGAAACCCGTCTTTTTGATTTATAAAGATTGACTTACTAATTCTTTTTTTATCAAATTATAATTTTATATCATAAACAAAAAAAATTAGTCAAATCATTTTGACTTTTTACATCATATGTGGCGGATTTTTATCCGCTTGAAACATATCCCCTACTAATTTATACTAGATACAAGACATTAAATACTAATATAACTTTTATGAAACAAAGAATATTTTCCGGAATCAAACCATCAGGCGATCTTCACATCGGCAATTACATAGGCGCCATAAAGAATTGGCTCCCACTCCAGGATGAATATGAATCAATCTTTTGTGTTGTAGATATGCATGCCATCACAGTCCCTCAGAATCAGGAACTTCTGAGAAAGCGCACGATGGAAATAGCCAAGATTTATCTTGCTTCAGGAATAGATCCTGAAAAATCAGCGATATTTATTCAATCACACGTGTCAGAACACGCAGAACTTGGTTGGATACTCAACACTATCACGAAAATTCCTGAGTTGGAAAAAATGACCCAATTCAAGGACAAGACCAAAAAAGGCGGCCGAGAAAGCGCAGGCGTAGGGCTTTTTGATTATCCAGTACTTATGGCAGCTGACATCCTTTTATATGACACCGAACTTGTTCCAGTCGGAGAAGATCAGGTTCAGCATGTCGAATTAGCCCGCGATCTGGCGAAAAGGTTCAATTATAAATTCGGAGAAACATTCGTCATCCCGAAAGCGAAACTAAAGGAAGATGTGATGCGCATAAAAAGCCTAATCGATCCGGCCAAAAAAATGAGCAAATCCGATGATTCAGATAAGGGAAGCATCGGACTTTTGGACGACATCGAATCAGCAAAAAAGAAAATTATACGTTCTGTCACTGATTCTGGATCAGAAATAATCTATAGCGAAGAAAAACCAGCCATTAAGAATCTAATTGACATCTATTCCACCTTCTCTAATAAAACAGCTAAAGAAATAGAAAAATCCTACCAAGGCAAGGGCTATGGAGATTTCAAAAAAGACCTAGCTGAAGTTGTCGCCGGATTTTTGAGTAAGTTTCAAGAAAAATATAACGCCATTTCCGATGAGAAAGTTCTGGAAATCCTGAAAGATGGCGCTGACCGCATCCGTCCTATCGCCAAAGCCAAGCTTGATGAAGTGAAAAAGAAAGTCGGATTTATAATTTAAATTTCAACTACTATGGTAAAATTTGGAACCAGCGGAATGCGTGGTTTGGTGACAGAACTTACTGATAAAGTTTGTTATCTATACACGATTGCTTTTCTCCGCCACCTTTCTCAAGAAAAATTAATTAGAAAAGGTATGGCTGTAGCATTGGCTGGTGATATGCGGCCAAGCACTGACAAGATATTGAAAGCCGTGGTAGCCGCCATAAAAGATTCAGGATTGGAAGTAGATTATTGCGGAAAGGTCCCAACCCCAACCGTATCTTTATATGGTTTTATTAGAAATCTCCCGAACATCATGGTAACCGGCAGCCACATCCCCCATGACCGGAACGGGATAAAATTCAATCTGCCACATGGAGAAGTATTAAAAAATAATGAGAAGGCTATAATGGAAATCTATTCGAAATTATCAGAAGAAGAAGATCTTAACGCGCTTTTCTATGAAGGTTCACTGAAAAAATCATATGATATGCCCCCTATCAATAGAAAGGCTCACGAAGAATATATCGAGCGTTATCTGCAATTTTTCGAAGCGAATAATCTACTCAAAGGAAAAACTATCGTCGCCTATCAGCACTCAGCCGTAGGAAGAGATACTCTGGTTGAAATTTTGGAAAAACTCGGCGCTAAAGTCATTCCGGTAGAACGATCAGATGAATTCATTCCGATTGATACGGAATCGATCCAGGAGGAAATTCTGGATAAGGCCCATCTTTGGGCGAAAGAACATGCATGCGATGCCATTGTTTCCACCGATGGAGACAGCGACCGACCGGCTCTTTTTGACGAGAACGGTAATTTTATAAGAGGTGATATATTAGGAATTATCTGCTCCGATTTCTTAAAAGCTGATTCGGTTTCAGCCACAGCCAGTTGCAACACGGCTTTGGAAAAATGCGGGATATTCAAAAAGATAAACCGGACAAAAATTGGTTCTCCTTATGTGATTGAAGCAATGATGATCGACCATGAAGCCGGAATGAGATCAGTTTCCTATGAAGCCAACGGAGGTTTTCTCACTGCCGGTGATATCGAAATGGACGGACGTCCTTTGAGAGCCTTGCCTACCCGTGATGCAGTGCTTCCAATCATTGCAGCTATTTCATCGGCAATGAAAAAAGGGCTATCTCTTTCCGGATTAGTAGATTCATATCCCAAGCGATACGTTTGGACAGAAACAGTCAAAGAATTCCCGACAGAAATAAGCCAAAGAATAGTTAATAGAATAATTGAAGCGAAGGACCAAGCGGAAAAAGTCGCAGAAGAATTATTCAATCTTCCTTCAACCGTTGAAAAAATAGACTATATTGATGGAGTAAGAAAGTTTATGGCTAATGATGAAATCGTGCATATGAGACCTTCCGGCAACGCACCTGAATTCCGGATATATATAGAAACAGCAAATCTGGACCGATCGAAAGAGTTGGCCAGAACAATTCTTAAGAAAGTAGATGAATTGCGAAGACAGATCTGAAGTAGAATATTTTATTATTGCAGACGGAAAATTTGTTTTTTCTCTCCGCCTCGCATATATGGCTTGGTTTCGGAAGTCAGATAGAATTCATTAATAACAGCTTCCCCTATCCGATTGCGCTTGGCAATCGATTCAAATTTAGCAATAAATTTTTCTTTATCTTGAGGAACTTTTTTGAAACGCATAATCGTCGAGTGGACGAATTCTTTATTATATTCGACTTGCAAAGAAAATTCCTTTTCCATGATCGGCGCGATTTCATTTCTCAAAAGAAATATTTCACCGGTTGGGTTTGAAATTGGCAAAAATGCCGCCGCACTCGCCAGCACCGGAGATTCTATTTCAATCTTGAACGGTTTCAACTTTTTGAAAACATCTTTTTGCAAAACATTCGAAATCGTCGAAGCTATTTGTGGTATCAGTTTTTCAATTTCCTCAATTTGTTGAGCATTGGGGTTTTGATATTTTTTGAAATTGAGAAGAGTCAAGACAGTTACATGGGTTTTTTCATAAGGATAGACATAAACATCATCCCCGAACTGCGAAAGTTCCTCTTGCAATTTTTCATAAGCATCTTTGAGCCCTTTGGGCAATGGCCAAGCTAGAGAAACGGTCAGTCCATATGTCGGAAGATCAGGATTAGTCGGAAGAAAAGCATCAACCACAAAACCTCTTTCTTTAATTTCATCATATTTGACGTAATATTTTTCCATATCATTTATTCTCAATCAAGCCGATTAGTTCCGATTTTTTTTCTTCAAATATTTCTTTGGAAGAAGCTTCTAGATTTAGCCTGATTACCGGTTCCGACTGAGATTTCCTAAGATTAAACCACCAATTTGGATATATGACGCTTAAGCCGTCAATTTCCAAAATCTTCGCTCCTTCGGAAGAATACTTGTCTTTGAGTTTTTTAATAATAACATCGCCCTCGTCCATATTCGACATATGGAAATTCGTCTCTTCCAACACGAAATATTTTTCTTTGAATTTTTTTATTATCTCGTCGATCGTTTCTTCTTTCGCGCTTATAGCTTGGAGGAAAAATAGGACACTCAAAATCCCATCATCTGCTTCATAATTGTCGCGAAACATAAAATGTCCGGATGTTTCTCCGCCAAAAATAAATTCCGGATCAGATTTCATTTTCAGTTTTATGGGAATAGTCCAGCATTCCGTTATTTCCACGCTTCCTCCCGCCCTTTCAACCCAATCACGCACCAGGTTAGATGTCCGCACTTCATAGACCACTTTTTTCCTTTCGGAGTTTTTCACCAGATACTCCGCGATTATCGCCATCACCAAACTGTAATCGACCAGATTGCCACTGCGATCAAGAACGCACGACCGATCGCTATCACCATCAAACATAAAACCGAGATCAGCCTTCTCTTCCAATATTTTAGTTTTTAGTTTTTCCCTGTTTTCCGGCAACTTCGGATTAGTTTCATGATTGGGAAAATCTCCATCCGGTTCCAGAAAAATCGGAACTACTTTCAAACCAAGTCCGTAAAAAACTTTTTCTATGTAAAGTCCGGCAGTTCCGTTCCCGGCGTCCATCACGACTTTCAAAGGTTTTATTTTTTCCTTTATGGAACCTCTGACCATTTTTACATAATTATCCGTAGGATCTTTTTTTATCACGCTTCCTTTTTTTTCTGCTGGAGAAAATTCTTCATTGAGAGTTATATTTTTTACTTCCAATATCTGTTCCTTGGTAAGCGGCATATTCCCCCTAAAAACCATTTTGAAACCATTAAATTCCTTGCTGGCATGCGAAGCGGTTACCATAATTCCTCCTTCAGCTTCTTTCAAATCACCGACTGTAAAATAAAAACTGCTGGTAGTGCAAAGTCCGATATTAATAACCTCCGCCCCCTGGCTGATAAGTCCGTCTATTATTGCCTGGCTCAAATTAGGAGAAGATATCCTGGAATCATAACCGACAATAATCGGCGATTTCCCGACATATTTGGCAAAACTCTGACCGACTTTTTTTCCTATCTCCTCATTAAGCTCGGAAGGATAGACTCCCCGAATATCATAAGCTTTAAAAATTCCCGGATTGATTTCCATATTCATAATCTCTTAATATTTATATCCCAATAATAACACAAAAACTCCTTATTATAAAGCAAAACCCGGTCCTTTTTGGGATCGGGTTTTAATTCGCGGATAGAACTTATTATTCAGATAAAACCTTAAGGAAAGAAAGCTCTTTCTTTTCCGCATTGATCAATATTTCAACATCATCCCCTTCTTTGATATCCAAAAGTCCGATTTCTTCCATCATAAAGCTTTCATCTTTTTTTACTTCCTTGAAAAATTGAACGTTTTCGGTCGGGATGGAAAAAGTCTCTTCAATATCTCCTTCAGCAATTATCGTGACGCTTCCGATATCAATTTTTGAAACTTTTCCCTGAACCGCTGACAAATCCTTTTTTTCTTCGTTGGCAACTGTCGGAATCTTAATTTCCTCTTTTTCTCCGGTTTCATTCTTAACTTCCTGTTTCTCTCCGGCTTTCGTATTTTCAGTCGGAGCAACGGCCGTATTTCTTTTCCCTATCGTAACCATATAGATAAGCACCGCAACCACAATTATCAATATGATGATGATTATTTTTTTTACTGTTGTCATTTTTTTATTTTTAATGATTAAATTTTAAGATATTTATGGTCGCACTTCTTTCCAAGAGGAATATGACGGAGGATTAGGACAATCTTCTGGTTCACATCTAACAATGGACGATCCTGATTCTAGTGTCCCATCTACACAAAGCCTATATTGAGGAGCACAAGTCGAACCACAAGGAACAGTTGCTGATGGATAAACTGTTAGGGCATTTCCACTAGTTACGGTTTCGCCTGTAGTGCTCCACGGAATAGCGCATGACCTTGCATTATTTCTTGTTGCTGAACAATTTACATCATCTGTGCTTATTGTATTGTCTCCTCCTGAGCAAGTCCAAGTTACTGAATTGCCTTCTGACGGAAAAGCTGGAGAAGCTGGAGAAGCTGTTCCAGTTAAGCAGAATGAAGTTCCGGGATAAGCAGTTGCATCATAAGAATAAGTTTGAGCATTTGTTCCGCAAGAACCTCTTATGATTGGAGCGCAAGTATTAGTGGCTGGATTATAATTATATCCACTATCACAAAAAAATTCACATTTTCTAGTCGTACAACCATTCAAAGGAACATTCTGCCAAGGAAGAGCAGCTGTTGTTGTGCTATCTCCTGTACACATTGTGGCGTTATTAGTAGGAATTGAGCCGGTGCAGGAACAAGGAGGACAAGAAACTGTTCTGTTATAAATATCATAAGAGCAAGCTGGGTCCATGCATACTAATAGCTGCACTCCTGACATTTCAGTGCACGCTACCATACAACCCGATCCCTCAGAACTACAGGATTGCCCTTCAGACATTCCTACACAACCAACTCCTCGACAATCATTAGGTCCTCCTCCTATAGTAACTGGCATATACACTAAATTTTTAGTACAAGATCCTGTTGATCCTGAGGTTCCCGCATTTACAGTTATCGTCCTGGATTGACAAGCTGACCAAGTGCATCCGTCATAAGCGCGGAAGTAAATATTGTAAGTTCCTACATTAGAAAAAGTATAACTGAAGGAAGAACTGGAAGAAAGTAATGTTCCAGTACAACTTCCCACTCTCCATTCATAGTTTGTTATAGTATTTCCGTCAGGATCAGAGGCTGTTCCAGTGAAAGATACTGATGTACCAGCAGTTATTGTTCGATTGGCAGTCGGAGCGGTAATTGTCGCAGTTGGTGCGGTATTGACAGTACACATAGCATTTCTTATAGCCAAACAAGACCTATTTACTCCCCCATTTGAACCGTTGCAAGTCCAACTAGT
>CAYOTC010000010.1:12342-38391 GCA_964406815.1 uncultured Bdellovibrionales bacterium
AAGATGTTGTAGAACTGGAATAAGGAGAGGTTGATGTTCTTACGTTTGATCCACATGAGGCATTGACAATGGGAGCACAAGAAGATCCATTCCAATTATATCCACTATTACATCTGTATTGGCATTTGGTCGCTGTGTCAGAAGTAGAAGGCGACCAAGCGGTATTAGCGGTAAGACCGGTACTTTCTTCGGCATCATAGGCAGCAGCATTAGCAGGAATGGTGCCGGTGCAAGAATAATTACAAGGAGGACAAGAAACTGTTCTGTTATAAATATCATAAGAGCAAGCTGGGTCCATGCATACTAATAGCTGCACTCCTGACATTTCAGTGCACGCTACCATACAACCCGATCCCTCAGAACTACAGGATTGCCCTTCAGACATTCCTACACAACCAACTCCTCGACAATCATTAGGTCCTCCTCCTATAGTAACTGGCATATACACTAAATTTTTAGTGCAAGAACCGGTTGATCCTGATGCTGCTGCACTCACAGTTATTGTTCTTGATGGGCAATTAGTGGAATAAGCATTAGAATTATCCTTGACTCGAAGATATATATTATAAGTTCCAACGGAAGAAAAATTACGACTAAAAGAAGAACTGGAAGAAAGCAATGTTCCGGTTGAACAATTCCCTAGCCTCCACTCATAACCAGAAATGGTTCCATCCGAATCCGTTCCACTACCGGAAAAACTTATAGATACTCCAGATTTTATTGCTTGATTGGAAGATGGAGAATTTATAGAAGCGGTGGGA
The DNA here is from genome assembly GCA_964406815.1 of uncultured Bdellovibrionales bacterium. GTDB lineage: Bacteria > Patescibacteriota > Minisyncoccia > Moranbacterales > UBA2206 > CAYOTC01. The sequence goes on from CAYOTC010000010.1 coordinate 13,104, forward strand.
ATAACATTAGCAGGAGGTGGCGGAGAAGTCCTTGTAGCCAAACAAGACCTATTTACTCCCCCATTTGAACCGTTGCAAGTCCAACTAGTTGAGCCTCCCGGAGTCGGAAAAGCTGGAGAAGCTGGAGAAGCTGTTCCAGTTAAGCAGAATGTTCCAGAATATGAAGTTGAGGAATAAGGATAATTTGTAGCATTTGATCCACAAGAGCCGTTAATTGGAGCAGCTGCCCGATAGGCCACGCAAGAAGCACTTGATCCGCCATTTGATCCGGTACAGGTCCAGCTGGTTGAGCTTCCGGCCGAAGGAAAAGTTGGTGTAGATGGAGCGGTTCCTGAAGCGCAGAAAGCTGTTGAAGAAGTGCTAGGCCAAGATGTTGTAGAACTGGAATAAGGAGAGGTTGATGTTCTTACGTTTGATCCACAAGAAGCATTAACAGCAGAACCAGTTGCAGTCAAAGTATAAGTGATTGTTTGCGCAGGAAAATAGGTTGTTCCTGGAAAAGACTGATCACCCATACCTGCAGTATAGGCGCCAGAAATATATGCGGTATAGTTCACCGGATTTATAGCTGGATAAGTATAAATTACCTTAATCGTTCCCGCACCTGTAATCTTACCGCCACTCACTGGACCGCTTATTGAAGGACTGATTGATATTTTTGAAAAATCATTTGTAACAGTAGCTCCTGCAACTCCGCTATTTGAAGAATATAAATACATCGACCCAGCACTGGTAGAAATCGTGTTTCCTACTTTGACGGTTTTGGAAAGACTATTAATTTCACTACCATTCAGAAGAACTTTAGTGGAATAATTTCCTATTATTGTAGCAGAGCAATATTCAGCAGGAGTACAAATTGAAAGATTCGGTCCAGTAACAGATGTCGTCAGTGCCTGCGCTTTTTCTGCTACGACAAAAGAAAACATAAATAGCAACAAGAATAGAATTAAATTTGTAGTTTTTTTCATTTTATTTTTTAATGATTAAATTTTAAAATATTTATGGTCGAACTTCTTTCCAAGAAGAATATGACGGAGGATTAGGACAATCTTCTGCCGCACAGCTAAAATAAGAATAACCGGTATCGCCCGAAACATTTCCGTTTTCACAAAATACAACCCCGCTCTCACAAGTTGACCCGCATTCAACAGTTTCCGATGAATAAACAGTTTCACCTGATAAGTGAGGAATGATTCTTCCTCTGAAAGAACATGGGATTGCATTATTTCTTGTTGCTGAACAACTTACATTTGATCCTCCATTAGCACCTGCACAAGTCCAAGTTACTGAACTTCCTGCTATTGGGAAAACTGGAGAAGGAGAAGCTGGATAAAGCGTTCCGGTTAAACAGAATGTTCCAGAGTAAGCAGTTATATCATAAGGATAAGTTTGAGCATTTGTTCCGCAAGAAGCATTAACAGCAGAGCCAGTTGCAGTCAAAGTATAAGTTATCGTTTGAGCGGGGAAATAGGTTGTTCCTGAACCACTGGAATCACCACAGGTTGGATCTGAAGCATAAAATTGGGGACAATAATAAACGCCAGACAACCCTGCTTTCCAATTCACCGGATCTATAGCCGGATAAGAATAGGTTATTTTGATCGTTCCTGCGCCTGTAACTTTGCCACCGCTCACCGGACCACTTATTGAAGGATTGATTGATATCTTTGAAAGATCATTTATAACGGCAACACTTGCAACTCCGCCACCCGAAGCCTCTAAATACATTAATCCTTCACTGGCAGAAATCATGTCTCCAACTTTAGCAGTTCCGGACTTTCCAATTTCGCTGCCGTTCAACAATACCTGAGTAGAAAAAACTCCCGTAACAGTATACGAACAATAGCTAGTTGGTATACAAGGATTAACTGATGGGCCATAAACATATGTCGTCAGCGCCTGCGCCTTTCCTGCTCCCAGAAAAAATGCGCCAGCTAACAAAAAGAACGGAAAGATGAAAGAACTGCTTCCTTTTTTCTTTATAGCGATAAGTATTACAGATAGAATCAGAAGGACAACAACAACTATCCAAGCTGTTGATTTCCAGACACTTCCCGCTTTATCTTTTTCCTTGCCTGCTTCTTTTTGATCAATGGCTTCAATTTCTTTTTTAGATTTATTACCATATTCCATCTCCGCACTGTCAATCATCTTGCCATCAGAATAAAGCTCAGCTTTCAAAGTGAAATTATTATAATCTTTTTCCGGCTTGAAAGAATCGTCGAGTCCCATTTTTGAAGATATTTTTCCTGAATATTCATAAGAATGGATAGTTTTTCCTCCATTATCAACGAGCTTGAGAATCAATTTATAATTCTTACCATCAGCCGTTCCTCCGGTATTCCCAAGACAAGCAAAAATTTTGGAATCCTGATTTTTTTTCAATGGATATCCGGAAACAGTGAGAAAATCTATGAGCGAGCCCATTTTGCTTGTATTTATAATGTTCAAATTAGCGATAGAACTTGTATCTTGATAGTTAGCCCTGGCAATTAAAGAATAATTAGAATATTCATTATTCGTCATCTTATATTCCAACTCCTTAACCTTGCCGGCTTCCAGTTCGATTTCTTCCTCCATCACGTTAATGATATTCTTCTCATCCAAGCTATTATTCTTGTAAAGCGTCCATTTTAGTGGGACGGTTTGTTTTTCGACTGTCTCATTTTTGATATTTAGTTTGATTGAAATTGTATTCTCCAATTTTACTAAAGCAATTCTACCGATTTTGTATTTATATTCTTTGTCTAAAATAAAATATCCTTCATCAAAAGATATTTGACCCTCTTTTTCCGATTTCACATCTATGTCTGCTGATGCTCCGGGAGCATTATTGTATAAAGCCATACCTGAAATATCGAATCTTTTATTCGAAACAAGAAACGCCCTGATTTGATATTTGCCGGAAACGGCATAGGCAGGCACGTTCCAATTAAATGATATATCTTGAACTTCTTTTGAAGCTATTTTCAAATTCTCTTTAGCGAAAAATTGATCAATGAAGCTATCCCCCCTGAAAACTTTTACATACACCGCTCCGTTTATAATAGGATAATCATTATTATTTGTTATTTCTCCGCTTATTTCTACCATCACTCCAGGAGTAACATCTTGGGTTTTTGCCAAGATACTCATTTCCACATTCCTAATATCGTGAAACTGCGAACAATCGATACTGCCAGGAACCTTTTCATCTTTGAAAAGCTCAATAAGGCGTTGAGATTTTTGAGTCGATACCTCTTCCGCTTTCGCCACAGATACGAGAACGAAAAACATTAATAAAAAAACTTCTAAAACGATTGTTATTTTTTTCATTTTATTTTTTAATAAATACAAGGAATTATTATTGTTTTTATTATACAATATTTCCAATATAATACAATCGCTTTTTCAAAAATTCCAAGCGTTATTTACTATTCCCTATTATTGCTATATGCTTGAGATTGTAAATAAAGAATAAACACACTCTTATGAAAATCGGAATCGTCGGACTCCCTAATGTCGGAAAATCAACTCTTTTTAAGGCCCTGACTAAAACACAGGTTGATATTAGCAATTATCCTTTTTGCACGATTGAGCCAAATGTTGGCATTGTTAAGGTCCCAGACGCAAGGCTCAATAAATTGGCAGGGATGTCAAAATCAAAAAAAATAATCCCCGCCATCGTGGAATTTGTCGACATTGCCGGAATTGTTAAAGGCGCCTCCACCGGAGAAGGTTTGGGAAATAAATTTTTGTCCAATATCCGGGAAGTCGACGCGATTTGCCAAGTCGTTAGGGTTTTTGAAAATGATAAAATCACTCACGTTAATAATAAGGTCAGTCCTCAAGATGATATTGAAGTAATAAATACCGAATTAATTTTGGCTGATTTGGAAACTGTCGGAAAAGTAAAAATCCGTTTGGAAAAAGATGTCCGTGGAAATAAAAGTGGCGCCACCGAACAGCTCTCCGTTCTTAATCGAATAAAAGAAACTTTGGGAAACGTCCAGTTAGCCAATACGCTGGATTTTGATATGGAAGACGAAAACACTCAAATTATCGTTCGAGAACTTTCTCTCCTCACGATGAAACCTTTTTTGTTTGTTTATAATGTTTCCGATGTAAATCAAGAATTGCCAGAAAATTTGAAAAAACTTCCTCACGTGAAACTGGACATCAAAATCGAAGAAGAATTGATTGAAATGTCAAAAGAAGAAGCAGCGGAATTAGAAATAAAATCAAACTTGGATGAACTGATTGTCAGAGCCTATGATTTGCTTGGTCTTATTACTTTTCTCACCACCGGCGTGGAAGAATCCCGCGCTTGGACAATCAAGCGCGGTTGGACAGCTCCTCTCGCCGGCACGGCAATTCACAACGATTTCAAAGATAAATTCGTCCGCGCCGAAGTAATTCAATGGGACAAACTTTTGGAAGCAACGTCCTGGGGAAAAGCCCGCGAACTCGGAACTCTTCGGACCGAAGGGAAAGATTATATCGTTAAAGACGGCGATGTGATTGAGTTTAAAATTTAAGCATTCATAAAAAATATTTCTCTCTTGACTAAAGGATTTTTTTCCTATAGACTCTAGAAAACATAGAAAGTCCATTGCATTCTCTCGCCCTGACCAAATTAAAAAGGGATAAGAGGATAATTATCCGCAAGGAATGGCTTTCTTTAGCGGTTTTTTGTTAGTTAAAAAAATTTAATAAATAAGCTTTATGAGTTTTTGGCTATCTGATTTAACTATTTTTTAAGTCTTATAAGCTAAAAATCAATGAGCAGAAAAGACAATCTATGAAATATGAATTGTTCTATCTTGTCGGCAATTCCAAGGAAATGGAATTGGATAAGATAAAAAAAGAAGTCAAAGAAATCGTAACTGCAAACGGCGGCGTTTTTGAAGAAAAAGAAACTCAGGAAAAAAGAAAACTCTCCTATGAGATCAAGCACGAAACTCATGGAACTTATATCGCCCAACGTTTTGAAATGACGGAAAAAGAAAATGTCCAAGAAATTATTTCCAAACTCAATCTCTATCAAGGAGTTTTGCGTTTTGTAATCAGCCGCGCAGATGAGCTTCCGGAGTTAAGATCAAAAGAAGAAAGAATCGATCAGGCGCAAGCCGCCCAAATGAGACAGGAAAAATCTGCTGAAGTAGAAGAAGAAAAAAAAGAGCAAATCGAAGATAAAAATATCCAACCGGAAGAAAAGGTGGCAGTAGCTGAAGACAAAAAAGAGGAAAAAGAGAAAACCACCGAAGAAGATATTGATAAAAAACTTGAAGAAATATTAAACATATAACATAGAGCATCTAGCATGAAACAAATCTGTTACATGCTATAGGCTAAATGATTTATGAACTTGAACAAAGTCATGCTGGTGGGAAGACTCACCCGCGATCCAGAAGTCAGAACAACCTCTTCCGGACAAACAGTAACTTCGATTTCTCTGGCAACAAGTTACTCATGGAAAGACCAGAGCGGTCAGAAGCAGGAAAAAACAGAATTTCACAATATCATCGCTTGGAGAAAACTTGGTGAAATTGCAGGACAATATCTTCAAAAAGGTCAGGAAGTCTATTTTGAAGGACGGCTCCAAACCAGAAAATATACCGGGAAAGACGGTGTGGAAAGAAGAACGACTGAGATTATTGCTGAAAATATGCAGATGGGAAATAAAGCCAGAAATTCATCGGGAGTTGAAAGTCAAAATTCCGGAAATTTCAATCGTCCGGCCGTTTCTCCAGCTGCTCCAAAAGAAGAAACTCCGGCCGAATCTATTCCAACCATCAATCTTGATGAAGAGGAAGAAGTTCGAATTGAAGATGTGCCTTTTTAAATAGTTAAATGGTTAAATGGTTAAATGGTTGATTTTTGTATTTATAACAATTCAACAATTTGGCAATTTAGCAATAAATATACATGGAACAGATAAAGAATGAAAAAAAACTCTGCCATTTTTGTCAGAATAAAATAGAAAAAATCGATTTTAAAGATGCTTATCTCTTGCGAAGATTTATGAATTCTCAGGGAAAAATATATCCGCCGAAACGTCACGGAACATGTACCAAACATCAAAGAGCTCTGGCTAGCGCTATTAAAAAAGCTCGCACTATGGCTCTCGTGCCTTTTGTTGCAAGATAAGCTATTAAAAAGTTAAAAAGTTGAATAGCTGATTGATTTATTCTAACAATTTGGCAATTTAACAATGACCAACCTATGATAGGAATAAATGAAATAAAAGCAGGAAAAAATATAATTCTCAATGGTATGCCCTTTGCGGTTTTATACCATGAACATTCAAAAACCGGTCGAGCCGGATCCGTTCTTCGAACCAGACTTAAAAATTTAATGACAGGCGCAATGATAGAAAACACATTCCAAGGTGCCGAACAAGTCGAAGAAGCGGATATTTCAAAATCAAACGCTCAATATCTATACAAAGAAGGAACTAATTTTTGTTTTATGGATATGTCTTCTTATGAGCAATTCCAGCTGTCTTCCGAAGCGATTGGCAGCAATGCTGACTATCTCACTGAGGGAACAGAAGTTGTATTCTTGAATTTTCAGGGAAATGCCATAAACATCGAGCTTCCGGTAAAAATGAAATTGAAGGTCGTTGAAGCTCCACCGGGAATCAAAGGAAATACGGTTTCGACCGGAGGAAAAATGGTAGTGCTTGAAACCGGGAAAACCGTATCCACTCCCCTTTTCATTGAAACCGGCGATGAAATAATCGTCAACACTGAAAAAGGAGAATATGTTTCCCGAGCTTAAAATTTTTTGCTTAAAATAAAAAATCCGATTGCGGATTTTTTATTTATTCAGTTGTTCAAAATTGGAGGATTTTTTGGAATCACTGTCTGAGAGTTATAATTTTTTTGTATTTTCATAATCCCGCACTTGAGTTCGCGAAGTTTACAAATTGAGTGAATGAGTGAAAAAATCCGGCCTTGTTGCCGAAGGAACAACTTCGATTTTGAGCGAATGAACAAAAAATTTATACCTAGCGGATTAGTGTGGACAGCAACTCTTCCGTCCGCTTTCTTTGGCATCAAAGAAAGCGGATAAAATGTATTTTTAAGAATTTTTAAAGTTTTCTGGAGATAATAAAAGTTAAAAAAACTTTTGCAATAAGACAATGAATGCTAAAATTATGATATGGGTACGCTAGCAATAAATAAAAAAGCTAATTTTGATTATTTGATTTCGGATAAATACGAGGCTGGCTTGGAATTGTTCGGACACGAAGTTAAATCTGCCAAAGCCGGACACGTGAGCCTAAAAGAAAGTTTTGTAACTATACATGGGAAAGAACTTTTCCTCACCAACGCTCATATCACGCCCTATAAATTTGCCGGAAAACTCTCCAGCTATGATCCGACCCGACCAAGAAAACTACTCCTTAGAAATTCAGAAATAAGCCATTTAATAGGAAAAATAAGAGAAAAGGGCTTGACATTAGTGCCCCTTAGAATGTATACTAAACTCCAGCTGGTAAAGCTTGAGTTTGGCGTGGGAAAAGGAAAAAAAGAATATGACAAGCGCCAAGACATTAAAAAAAGAGAGTCTGATAGACAAATTCATAGAACCCTGAAAAATTCATAATTTAGATTTTTATTAGAAATTATAATTCTATTTCTATGTATTATGTTTATGCAATTAAGAGCTTAAGAGACAAATTTGTCTACGTCGGACATACTGACAACTTAAGAAAAAGATTTAAAGAACATAATGGCGGAAAAGTAAAATCAACATCAAGTAGGAAGCCGTTCGAATTATTATATTATGAAGCTTGTAATATTATGTCTGATGCTATAAAGAGAGAAAAATCTCTTAAAACAGGCACGGAAGAGCTTATTTAAAAAGAAGATTGAGTGATTTAAAGATTAGATAATAACTGACGGATTTACCTATATTTTAGCAAAAAGTTACTGGCGGGCCCGCCCGCATCGCTACACGAAGCGTTGCGGGCGGGGATGTCAGGTTTCGACAAGTTGTACTTTCAAAACAGGCAAACCGAAGTTGATAAACTTCGTAAAAAAATATCAAAAAGTTATAAGTGCAAACTTCATAACCAAAGCGAAATCCGCGATTGCGCAAGCTTTTTCGGTGAACTTCGCTACCGCTTTAGCTTAATATAAGCTTTAGCCATCGAACTGTTGACTTCCGATAAACAGAGCTCGGTGCCAAATATCGGGATAGTCGATTAAGTTTTCCGGATTTAATCGGCAAAACTATTCCGGAATAGGTCTGACGGGCCTTTTCAATTCAATACCGTCAAACTGAAAAATCCGATTTGCATCGGAAAAAGAATTGGATAAGTTTGTAGATTGTTTTGTAAGAATAATTTTGGACATGGGTTCAATTCCCATCATCTCCACAATAATAATTATTAAGATTAAAGTCATAAGACGCATATCAAAAAGAAGGCCTTTCCAACAAAAGAAAGGACCGCAAACAAGAATAAATGAATACATCAGGGCGCTTGAAGTAAGAGTCGTTAGCGACTCGGGAGAACAGCTTGGTTTAATGTCATCAGATGAAGCTTTGCGCATGGCGAAAGAACAAGAGCTTGATTTGGTGGAAATAGCTCCCCTTGCCAAGCCTCCGGTTTGTAAAATAATGGATTTTGGAAAATTTCAATATCAACAATCAAAACAGGATAAAAATAATAAAGCCAAGCAAAAAAAATCAGAAATTAAAGGAATTCGCATCGGAGTAAGGACTGATGACCACGATTTGGATTTTAAAAAAGAACAGGCGGAAAAATTCCTGCAAAAAGGCAACAAGATTAAGATAGAAATAACTTTGCGTGGTCGGGAAAAAGCTCATCAAGATCTGGCCAAATCCAATCTAGAAGAATTCGTAAAAAACATAACCACTCCCAAAAAGATAGAACAGGAGATAAAAAGATTTCCAGGTGGATTCAATACAATAATTGCACCGCAATAAATCACTAAACAAGTTAAATGGCTGAATTGCTAAATTGTCACACATACATTCATTGAAACAGTTTAACAGTTTAACAGTTTAACAATATAAAGATGCCTAAACTCAAAACATTCAAAGCCTTGTCAAAAAAGATCAAGGTTACCAAGAGAAAAAAAGTACTTGTGAGATCAACCGGTCAAAATCATTTCAATTCCAAAGAAACCGGAAAAGTCGGAAGAGATAAGAAAAGCGACAAAAGACTTTTCAAGACCGATGAAAAAAATGTTCTGAAAGCTATTCCCTACGACATTAATTAATTTTATTTTTTAATTTTAAATTTCAAATTTAAATAACAACTATGACTAGAGTAAAACGCGGAGTGGTCGCTTCCAAGAGAAGAAAGAATCTTCTGAAAGACGCCAAGGGTTTCCGCTGGAGAAGAAAATCACATTATGCAGCTGCTAAAGAAGCTTTGATAAAAGCCGGAAAGTATGCTTTTCGTGACAGACGGGCTAAAAAAAGAACCAATCGAAGACTTTGGATTACCCGGCTCAATATCGCCCTCCGAGAATTGGGACTTAAATATAGCTCATTCATCAAAACCCTGACCGACAATAAAATCGAAGTTGACCGAAAAGTAATGTCACAAATGGCGGTTGAAAATCCGGAAGTCTTCAAGAAATTCGTCGAAAATGTGAAATAGTTTTCTAATTTAAAATATAAAAAACACGAGATTTAATTCTCGTGTTTTTTGTTTTTCTAAAATATAAGACGCTACTTTTTTAAAATCACCTCCTTAATAAGTCGTTGCAAAGCATAGAATGGCAGCCAGAGCCAAAGTGTCTTTTTTACCCAATCATCGAAGAATTTATTCTGATTCGTCGAAGCGTAATAAAATATGAGATACAGGATAAAAAGTATAAAAACTACCAGCGCAGCCATAAAAAAATACACGTCGAAAATATTCATATGATTATTTTTTTCTAAATTTAGAATTATTTATTTCATAAACAACATCTTTTTTCTCAACCATTATCTTCCAGCCGGATTTTTCAGCAATATCCTTAAGTTCTGAATCAGGATTGAAAGCCACTGGATTATCCACCAGTTCCAAAAATTTAGCGTCTGACCTGGTATCACCCATTCCAAAAGAATTTACCAAAGAAATATCATTTTCTGCCACAAATTGCTTGACCACCGCGCCTTTGTCTTTAGTCGGCTCAAAAATCGTTTTTCCGGTATAGATTTTATTTTTGTCTATTTCATAAACGCTTCCGAAATAAGCGTCAAATTCCAATATTCTGGCGTATTCTTTGACAATCTCTATTGGGGAACCTGAAATGGCTAACATGATATGATCATGACGCAGCTCGTCTAGGACTTTCTTGGCGAAAATATATATCCTTTTAGCATTAAAATTCGCCACAACCTTTGCCGCCTCAATTATTTTTTCCTGATCACAACCTTTTATTTTATTTTCATAAAGTTCAACTAGTTTGAAACGATAGGCTTCATATGAGCCTTCATTATTCAGCCAATTGCCATAAAGATGAACAAGCTCTTCCCGCACATTTTTATCAAATATCTTCATCCAAACCAATTCGTCCAAAAGTTCAAAATGCAAATTTTTGCGAAATATTGTTCCGTCAATATCAAATATAGCCAGCTTTTTTTTCATAAACTATTTTTCAAAACCGCAGTAACCGGATATGCCCGACCATCTGGGATTTTTCTTTATTTTTTACTTCTTATCTAATTTTATTTCAAAATCTCATAAATCGCAATCCCCGCCGCCACTGACACATTAAGCGATTCTTTCTTTCCTCGCATCGGAATAGAAACAACCCAATCGCATTTTTTCAAAAGCTTTGGCGTTATTCCTCCGACTTCTTCTCCAAGAATAATAGCACAGGGAAAATCATACTTCGCCTTTTTATAATCCGTACTTTTGCAATTATTTTCCAGCGCAATAATTTTAACTTTATTCTTTTTCAATTTAGCAATAACATTTTCAATATCTTCAAATCTTTCCCAACTAACAAATTTTTCCGCTCCAAGCGCCGTTTTAGAAATCATCTTTTGAGCTTGTGTCGGATAAACATCCTTCTTTTCCTGGAAAGGAATTGGCGAATATCCGGTTAAATAAACTTTTCCAACCCCCGCTCCGTCGGCAGTGCGTAAAATCGCACCGATATTATAGGCGCTACGGATATTGTGAGCTATAACATATAGATTATTTTTCATAACGGCTTTTTTAGAATTTCAGATATTTCTCCCAATGCTCAAAAATTCCTTTTGTTGTAAGGAGATCTTTAGCGCAATATCGAGCAATGTCTAAATATTTTTTATTTTTATAAAGTTCCCCAACCATCGAACCGTCGATGCCGGAATCTTTCGAACTTTCCACTCCGAAAGATTTGGCATAAAAATCCAGATTAAATTTCCGGATTGCCCCATAAAAAGTCAACTGATCCAAGAGATCGCAATGCTCTTTATGGGAATAGCGATACCCTAAAAGATTCCTGGTCGGATGAATATTGTGAATAGAACTGCGCATCATTAAAAATGGAATATCAAATCCTCGTCCGTTAAAAGTTACCACCTGGTCATATTTTTTGACTTTTTCCCAAAATTTTTCCAAAATTTCTTTTTCTTTTCCACATTCATATAAAAATCCGCCCTCTTCAAAATTATCAATCTTTTCTCCGGAAGATTCAAAAAGAACCTGCCCGCGTCCGGTTTTCGGATTAAGCATTCCGATTGAAACCACCTTGGCGGTCAAAGGATAAAAAGCCAGATGATTTTTAGTCTCTTCTATTTCCTCTTCAGTTTCACTGAATTTCAAGAGATATTCCTGTTGTTTTTTTTCGAAAGAATTGAAATCAAATCCGACTGTTTCAATGTCGATGATTATTTTTGACATACAGTATTTTTAATTAAGACTGAGAATTTCCAGAAGGATAGTTTCCCAATCGCAAATTCAGATGAATTCCATAAATTCCCAAAATAATAGCAACAAGCATCCACTGCGTTCCTGCTAAATTAAAAATAGAACTTCGGAAAAAGAAAACATATCCTGATATTATAAACGCGATCACCGAAAATGCGATAAACAGACAGCCTATTTTTTTATACATATTTCCACACCTCCTTTCTTGTTTTTATATTATGCTTTCAGTATAGCATAAATCATTTGAGAATTATCATCGCTTTTTGTCCTTTTTCGATATTTTTCAGGTTTCCAGGAAAGTCATGGATGGCTGAATAGATCGTTTTTAAGTCATACTTATAACCCTCACCTTTTCTTGTTCCAGGATCATTAGTAATTATAATATCGCCGGAATACCCAATTAGAACAAGATTGTGATAGAGCGGACCGGGCGGAGTGAAATTCGGATTCCCAAGAAGCCTTCCGGCTGCTGGAATAATTATTGGTTTTCCCTTGGACAAATATTTTTTTATATCTTCCAAAGAAAAATCATAAACAACTTCCATATTTCTTATACCGTAATAATCCCTCGCAATTTCCACAAGTTGCCTCGCAGAACTATCACGATAATCGCCATATTTTTTAATTTGATAAGTAATGAGCTTTTGAATTTCTTCTTCTGCTGTCTCTTTATCAAGTTTTTTTCCCTCCAGATAATATTTGACCATAATAAGAGAAGCTTCTTCACAAGCTTCTTCATGATATTCGTCCCATTTGGCAAAAGGAGCTTGGGATGCAAAAGGGACATTGATTAATATTTCCTCCGGAAAAATTATTTCTTTTTCAAGATTTTCTTTTTCCCCCTGATTGTCTCCAGCTTCAATGAGACTTTTTTCACTAATTTCATTTTTATTGTTTTCTATTTCCTGATTTTCATGGAACTGCTCCGTTTGATTATCGATTATTATTATTTTTTCTTCATATATTTTTGCCTTATCAATCATCCAAAACTCCAAAAAAATTATTGCCATCAGAGATAAGATAATGATAATTATTTTTTTCCAAGAAAAATTCTTGACGACAGAGATTATTCCCAGGAAAAAAACCATGCTAAAAGTGTCAAAAATCAGATCGATAAATTGGCCGGATCTTCCGACAACAAAACTCTGATGCAACTCATCACTTGCTGAATAAACTATCGAAATCAAAAGAGCAAAAAACACTGAAAGATCCAAGTTTATTTTGTGCGCCTTAAAAAATATCCGGAAAATAAAAAAAGATAATAGAGCATATTCAATAAAATGTGCTGCTTTTCTCAAGAAAACTTCCAAAGATACATTTCCAACTTCATAACGCAAAGAAGGAACTGATGAAAAATAGAATATTAAGCCGGCCACAATAAAGGCCGGCAGATAATATAGGATAAATTTTTCTAATCTTTCTCCCATTTGATTTTTCTAATGTATTATCACCGGCGTACCGATTTCAGCCCATTCATATACTCTTTGAGCTGATCCGACACCCAATCTTACACAGCCGTGAGAAACCGGAATTCCCAAATGATTCGCACCTTCCTTATACCCTCCCGGCCATTCTGGAAGTTCATGAATACCGACTTTTCCTGTCGGCAATATCGCCATCCAATATGGCATGTAAAGACCATAAGCTTTGGAAAAAGCCCGCGGAAATTTATTATAAATCTTGTGCTCCCCAATCGGAGTTTGCATTCCTCTTTTTCCGGAAGAAATTAGGTAAGCATCTAAAAATTTTCCATCTTCAAAAATAGTCATTATTTGGGAAGAAGTATTAATGTCAATATATTTTCCGGTTGTTATTTTGGCACGAGCATATTTTTTCGCCTGTTCAAGACGAATGGAAAGATTCTTATCCCAGCTAATTGATGCTGGAGCCAACGTTTCAAAAGATCCGGTATATATTTCTCGGTAACCGGAATCATCTTCCTCTCCGGCTTTTATGGAAATCTTTAACTTATAAATTTTACCGTCCTTGATTTTATTTTTAGGTAAAAGCTTAAACTGAGTTTTTTCAGGATTATTTTGGAAAACAAACTCTCCCAAAGGATCGGATTCAAATTTAATAAAAAATCCTTTAGTTGATTTGTTAAAATCAACAACAATCGGATCTTCAACACCGACAATAACATCTTTCGCGCCATTGGACGGAGTAACCATTTTCACTGTTGGATATTTTTCCGTAGAGAATCTGAACTGTTGGATATTTATTTTTGTAAACATTGCGCTATAGCCTTCCGGCAAGGATAACACATACTCACTTTCCGGATTCCAATATTTTTTTGGAGCGATAGACACGCTTCTTTTTGAATCTGCAAGCGATATGACAACATCCTCATTTGGATATATCTTAATGCCATTTATATAATCAGCTTTCAATATCGGCACGGAAAAATTCAACTCTACCGACTCTTTTAATTTAACATCATATTTGGAAGAGATAGTCACATGTTCCTCAAAATCTCCGGCATAAATACCAAAACCCAAAATTATCCCGGACAATGATACTGCGATAAGGAATAACCAGATAAATATTTTAAACGATATACGGTTCATTTTCTATATTTATAATTTTTAAATTTTAAAAATTGTTTTGGCTGTCTCCCAAAGTTCTGGGTGATTTTGAGTATTTTTGAGCCAATACCACCACTCCACACCCCAAAGATATATTTCCGGAAATCCGACTTGCTTGGCAAAAGTTACATTTTCCAAAAGCTTCGAGTTGTTCATTGATTTAAATTGCTCTTCCAGCGGTTGACTAGTTGTCCAGCCGGCAATCCAGGGCTCTGCTTGAAGCTCAACAACAATTGCATTTTCTTGTTTAACAAGAAATTTTATAAGCCAATATTTCAAATGAAAAAATCTTGGACCGATCGGATAGACATAATATCCAAAGCCTTCCTTATAGACATTACGATACATTGTTGTTCCAAACAAATCCGCTCTTTTTGCAGCTGGAATCCAAGTGCTCAATTCTCCGGAATCGGTAATGATTATCTTGCGAGACGGATCAATTTTTTTTACTAGGGCAATTTCCCTATCCAAAAGATCAACATCGAATTCGGGGCACTCTCCGAATTTTAAAAATGGCTCATTCTCTACTTGCCAATAATGAATCGCTTTGTTGTCCTTATAGCGAGAAACCACTACTTCTATAAATTTAAGCAAATTTTCTTTTCTTTTTACGTCATTATTTTTTAAATATTCCGGAATGTAACACTCGGGCCAACGGGGAACCTTTTGCCCAACTACTAAGATCAACTCTACATCTCTCTTTCTTGCCTGTTCAATCTGCCAATCCAAATCGGAAAATTCAAATTTCCCTTCTTCATTTTCAACGCTATCCCAATAAACCGGGATACGAACTTTTTTTATTTTTAAATCATCAAACATTGCTAAATAAACTTCTTTCCAGTCCAAACCTATGTCTCTAGCATATCGCAAAGAAAAAGTCACCCCGAATTTAGCTTCAGAATTTTCCCTAAAAACAGGAATGTTTACAAACACAAAAAGAATTGTGCCTAAGGAAAAAATTATCAAAAATAATTTAAATATTATCAGCAAGATTTTTTTTATCATAATAATTTTATTTTTAAATTTTATTTAGCTACTTCAAAGAAACTAAGACCACTCCGGAAGTTATGGTAAAAATTGCTATTAGTTTCTGAGCAACACTTCCCCAATCCTTCTTCTCTTCAAAAATATTTGGAAACCAAAGGGAAAGGACGATTCCAAGAATGAATATAAAGACATATTCCGTCGCTACCATAGCGTTAACTATGGTTACACTCGCTAAAGGAAAAGATGTAGCCTTTTCTTTTAAAAAACTGCCAATTCCCCCCATAGCTTTTGCTGATGTGAAAGTCAGTCCGGATTTTTTATGTTCTTGGCCCGGATTTTTGAATTTTATCAAAGAATCAAAAAGTATTCTTCTCCAGGAAGGAATTAGGAAAAAACTCAGCGATCCCAAAAAAGCTCCTAGTCTTGTCCAAATGAAAACATTATAAAAATTATCGTCCTGATAGAGAGATTTAATAAGGAGAGCGGAAACAGCCAGCAGTGTTCCAGCTAGAATTGACCAATAAAAACCCTTGAATATTTTTTGCTCCCGCATCTTGGAAAAATCATAAGAAATAAATATTCCCCCAAAAATCAAAAGAACCAGAGCAAAAATTTCTTTTTGATAAAGACGCTCTCCGAGAAAAATCATCGCTAGAAAAAAAAGAACAATCGGAACAACCGCCCCCACAACGGGAGTTACTCGGCTAGCCTCGCTTTTATTTATCGCAAAAAATAAAGCCAGCATTCCGTATATAAAAACAATTCCCGCCAAAAACATTTCTATCATTTTTAAAAAAGAAACATCGTGAAAACCAAATGGGAAAAAAACAAAAGCGAACAACCCGAGCGTTCCGGAATAAAAAGCATAAATAGCCGGGTGCGATACTCTTTTTGAAGACAGCAGGAATTTGTCGAGAATTATCTCCAGAGAAAGCAAAAGATATGCAATTGTTACAATAACTAACCAAGACATAACAAAAAAATTATCTACTGAAAATTAATTTTCAGAAGTTATATTACCTTCTTTCATTTTACACTAAAAACAGAAAAAACCCTAGCGAATTTAAGATCAATGGAAATTCTCTGTTTGAGCTATAAAATCAATTAGTTAAACGATGTAATCCGATTGCGTAACCCGTGCGCGGTCCGATGAGAATCGGACCGCGTAAAAGAAAAACCGCCAGTTATTCCAGCGGTTTTCTTTTAAACAGTAAGATCCTATGAATTCAGTTTTTTGTAATACATATCAACATCAGCAATCCACTTCTTCACCGAATAAGGATCATGTCCGGCGCAAGAAGATCCGCATTTCCAAACAATCATCCTTTCCGGAGTATTGATTTCCTGGTCAATAAGTTCCTGGATTCGCTCTCCAACAGCTTCTACTGCTTGTTCCGGAGTGTCAAAACAGCTATATCCGGAATCAGTTTGATTATAGCTTCCCCGATAACCCCAATAGTTATAACAATCCCGACCTTCTTTTGAAGGCGAATATTTTCCCCAATTACTTTCTTTTTTGGCGATAGCAATCAAAAAAGATGCTACTTCCCTATTCTTTTTTGAAATTGCCGGAACCATATCTTCCATCGGAAACCCCTCTACCATTTCCAGATAAGCTCCGCTTCCCTGATTTTTATTCTTGGAAAGCTTCTCATTTTTCTTAAGCTTATCAACATCTTCAGAAAAATTAACATTTTTCTGGAAGATTATTTTTTCAGAAAACCCTTGGGAATCAGTCGTGTCTGAATTGATTTTAACGACAAATTCTCCATTTTCCAATTTAAGTTCATAAGAATTTGAAACTGGATTTTTTTCTTCTTGTTTACCTTGCAAAGAATCGTCTTTGTCATAAGAAGATTCCGCTTCTTTCTGTTTTTCTGCCGATTTTTTTTCGGCTTTTTCTGCACTTTTGAGAACCTTGTCCATCGGATCCAAATTCTTCAAAATTCCATTTTTTGGAGCCGAAATATCGCTAGATTGGACTTTTTTGACAAATGGCACAGAAAAAAACAGACTCATACAAAGTACAAGAATGACTATTTTTCGCATATTGCGATTTTCTACATTGTTTTCCTCCTTAAAGCACTCCGCCCTATTCGGACTACGAAAAAGCTGCCAACCTTTTTCAAAACAGTTTTAGTTATTTCTGCTTTTTAAAAGATTACTTCCTACCGAAAAACGGCAGGAATCCCTTTTTTTCAGGAATTGTTATGGTTCCTGATCGACACCAATACATTCTAGCGTAAAGGCAAATGATGTCAATTTACTTTTAGTCAATTTTATGGCATAATAAAAAAACACTTCTAATGGCTTTTATAAAGAAAAAAATAATTAAATTAACTATTTTCCCGCCGAATCAAGTCGTTTGAAATATAGCTCGACATCACTGATCCATTTATTGGCAGCTGCCTGACCACCAGTCGCTTTGCAATCCGAACCACATTTCCAAATAACCATTTTGGCTGGAGTGTTGAGATTCCTTTCAGAAACTAAGAAATCTATTCTTTTGGAAACAGTATCCACCGCATCTTTTCGACTGTCAAAACAGGTATGTCCGCCGGTTCCCATTTTTTTTCTTATTCCCCGATAACCCCAATAATTATAACAATCCTCTCCATTGAGAACAGGCACTCTTTTCCCCCAATTGCTTTCTTTTTTGGCAATAGCGATAAGGAAAGCCGCCGTAGTTTGGTCTTTTTTGGCAATTTCCGGAACCATCTTTTCAATAGGATAACCCTTAACCATTTCCATCATCTTTTCCTCAATTTCTTCTTGGGCATTATTCTTATATTCTTCCAAAAGTCTAGCGACATATTCTTCTTCGCTTAATCTTTCCTTTTCTTCTATCTCAGAAGGACGCACTTCCGCTGTCTGGATTTCCAACGCTTTGGATTCCTTGGCCCGAGCAGAAGCCCCCTGACCAAGATAGCGATAAATCATCGTCATCAAAAACATTCCAAAAATAATAGAGCCGATAAGGGAAATATTCCAGGCTTTAGCAAGACTCATTCCTCGAACAGATCCATTCACAAGATCATAAATATAATTTCCAAAACTGGCATATCTTTCTTTGAGGCTGAAATATTCGTCAACCTTGCGATTTGAAACAAATTTCTTTTTGAAAATTTCCTTTCTCCTGATTGCGCAATCTATTTGAAAACCGGAACGGAAAATTTTCTCTCCTTTTCGCAGTCGCAAAAGTTCGCTCTGGGTGAAATAGAGTTTGGAATCATTGGTAGTGAAATTCAAAATCCTTCTTTTTTTGGAAAAAAGCTGGGAAGAATTCTTATTTCTTAGGACATATTGCGCCAAGGGATAGTCATAGCTGACTTCCTTTTTAATTCGACGAGAAAAACCGTCCAAAGTTGATTTTTTTTCTATTTTTACTCTTCGCATTTATTTCAGTTTTATCTGCTTTAGTGATTCTTTGATTCTAATTATACCCTAAATTTAATTAATTTCCAACGGAATTTTTCGAAAAATTGATTGGGCTTTAAATAAAGCATCAATTATTATTCCAGATTTATATATCTTGTCATCCTGAATTTATTTCAGGATCTGAATTCTGTCATTCCGGATTTAGTCCGGAATCTGTGTCCTAGATGCTGAAATAAATTCAGCATGACCTTTTTAAATTTAGTATGACATTCCTAAATTTAGTATAAAATTATTAAAAGAAAACTAATGTCTAAGAAGTTTTTCATAAACTGAAAGCATTTTTTCAGCGCAGACGGAAGCAGTGAAATTAGTTCTGGCAATGCGAGCAGAGGTTTCGCCAAATTTCCTACTCAACTCAGAATTATTTTTTAGTTTCAAAATCGCTTCGGAAAATTCATTTTCATCTTCCCTTACCAGAAATCCGTTGCCGTTATTTATGACCAAACTTTTCGTCCCAGTCGCATCCACCGCCACAATCGGAAGTCCTGCATACATCGCTTCAGTAAGAATCATTCCCTGAGTTTCCGATTTTGAACCATAGACGAATATATCGCCGGCGGAGAAATAATTTTTTATTTCTTTCCTGGAAATGACTCCGGCAAAAATTACCCGCTCCCCGACTTTCTCACTTTCAACATATTTTTTCAAATCACTCATAAGATAGCCGTCACTCACAACTATAAACTTCACTTTCTTGTCTTTTTTTAAAACATCAACTACGGAACGAAAAACAAAATTAACATTTTTTTCCGGCGTCAGTCTGGCAACCATAAGCAGTAGTGTCTCGTCATCAGTAATGGCATATTTTTCCCGGATTATTTTTCTTTCAGGATTTTCAAAATCTTCTTCAATGACTCCGGTCGCTATGGCAGAAATATTATTATTAGTCACGCCGTGATTTTTGATTATAGGAATTATTGAATCGGTTGGAACAATCACTGCATTAGCTTTATTAGCATATTTAACAGCATTTTTAATCACATACCAGATTGCCAGTTTTCTCGGAATAAATTTAACAAAATGGACATAGTGCTCATAGAGAGTGTGCCAAGTGAAAATCAAAGGTATTTTTTTCTTTTTTGCCCAATGAACCGCAGCCATCCCCAAAAGATTGGGGTGCTGGGAATGAATCACATCAATGTCGAATTTTTCCAAAACTTTATTTATATCTCGAGAATAAGGAATGGCGAGAGGAAAAAATATTTTTAATTTCATATCGACAGACGGATACAGAAAAACTTTAGGGTTAGTGTTTTTATATCCCGGATATTCAGGCGCAAAAATATAGACGGTGTGACCACGCTTTTCAAATTCATATCGGAAAGTTTCCACTGAAGTTGAAACGCCATATGGATTAGGAAGATAGTTGTTGGTGAAAATTGCGATATTCATTAATTTTCTTCAATAAATTTAGCGATATCTTCAAAAACATGCTCATTTTTTATGTCAGAAATGAAAGTGTGATAAGCTTCTTTGATATATTTTTTTTCTTTCTTTTGTGAACCGATTTTCTCATAGAGACATTCGAGATTGTTTTTTTCAACGAGATGATCGCTGGTTGATTGCATAAGAAGGCACGGCTTTTTTATCTCCGGCAATATCTTCCGACAAAATTTGACTAAACTCAAAACCTCCAAAACACTTTTCAGAGGATATCTTTGATATGCTAATTTACGTGTTGCGTTTTCCATATCTCCAAAACTGGGCGGATATATCTTCTTTCCGTAGGAAAAAAACAAACCGAAAAATTTCATTGAAAGAAAAACTATTTTTTCCAATCTGAAACGATATGGCATCGCCATAAGAACCAGTCCGCAAATATCTTTGCATTCAGAAAGAATAACTCCTAAATTAGCACCGATTGAAGTTCCGATAACAAAAATTTTTTCATGATTTTCTTTGAGTTTCTCATAGGCATTTTCCGAATCGTTTTTCCAAGCTTCCCATTTAATATCTTTGAGATTGACCGGGAAAGTTCCATGTCCGGAAAGAAGCGGCGCATAAACAGTATAACCTTTTTCGTTTAAAAACATCCCTAAACGCTTAAGCTCATATGGCACCGCTGTCCAACCATGAATCAAAAGTATCGCCTTACTATTTTTTCCGGAAAAATAAAAAGGCTTATTCAGTAAGTCATGTTCCTGCTCATATAAAAAATTAGGACAAAAGAATAATATCCTCTTAATTTTTATGCATATTTCCTTAAACATAACTGAATTTTACTCTTTTTCCTTGAAAATAGCTAGGGAAATAAAAAGACAAACTTCATTGGCTACCCTATTTTAACAGTCTGATTTTAAAATATTATTTTGATAAATTTTTATTATTATTTTCCTGGAAAATTTTCTTCGCTTTATAGCTTTTATAAATACTTATTATGATAAAAGTTATAAAAGACAGGCCAAAAATCAGCCAGCCGATCCATTCTATATATTCCTTTATTTCTCGCCAGAGATAACCATAGAAATATCCCATCGCCACAAGAAATCCGCTCCAAACCACTCCGCCCAAAAAAGAATATTTTAAAAATTTTTTAAAATCCATCCTAACTATTCCAGCCGCGGTAAAAGCCGCCCAACAGAGTCCAGTTGTCGATTTTACCAAGAATATGGTTTTCCCGCCGTGATGCAAAAAATATTTTTCCATCCGCAAAACCAAATTTTCCGTTATCCCGATATATTTACCGACACGCCTGACAAAACCGATTCCAAAACTGCGCCCCAGACTATAAAGAATCACATCCCCAAAAATGTCACCGATTATAGAAAATAAAAGAACGACAAAAACATTAAAAGCTCCGAGAGCCGCCATCGTAGCGGCGATTATGGTTGCCACCGGACCTTCAATTATCATAAGGGGCAACATTATCAGATATCCATAATGCTGCAAAAAAACAAATATATTTTGACCAGTCTGTTCCATAACCCTTATTTTAACTCCAAAAATCAAAAAAATAAAATAGTATATTTGGCTCTGGACTAATTCAGAAAAACATGCTAGGATATTTCTGTTGTAGCTACCAAGTGCCAGAAGGCATTTTTTGTTCCCGCCTCAGCGGGATAAATAAAAATATGCCGCGTTCGTCTAGTCCGGTCCAGGACGCCAGGTTTTCATCCTGGAAATCATGGGTTCGAATCCCATACGCGGTACAAAGTAAAATCTCAGGCCTTGTACCTGAGATTTTAGTTTCTGCGTTTGGAATTCGAACAAGGAAAGGGGTCGGGAAAACCTAGGTTTTCCCGTGGCGGAATTATTCAAACCGAGGGGTTTGAAAGCGCAGCGAGCTTTGCGAGCGAGCAGTGAGAATTCCCATACGCGGTACAAAGAAAAAATTCCGGATTTATACCGGAATTTTTTATTTCTTCTTCTTTTTCACATCCATATTCTTCGACTTTGAAAGTTCGAAGATAAGTTTTTTCTTGGCTCGGTTGATGAGAGTTCCGACAGTATTAACCGGTTTGCCAATAATCTCGCTCATTTCCTCATAAGTCTGGTCGAAATAATAACGAAAAACCAAAACCTGTTTATATTTCGGAGAAAGTTTATCCAGTGCTTTTTCCACTTCAGTATTCGCTTCTTTTCTGATCCAAGCGTCTTCCGCTCCTTCTCCGGAACCCGACGTAGAAAGCAAATCTTTGCTAAGTGTTACATTTTCCCAAGAAATAAAACGCTTCAGCGATTTTCTTTTTACATAGTTTATTGCCTCATTATGGGCAATGCGATATATCCAAGAAGAAAATTTTCGCCGACTGTCATAACTCCTGAGATTCTTGAAAGCCTTGATAAAAACGTCTTGCAAAAGATCTTCTGCCTCTTCTTTTTGCCCGACAAAACGATAGAGATAGGCAAAAAGCCTCCCTTTATATCTTTCGGTCAATTCTCCGTATTTTTCATGCTGACCTTTTCTTATAGCCTTGACCAATTCGTTGTCCGAAAGATTTTCTTTTTTTTCGGAAACTTTTTTTGGCATAATTTCGGCTTTTATAAATTATAAAATTGGTTATTGTTCTTAGTTTCAGATTAGGCTATTTTGGCGAATAAATCAAGCTTTTTGCAATTATTGCAAGCTTCCGTTATAGTTAAACTATGATAATACTTTCAATAGAAACTTCCTGCGACGAGACCGCTTCCGCCTTGGCGGAAGCGGACGAAAACGGGATAAGAATAATCTCAAACGTGGTTTCTTCCCAGATAAAGCTCCATAGCCGCTGGGGAGGTGTTGTTCCGAACCTTGCCGCTCGGGAACATTTGAAAAACATCATTCCAGTTGTCGAGGAATGCTTGGAAAAAGGAAACATCGTTCCGGAAAAAATAGACCTCATAGCCGTCACCAATGGACCCGGACTTATTCCCGCCCTTCTTATTGGCACCAGCACCGCCAAGACGCTTTCTTATCTTTGGAAAAAACCTTTAATCGGGATCCACCATGTCGAGGGGCATATCTATGCGAATTTTATCGAAGATAAAATTCGCATCAAAAAGAATATCTCGAAGAATGTTTATGAAAAAAAATCCGAAGAAATCGAAAATATCACCAATTCAGAATTTGATTTTCCAATGCTTTGCTTAATAGTTTCCGGCGGACATACCCAGCTTGTCCTTGTTAAAAACCATTTCGACTATGAGATAATCGGCGAGACACTTGATGACGCTGCCGGCGAAGCCTTTGATAAGGTTTCTCGCATACTTAATTTAGGATATCCGGGAGGACCGGCGATTTCAATGTGGGCTGATTCTTTTGAAAGCGAAAAGAAAAATAAAGAAATGGAAATATCTTTTCCCAGGCCGATGATGAATTCCAATGATCTTAATTTTTCTTTTTCCGGATTGAAAACATCCGTTCTCTATCTCGTTAAAAAAAACGAATCATTATTGAAAGATAAAGACTTCATCGCTGAAGTAGCTCACGAATTTCAAAACTCGGTAGTAGATGTCCTTGTTCAAAAAACATTAAAAGCCGCTGAAAAATATTCCCCAAAAACTATCATTTTAGCCGGTGGAGTATCTGCCAACTCAGAACTAAGAAAACGACTCGGAGAAGCCATTAAAGATAAATTTCCAAATGTTACCTATAGATTGCCGGAAGCCAAGTACTCGATCGATAATGCGGCAATGATTGCCGCTGCCGCCTATTATCGCTGGAAATATTCTGAAAATAAAAATGACTTTTTGGATAATTGGAAAAATCTCAAAACCGAAGCCAATCTCAAACTTCAAAAATAGATATTCAAAAAAATAAAACAGATACTTATGAAAATAAAAAAGTTTTTAAGACCATTCTCTTTCGGAATACTTGCCGCCGTTTTTGCGCTTTTTTTGGAGTTGCTTTTAAGCTTTCTTCCCATTGAAACAATAGAAAATTTTTCCGGTTCATTAGTAAATATCCTCCCTTTTCTTGTTATCATCGCCTTAATTGAAGAATCCCTGAAAGGAATTTTTATATTCAAAACATACAGCGTTCTCAAAGATAAATCTGATATAATCAAAAGTTCTCTGGCAATCGGTACAGGATTCTTTTTTTTGGAATTTATTGCCAGACAATCATACTATAGCCCTTTTTCTTTTTTTAAGTTTTCAGGAGTATTTTTTGTCCATCTTTTAACCTCTTTTTTAGCGGGAAATATTGTTCTCAAGAAACAAAAAAACGATTTGCCTGTTTTCTTTTTAGCGCTTTTTTTAAATCTTTTAATACACGCCATATATAACATATCTATTTTTATATTCAGCTAAGTGGCTTGCAAAATAAGGACTTTAGGATATAATTTAAATAGGATAAAAAATAAAGAAAATCATTATGACAAAAATTAAAAAATCTTTCTTGGAAAGGCTCACTGGCGCCAAAACTATTGAAACAGATGTTTATGAGACAGAAAGACTCATTAAGCCAGAAGTTAATTATTATGAAAGCGGAGATCGAAGAGAGGAAGAGGTTTTCACCACTCAATCTCCTCAGCCACAAAATGTTATGCGCGAAAGAGAAGATAGTTTTTCCACTAATCTTGAAGACAGCGAAGGACAACTCACTATCGATGTCTACCAGACAGAAAATGATGTTGTTATAAAATCAACCATCGCCGGAGTAAAGCCGGAAGATTTAGATGTAAGCATCAACAATGATATGCTCACCATCCGCGGAGAAAGAAAAAATGAAGAGCAAGTTCCAGAAGAAAATTACTATTATCAAGAATGCTATTGGGGAACATTTTCTCGTTCAGTCATTCTCCCTGTAGATGTCATAGCGGAAAAAATCGAAGCTTCTATGAAAAATGGAATTCTTACTGTCCGAATGCCGAAAGCCGACATTAACCGAACTAAAAAAATTCAGGTTCGTGGTTTCTAGTAAAAAACTATTCTTTTAATGACCTCCTCCCCGGACACCGCTACGCTAAGTCCGGGGTTTCCTTTTTTG
>CAYOTC010000011.1:0-28288 GCA_964406815.1 uncultured Bdellovibrionales bacterium
AAGAAAAATTTGGGAAAATTGCGAGCCGAGCAATTTTCCTTTTATCCCTTGTTATACGAGGGTGAGGAGCGATAGCGACGAAAGCGCAGCGTCCCCGAAGCGTATGACGCAGGGGCACAAAAATTCATTCATATTTTCCATAAGCGTTTTTCCACTTATTGGCTAACTTGATAAATTTAGAATACCCATTCTTCTTTATGAATTCAATGGCCTGTTTATACTTCTTGTATTTATATCCGTTTTTGGCGTACCAACTTCCTATAATATTGCAAGACTCTAACTTTGAACAATCTGCGCAGGTGTCAAATTTATGATCTCTAAAACAACATAATTTGATTTTGCATTTGGCTTTGTTAATATCTCTTTCACCTGTGTCAAAACCAATCTTACAACCTTTACATGCACCTTCAATAAAAGGTTTACAAGTCTTGCAATATGCTCCGCAACAGCCAACACATCTTTTTGAATTCATATTATTGGAATAAATTTATCAAGTTATAAAGTTTTTTCTATTTTTGTGCCCTGAGTAATATGTCGTATAACTGGTTTATATGTGAAATCACTTTGGATAATATACGCTAACTTGTATTAAATACGAAGTTTTGTATAATATACTTAGGTAATTTTCCGATTTAATTATAGCATAATGAAATGAAAGTTAAAGAACTTTTGTCAAGAATTGAAGATGAGCTGAAATTGCGAAATTATAGCCGGAAAACAATTAAAAGTTATCTGGGCTGTCTTTCGGATTATTTTCACTATGCTAAGAATATCAATAAAGATCCTGATGTTGCGCTGATTAAAGAATATTTATTGAAAAAACAATCTGCCGGACAATCTCCGCAAACCGTCAATCTTCATCTTAATGCCATTAAATATTTTTATCGGGAAATATTTAAAAGTCCTATCGCTATAAATTTAAAATTTTCCAAAACCTCCAAAAAGTTGCCAATAGTTCTTTCGCGGGAAGAAGTTGGAAAAATAATTGATTCCATAAGAAATGAAAAGCATCGCTTGCTGGTCGCCTTATCTTATGGTGCGGGATTGCGCGTGAGTGAGGCGGTAAAATTGAGAGTCGGAGATATAAACCTGAATGAATTAACTGTTCATATTAAAGGGGCCAAGGGGAATAAAGACCGTATTACCATATTTCCAGAAAAATTGAAGGAAGATCTTAGCGAGCTAACTGCTCTTCAGCATGGCAATGAATATCTTTTCGAATCCGAACGCGGAGGAAAATTGACCGAGCGAACGGCACAAAAGGTTTTTGAAAATTCTCTCAAAAAAGCGGGTATTAAAAAAGACGCCACTTTCCATTCGCTTCGCCATTCTTTTGCTACGCATCTTTTGGAAAATGGCGTGGATGTCCGCTATGTTCAAGAACTTCTGGGACATGCTAATATTAGAACAACGCAGATTTATACGAAAGTAACCAATCCGGCTATAAAAAATATCAAAAGTCCCTTAGAATAAACTTATGGAAAAAAATAATATAAAAGTAGCTTTAGTGCATGATTTTCTTGTCGATTATGGCGGAGCGGAAAGAGTTCTGGAGGTATTATCAGAAACATTTCCCGAGGCGCCGATCTATACTTTGCTCTATGACAAGGAGAAAATGGGCGAGAAGTTTAAAGGAAAAATAATTCATACTTCCTTTTTGCAGAAATTCCCAAAATTTTTAAGAAAAAGGAAAAAATGGATGTTGCCATTTATGATGGTGGCGCCGGAAACTTTTAATCTGAGAGATTTTGATTTGGTTATTTCCAGCTCGGGAGCTTGGACGAAAGGAATTATAACACGGCTCAACACCACTCATATTTCCTATGTGCATAGTCCAATCCGTTTTGCTTGGGACGAAAATGAGGAATATCTTGTTCAACAAGGCAGGAAAAAAATTATCGGATTTTTCGCGAGATTTGTTTTGGGATATATCCGTGTTTGGGATAAAATAGCAGCGGACAGGCCGGATTATTTGATTTCCAATTCGCAATATACCAAAAGAAGAATAAAAAAATATTACGGAATTGAATCGGAAGTGATATATCCGCCTATTCATATATCATATAACATAAAACATATAGCGCAGAATGACGTAAATGAAGTATTAAACAATAAATATTTTCTGATTGTGTCGCGATTGTCGCCATACAAAAAAATCGATGCGGCGGTGGAAGCTTTCAATAAACTGGAGCTTCCGCTGGTTATCGTCGGAACAGGAGAACAAGAAAAATATTTGAAATCGATAGCGGGAAATAATATAAAATTTCTGGGTTTTCAGCCGGATGAAAAACTTCCGGAAATATATGAAAATGCGCGAGCGTTTGTTTTTCCAGGAGTGGATGACTTTGGAATTGCGCCGGTGGAAGCGATGAGTTGTGGCGTTCCGGTTTTAGCGATTAAAAGTGGGGGAATTTTGGAAACAGTGGAGGAAGGAAAAACCGGAGAATTTTTCGAATATGCGACACCGGAAGTTATTGCGGATGCAGTCAGAAGATTTATGGAAAAAGAAGATGTATTTGATAGGAGATATATTGCAGAATCTGCTAAGAGATTTACAAAAGAAATATTTGTGGAAAAATTCAAAAATTACATCAAGGATAGATTGGATAACAAAAGTGCTGAATAAACTTATGGATGCGATTATCGGACATAAAAAAATAACAAATTTTTTGAAAAGAAATATTGAAGCTGATTCAGTGAGTCAGTCATATATTTTTAGCGGTCCGGAAGGAGTGGGTAAATTTTTGGTGGCGAAAAAATTTGCCAGAGATATTAATGGCGATAAGGAAATGGCGATTGAGGAGGATTTGATAATTTTACGTCCGGAAGAGGAGGAGACAAAAGGAATAGTTAAAAAAAGAGACATAAAAATAGAATCGATCAGAGAACTTCAGCATAAACTTTCCATAACGACTTCCGGAAGACGGAAAAAGATCGCGATAATTGACGAGGCGGACAGACTGACGGTGTCCTCACAAAATGCTTTGCTTAAAACATTAGAAGAGCCACCGCAAAATTCCGTCATTATCTTAATCGTTAAGGATAAAGCTCATCTTCTTCCAACAATCATCTCGAGATGTCAAAATATTATTTTTGGAATTTTGAGCAACGAAGAAATGATGGAAATAATTCCAGCGGACAATTCTCAAAAAGAAGAAATTATATTTTTTTCTTGCGGTCGTCCGGGATGGGTCAGACGTTTTATTGAAGATGAAACCGCTTTTTTTGAAAAAAAGGATAATTTAAAAAATTTCAAGACGCTTCTTTCGAATGATATTAACGAGAGATTTATGCAAGCGGAAAATTTAAGCAAGAATCTTCCGAAATTGATAGAGATGATGGATTTGTGGATAATCATTCTAAGGGAAATTATTTTTGGAAACAGATTTGGAATAAATATCGAAAAAGAAAAAGCTTTGTGGCTTATATTAACAATTGAAAAAAGCCAAAGTGCGCTAAGGGAAACCAATGCTAATGCCAGATTGGCTTTGGAAAACCTGCTGCTGAATTTTTAATAACAAAAATAAAATGATAATCAATCAGCGAAAAAAAGTCAGGCTTCCGGGAAAATTTTCAAAAAAACCGTTTCCTATCGGAAAGGTTATTTATTATTTCGTTCTTTTGATTTTTATCGTTTCAATTTTTTATATACTATTTTTTTCTCCGCTTTTGGCAATAAATAAGATAAATATTTTAGGGGAGGAAAATTTAACTCAGAAGGCAGTGGCTGATTTAGCTAAAGAAAGTTTGCAAGGAAAATATTTTAATCTTGTAAAAAGAAATAATATCGCATTGATTGGCAGGAGAAATATGGAAAATTTATTAAAGGAAAATTTCGGCAGGATAGAATCGGTGAAAGTGGAAAAAGAATTTCCTTCCGCAATCAGCATATTTTTGGAAGAAAAGGAACTGATGTTTTTTGTCTGTAGCGGGGAAAAATGTCTCATTGTCGATCGGAAAGGAGATTTTAATGAAGAAAAAGATTTCCGACGCGATAAATTGAATCGCAATGATTTCGTTATACTCAATGATTTAAGCGGGAGCAGTATAGATTCAAAAGAAGATATTATGGAGCAGAATTATATTGACTTTGTTTCAAATATCAGAAATTCCATCAAGCTTAATTTGGATATTGATATCAGTAACATTTATGAAACTCCGAGCCGAGTTTCTTCGGATGTTCGAGTTACGACAATGGCTGGCTGGAGAATTTTTTTCAATAAGGATATCGAAATAAAAAAATCTCTCAATATATTGAAATTTTTTATGAAAGAAAAATTGGAAGATGGTCAAATTAAAAATTTGGAATATGTTGATTTGCGGGCGAGCAATAAAGTCTACTATAAATTCAAAGAAGGTTTAGAGATTGAAACGGAAAATAAAACCGAAGAAATCAAACCTGATGTGAAGAAGGATGAAGCTAAGAAGAAAAAGTAATTTTTTCCCCTTTCTAATTGATGTCGTTCATTTCTATGTGATAGATAAGCAGTGAAGTTCCGACCTGATATTTAGGTTGGAATTTTTTTATCCACTGATAGGAATTATTGAAATTTTTTTCTTTATCATAGAGGCTGCCCTGGAGAAAATTTGTCGATATGGCATACCAGCCGGGTTCGATTGGACGTTTGGAATCCCACCAAGAAATGTATTTGTCTTTAATATAATATCTTATATCGGCACCACCAAAATAATCGACGCGAATTTTATCGATTTCCGGATGGTCTTTCAGAAATTTTTGCAAACGTCGCAAATCTTGTCCCCAGTCGGCATTAGAATCGGTCACTAATTTGTATCCGTTTTTCGGTCCTCCTGCCAGCGGATTGAAATAAGACATATAATTAGGATATGCGGCAACTGTGTTAGTGATGAGAATAATTGAAAGAACGATCAAAGATGAAAGCATAATCATTTTATTTTGATGGGATAAAATCTTTTTCCCCACATCAAAAATTGTTTTAGCGATCAGGATATAGATAAATGGAAGAATAGGGAAGAGATGGCGGAATCCGATATTCAAATTTCCGGTTATGCTTATGTATGAATAGAGAATTATGAAAGCAAAGAGAGAAATTTGAACGAGATTATGACGAATATATGCTCCCAACGCTTCAAACATATCCGGCTCATCTTTGTCAGGTCGAGTCAGGAAGTCTTCGAAAGCAATAAGTCTTCTTATTAATGCGATCATTAGAGCACAAACGGTCAAGAAGAGAAGAATGATGGTTTCTTTAATGAGAAACACCGTCGGGAAATATGAAACGAAAGCATTTTTAGAAACCTCTCCAAGGAAATAAGCGCTATTTCCTCCGGCTACTCTTTTAAATACCATCGATACGCCGAGAATATATTCTGACATCGGCCTCAGAACGCTGTTTTTATTAAGAGCGAGCAGTATTCTATTGGTGTAAATGTTTTTAATATTGGCAGTATCTTGCGGATTAAAGGAGTAATTTATTGTTTTTTCCAAGCTTTCGGCAGGCATCTTGTAAGTATTAAAAGCATAAACAATCCAAACTATTATCAAAGATAAAAGAAAAGCAACAATTCCTTTTCCAAGATATTTCCAGAGATTTTGAAGTTTGAAATCGAAAGTATTGTCTTTAATTTTTCGGTTTATTATGGCAAAAGGATAAATAAAAATTATGAGTCCATAAATCGGGAAAAGCATTATTGAGGAAAATTTAGCCAATTGAACAAGGCCTAAGAATGTTCCAAAAAGAAAGACGTTTTTCCAAGAAGGATCTTTTATAAATCGGATGAAGTAATAAAAAGAAAAAGTCATAAAAGCGGCAATTCCTAGATCGGTTGTTACGAAATGATTATGTCCGAGGATGTTTGGATCAAAAGCGTAGAGAACGAGAGCGAAAAGCCCGGCCCAAATGCCGGCGATTTCTTTGGTCCATTTGAAAATAAATAATCCCAAAAGCAAAGAAAGGATAATAAAAGGAACGCGTGACCAAAAAATTATCATATCCGGATTATTTCCCGAATCCCAAAGAAAATTCCGACCAGCATCCCATTGTCCATTTACATCTTCTGTCCAGAATTTTTGAGCAGTGTCAAAATTCAGATCCATAAAGAGAAGAGGAATAGCGGATAGGTTTTTGAGAAGTGGCGGATGTTCCGGATTAAGCCGCATATCTTTCTGGGTCAAATAGGAATATCCGGCTGGAATGTGGGCAGTTTCGTCATATATTGCCGTATCCCACCAAGCATTAAAAAGTGAAACGACCAGCATAAAAACCATTATGATAAATATTATTTTCCCATAGTGTTTTTTGAAAAAATTTTCCATAATTTTATTTTTGATTTACCGCTCGAAAAGTTTAGCGGTAGCTGATTAATTTTTTATTTTGTCAGAGTGCAAAAGCTTAATCCGGAAGGACTGGTAAGTTCGCGGAATTTATGGTTGGGAAATTTTGTTGTTAAATATTTTTTCAGTTCATCGTTTTTTTCTGCAAGAATTACCACAAAATCATCGGTCTTGGGAGAAAGTTCTTCCATTTGGCTACGATATAAATATTGAGTATTGGGCAATTTCCAATTTAGGACTTGAATTGGAATTCTTTGCATGCTTTCCGCAAAAACAAATTTTTCTTTTTCTTTCGGCAGGCTTTTTAGATAATTGGAGGCATCAATAAGATTTTTTTCAAAAGATCTTGCAGCCTCCGGTTTTTTGGGGAAAACAATATGATATTTTATACCGTTGAAAAAACCGATAGAAACAAGAACAAAGATAACGAGAGAATAATTGAAAGTTTTTAGTATGTGGGTGTGCGAATAGGAAATTTCCAAAAAATAATTAAAAGCCAGAGCGGAAAAAATAAAGACAACTGGAAGTGTCCCAATGGAACGCAGGGCATGAGGCAATCCTTCAGCGGTCATAAATTCCGGAGCGAGCATCAAAAAGAACCAAGAAAAAAGCAACACATAAACGTCAAAATGATTATCCCGGATATTTTTTTTGAATCTCAAAGTGGCAAAATGAAAGAATTTAATCAGGGCGTATATTATTCCAAATAGGAAACCGACGCCGGAAGCGATATCAAGAATCGGATAGGGTGGATAGTTGTGTCGCCAATTTTGGTCACCCCAGAAATTATATTTTATCAGACTTAAAAATAAACTGCGTCCTAATTCTTTTAGAGGATGACCGTCATTCATTTCGGGAGAAAAAACAGAAACGGAAGCGGAACGTGATTCCAGATATTCCGGATGTGAGAGATAGGTTAGGATTATTGGAAGAGCCAGGGCAACGGCCGATATGAAAAATGCCAAAATATGTTTTTTATAATCTTTCCAAAAATCCTTTCGGTTTATGATTAAGCTTATAAGCAAGAT
This sequence comes from uncultured Bdellovibrionales bacterium, assembly GCA_964406815.1. Taxonomy (GTDB): domain Bacteria; phylum Patescibacteriota; class Minisyncoccia; order Moranbacterales; family UBA2206; genus CAYOTC01. The sequence continues at coordinate 7,342 of CAYOTC010000011.1, forward strand.
TATGAAAATAAGAGGAGCAATGCGGAAAGCGATATATGTGTGAAAACCGATTCCGAAAAATATTCCTCCAAATATGAAGTCGCTTATTTTTTTGGTGCGCAAACCTTTGAAAATAAAATAAAAAGAGAAAACCAGAATGAAAGGCACCATATTGGCCCGAAAAGATATGCGAGAAAAATTTATTCCCCAATAGGAAACAGCCACAAGAAAAGCACTGATTAAGGCGATGCGATTCTTTTTAAAGAGTTCCTTGGAGAGAAGATATGTTCCGAAAATGGTTAGAGTTCCAAAAATTATCGCAGGCAAGCGAAGAGTAAGAGCGCTTATGCCAAAAATCTTAAAACAAAAAGCTATAAGGTTCATAAAAAGTCCCTCCCGTCCGTTATTGGCGGTGTAAAACCACTGAAAATGTCCGGTGTCTAGCGCGGTAAGAGCATCGATGCCGTTTACGGCTTCATCCGGATATATTCCTGGAGGAGTTTCGTCGATATTATAGATTCTCACAAAAAAACCAACAGCGATTATGAAAATTATCAAAAATGGCAGGATGGATTTTTTTTGAAAGATATTTTTTAGGATATTTTTTATGTTTTTTTGCATAAGATTTTGTAAAACTTTTTTACAGTTTATTTTTATTTGGACTATTGATTAAATTATAACACATTTTTGTGATTATCCACAGATTGGCTTGGCAGTCGCTCTGGCTGGTTTTTGTTTTTTATTGTATAATTATTTCAGAAATAAAAATTGGAATTTTTCCAAAAACAAAAATGACAAAAAATACCGAACATCCCAATTCTAAAGGATGACTTTTATTTTAAAAGATAACAAATTTTTTCGGTAGGGTTTGTCATTAATAAAAAATGGATAGTTTACATTCAAGAAAAAAAGCAAAAATATCTTTGTCGAAAGTAAAGTTTTCTTCCGCTGAGGATATTGACGCAAAAAAAGGCACTTCAAAAAAGGAAGCTATGATTGATGATTGGTTTAAAAAAGAAGGAAAAAAATATTATGAGGATGTTGAAATTCCTGTTCAAAATGTAGGAAGTGAAATTAGCGGAAAAAAAACAAATGGTTGGCTTAGTAAGTTTTTCTTTTCCGGGATCGATCTTAATGACAATGAAGAGGAAAAAAATCCTTCTGAAAATATGGAAGAAGAGATAACTTTCATTGAGACGGTTTCAAATAATGAGTATGGCAGTAAAGAAAATTTGAAGAGCATAGGAATAAAGAACATTGAAGATGTCTTGGAAACTGAAGACGAGATTGATAGAATTGAAAGTAGTGAAATTGAAAATAATTCGGTAGTTATAAAAATTAAAAACGAATCGGAAACAGATGATGTTAGGGTTGATGTTGAAGAGGATATTTTTCCAAAATATTCTTCGGAAATATTTTCAAAGAGTGAAGAATTGGACAGGGAATATCAAGAAGGAGAAAAAAATCTTGTTTTTTCTGCGGAGCAGGAGGCGGAATTGGTTTTTCTCATCCGTGAAGCGCAGAATTTCTGGCAGGAAATAAACGGCTTTGATTGGGAGAAGTCAGGTTATCTTGAGAAAGGAAAAAATAAAGCCATAGAGCTGGCAATGGAAGCGCATATAAGAAAACTTATAAATGATTATTCGGTTGAACTTAAAAATCTCGGAGAAGAAGCGAAAGAATATGTGATTGAAGATATATTTAATGTGATAAAAAAAGACAATGCATAAAAAAGTTGCAGAAGCTTCGGAAAGAAATGGAAATAGTGTGAAAGAGGCACTGCTTAAAAAGTCATTGGAAAGATATAGGAAAAGACTTATTGAAGAGGCTGCTCTTTTTGTATCCGGCGATACTACTACCGACATTAGTAAAATTTCCTTGGAGGAAAAGAAAGAAGCTATGAGTAAAGTTGCCATTAGAGGAGGACTGAAAGAAGATCCGAAAACTGGAGAAAAGTCGATTATTCTTGATTTTGATGGAGAAGGAGTGTTGGCACTTATTAATGAGGCGGGGCTTGAGACTGATAATCTAATAAGAATAGAAGGAAGTGAAAAAGACGATCTTATCGGAAGAGTCATTATTGAAACCAGAAAAGTTGATCCACTAGGTGTTAAAAATGAGAACGGGTCACTGCATATAAATCCTAATGGAGATATGGACAATTCCTGCACGAAATCTTCCTATGAGATTTTGGTTAATTTGGGACTGATGAAGCGGGACAATAAAATGAAAAAATTTGTCGATTGTGTGACAAGGGTAAACAACAAGGATTATAACCCTAAAGAAATTTGGAAAGGAAAAGATCGGGATAAGACTGTCGAAGCGTTTTGCCGATCATTATATGGCTTGCAATACAATATGAGTATGGAAGATATTTTGGATATTTTTAAGAATGGCGGAGACCCTGATAATCTGGATAATGCCACTTTGGCAAAATATTCCGCAAAGTATAAGGGTAAAGAAGAATCTTTAGGAAAAATTTCAAACGAAAAAATCAAAGAGATGAAAAAATTGATGGAGGTTTTTGAACAAATGGAAAAAGACGGACTGATTTTCGATTCCGGAAATGAGGATTTTGGAAAGTTTGCTGTTGATGTCGCCAAGAAAGAAAATGGAAAAATAAAAAAAATACCGCAAGGATCGGACGCGGCTAAGTTATATGGATGTGATTCTTTCATGTCTTGGTCACCGGAAGAAAATAGTTTTATGTTAAGAACAAAAAATCCGATAAAAATAGATTTTCCCCAAGGACATCTTGCGCTACCGAATATGTGGATGAAAGAAAGAAACGATGGTGAGATGTTGAAAGTTACCTTGAATGAAATTCTGGGAATAATAACAAATGGAAAGCTGGAACCAAAAGGAGAATTAAAAAAGATTCTGGAAGGAGAGATAATAAGGATGCAAATGTTGGAAAATTTAGAGAAAAAATTTGGCATAATTGGAACAGAATATGATGCAAAAGGAGGAAGAAAAGGAGAAGTCAGAAGAATAAAAATAACCAAATACGGATATGATGCGGAAAAATCGAAAGGGATGGTTTTTTATCGCGATATGGAAGATGGCAATGATTATGAGAAAGATGAAGAAAGATTTGAAAGATATATTAATGTTGTTTCTGAAGAAGAAAAAGCTGAAGATAAAATAGAAGAAATGGAGGACGAATTTAAAATTCAGAATGAAAAGCTTAATAGACTTTTGAATTCTTTTGAGAAGAAGGCTTCTTCAGAAAGTAAGGAATTTATAGATGTTTTAAAGAAAGAAATGGAAGAAGCTGAACTTGTTCTTGATATTGAGGAAAAAATAGAAGCTTTTAAAAATATTACAAAAAAGTTAGTTACTCACAATGATATTGAAGTTGGAAATATTGTTGATAATTTTGAAGAAAAACCTTCTGATGAAGGTGAAGATGTGGTATTAGAAAATATTGAAGAAACTAAGAAAGAATCCAGGGAGAAATTAGAAGAATTGGAAGGATTTAAGCAGAAAGCTGTTAAATTTTTCAAGGAGACATACGAGGCTATCAAAAAGGATTCTGATTGTGAGATTTATAAGGAATCGGAAATAATAGAAATATTGAGAATTACCGGTGAAGCCAATTTGAGAAAATGGCTTAATGAGTATTCTGAATTCAATAGGGATGGAGCGGATGAATCGTCTAGAAAAATAATTAGCGATATAATTAATAATAAGAATTATGCCTAATCCGTTTGAAATAGCCCAGGCAAAGGCTAAAAAAATAGAACAAGAAATAATTTCTGAAAAAGAAGCGAAAAAAATGGCCGCTATTAAGGATGGTTCTAAAAGTGAAGATGTTTTAAATGCCGATAGGATAGCGGAACTCAAAAAAGAAATAGAAGCAATAAATAAGGACGAACAGAAATCTGCTGGTTTTAAAATAAAAGATAAGAGAGGAGGAATGGATGTAATAACACCGGATCGTAATGCTAAGACAGTAGAGCTGGAAGAGGAAATTAGGCAGCTTGAGAAAGAGAAGGAATTTTCTTCTTATAAAAAGAGAATAGCTGAATTAAAGAAGGAAATAGATGATTTGAATAAGAGAGGACAGCAGACATATGAGATGAAGAATTATAAAACCAATGACAGGGGCGATATTGCACCGGATATCAATAAGTTAACGTTGGAAAAGGAGGCGGAAATCAGGAGGTTAGAAGGATTGATTAATGGAAAGGCGGAAAACAAAAGCGAGCCTGCAAAACCTTCTAGCAAGGAGCAGATAAATCAAGAATCTTTTGATGATAATTCTGCAGATGTTGCTGCCGAAAAAAATGAAGAAAAAAACAAGAGCGAAGACTTTGAAGAATACAGGGATGAAACAGATTTAAAACTACAAAAATATACCTTAGAAGAAATTCAAAATATTGATAATCCATTTGGCATTCTTGATACTTTGCCGTATGTCGAAGAGGACTCAGTTGATGATATAAGAGGACATATTAAAACTACGAAAGACGTGTTGGGCGAAATGGAAAAAAACAATGTTGGAGATACTACTAATCATAAGATGTTTATTCTGTTTCAAAAAATGCTTGAATTAAGATTACGAGAATTGGAAGAAATGTCAAAAAAAGAAAAAAATACAGTGAATAAAAAAGAAACAGGTGAGGAAAATAAGAATATTGATCCAGTTGTTACTCCCTTGGTAGATGAAATGGAATCATTAGAAAATGAACCGGAAATCGGAGATTTGGAAAAGGTGGAAACTCTTTCAGAAAAAAGCGATCAATTAAAAGAAGCAGAGATATTAGGTGAAGAGAAAAAAGAAAAGGATGAAAAGGAGGCTGAACTTATGGAAGCGGTGAGAATTGCCAGGGAAAGTTATGTCAAACAGGAATATGCGACGAATAATGTTATAAGCAAATTAAGAAATTCCGGAATAGGAAAATTTTTAAAGATAAGTTCGAAAGATACTCCAGATGTCAAAGGAAGCTATGATGCATACAAAGGAACGCTTAATAATTTATTAGCCTATCAGAAAGAAAAATTAAAAAACAGGACTGATTTGGTATATCGGGAAGGAGAAATAGAAAGTTTAATGAAGTATTTCAATCAAGATGAAAAGGCTGAGCTCTATGGTGCTTATACTGACGCTCGGGCAAAAACAATTGAAGAAAAATTCGGCAGAGCTGGAAAGGCAGCCGGATGGCTTATGAATGGAGCTGGAAAATTCGTCAATTATTACAGAAAAATGAATTGGAAAACTAAGATGGGAATCGGTGTTATTGCAGGTCTCTCTGGTGCCGGGTTAGTCATGGCTGGACAACGAGTGGTTGGTGGAATAGCGGCCGGAACTGGAGTGGCGGCGGGATTGGAAGCGCGCTACAGGGGAAAAGAAGAAAAGCGAATGTCAAAAGAAAGAACGGCAATACAGGAACAAATGAAGAAGGAAAATTCAGAATTGTCATATGACATTATGATGCAAAAAATGCAAGCAGAAATTGAAGGATATGCCGGATCGCTAAAAACCGAAAGAGACAAAGCTAGAAACAGGAAACTTCTTGGTGCAACCGTGGCGGTATTTTTAGGATCCGGCGCGGCTTCGCATCTTATGAATTGGGGAGTGGAAAAATCAGGAATAGGTGGTATTCTTTCAGATACTAAACAATTTTGGGGTGATATTTATGATAAATATTTTGGTTCGCATGATATTCCAGTTGGGTTGAATAGTGAAGATATAAATTCTGGCAAATATGACGAGGCGATTGGCGAGATATCTGGTGATGAAAAAGCAGTTCCTGATATTCCGAAAGAAGAAATTCCAAACTTAGAACCTACCAGCGGAACAGGAGCGGAAAGTGTTGTGACTGCCGGAGCAGGAAATGAAATTTTGACCATTCAAAAAGGTTCTAGTTTTGAAGGAACAATAAAGGAATTTCTTAAGGGACAAGGATTTAATTCGGAAGAAGCGGGGGAAAAAGCGCATCTTATGTGGGGAAAATATATAGAAAATCATCCGGATCCGACCGGACAGGATTATTTTATTGTTCGTCCAAATGCTCAGATTGAAATCGATTTTGACAGTGATGGAAATTATCAGGTAGCCAGCTTTGAAGATAGTCCAAAAGCAGATTTGGATAAGGTTGTAGATATTGAAAATAAAACAATAGATGGAAATAATGGAAATGTCGCTGAGGTCAGAGAAACTCCGGTGGATGATGTTAATAAAGTAGCAAGCGCAGAGGAAATAGCCAGAGCTTTGAGAGGTGAAAATATCGGAAATCCGGAGCCGAATGTTGCTAAAGAAATAAATCTTGAGAAAAATTACGAACTTACCAATAGGCTTGCGCAAGAGATGGGTATTAATAGCAACGATATGCAGGTTGGATTGAACAAAGAAGGGATTCCGGTGAGTATTAATGGTCAAGATGTTCCGAAAGATGTTTTAGATAAAGTGCTTAATCCTGAAAATAAGCCGGGAAATTTTGATTCAGTTGTGGCACCAGAAGGATTTTTTGATAATATGGCAAATAAGGTTGTTGATTTTGCTGAAGATAATAAGGAAGCGGCAATGTTTGCAGCGGGAGCGGCTGGAGCAGTTGGAGCGGCTGGTGCAGTAAATGCTATTGAAAGGGCAAAAGGAAAAATGGATAAAGAGGAAGATATAGAAAGAAAATTTAATATAGAATTTATTGCTCAGGCTAAGGATGCTATAAAAAATATTTCTCTCAGAGATAAGAAGAATTGGGAATTTCTTAAGAATTTGAAATTTTCAGATATTAGAAAAAGGAAAGATAATGGGGTTGATATCAAATTGAGAGATAGTGTCAAAAATTTTGAAAAAGAGATAAAAAAAATTATCGGAAAAGAAAAAGCTAAGCCTGGAAAGGATGAAAGCATAAAGAAATGGTTAGCTAGGGTTATCAAAGAGTCTATTAATACAAAGAGCGCAGCTTAAATAAAAATTAAGTGTTTAATTTGAAAAATAAAATTATGGTAGACGAAATAAAAAAAACAATAATTGACGAGTTGGGGCTTACGGATCTTCCTGAAGATAAAAAGGAGCAGCTTATTATTAAAATGACGGAGGTAGTGCTTAAGAGAATTTTTGTCGAAACGATGGGAAAGTTATCAGAAAGTGATCAGGACGCATATGAAAAATTAATTGATGATAAGGTTGAGTCGGAAAAACTGGAAAGATTTCTTAAAGAAAAGATTTCCGGTTATGACGAAATGGTGGCAAAAATAATAAATGAATTCAAGGAGGAAATGAAGAAAGTCGAATAACTAATTTTAAGTTGAAATCTTATGACTGATGAATTAAAAAATAATCTTGAGCCGATAGAAGAAAGCGATTTAAATCTTAAGGAAAAATTTTTAGGAAGTTCCGGAGCAGTCGGTACGGAAAAAGAAGCAGAAGTCCCGCATACTTTGGAGCAAAAAGGCGAAAGACAGGAAGGCGTGCAAGAAAAAGAAGCTTCTTATTCCAAGATACTTTCAAAAGTAAAAAGTTCTTCAGAGTCGAAAGACGAAGATATATCGAAAGATGCTGAAGATGCAAACAAAGAATTGGAATATGGAAGCAAAATAAATAAACTAGTGGAATTGGCGGAGCTTAAAGGCGTTGTGCATGCAGTTAAAGTGGCCCGCCACATGGAAGACAATTATCTTTTGGATGAACTTCATGATAAGCTTTTGGGCGATGATTTGCATGAAGCATTGGTTAAAAAGGGATTTATAAACGAAGATTGATTGTTTTTGAAAAATTAAAAAAAGAAAACAAAACAAATGGGGAATATTGATTTTAATATTTTAATATCGACACTTATAATAGTTTCGGGTTTTTTGGTTTTGTTGAGCGGAGCGGGAATGGTAGCTAGGAGTTATTTGGGTTTCAGGTCGGAAATCAATCATTCGATGAATATGGATTTGGATATAATCAGAGTTTCAAAAGCGGAGCTTAAACCGGAGGAAGCACAAGGCAAAGATAAAGAAGGATGGAAAAATGAAATTGGAGCAATGGAGCAACTTCTTTCAACACTGGCTTCAATCAAGGGAACAGAGGGTTTTTTCAAAAAACTCATATATGGTTCTCCTTCAATATCTTTCGAAATATCCAATCCATCCAATAGTGAAGAAATAATTTTTTTCATCGCTATTCCGAAAAAATTCCGAGGGCAAATAGAAAAACACATAAACAGTTATTTTCCCAATGCCGTTCTAGAAAGATCTCAAGATTATAATATTTTTTCTCCAAAAAGTTTCACTGAAGCCTCCATATTAAAACTTAAAAATAAATATTCTTTGCCGATAAGAACATATGAAAATCTTGAGGTGGATCCGTTGAATGATATAACCAATTCTTTGAGCAAATTGGAGACATTTGAAGAAGGGGCGGCTATCCAACTTGTTATCCAGCCGGCCGGTTCAGGATGGAGGAAAGAAGGAAAAAGAATTGCGCATGAGATGCAACAGGGGAAAAGATTAAAAGATGTGAATAAGTCTTTTGTTTTGGATATACTTTCAGAAACTGGGAAAACGATTAGCTCGGTAATATCTCCGACTGATAAGAATATGCCTGAACCAGAGAAGAAAATGGTCAGTCTGACGCCGGAAGAACAGGAACTTGTCAAAAGCATTGAAAGAAAGTCTTCTAAAACTGGTTTTCGGGTTAATATCCGCCTAGTTGCTTCAGCTAAAACAAAAGAGCGGGCACAAGATATCTTAGCGAGTTTGGAAAATGCTTTTTCTCAATATCAAAACGAAGATATTAATTGTTTTCAGGTAAAAAGAATTTCAAAAAAAGAGATTGCTTATAATTATATATTTAGGAATTTCAATGAAGATGAAGCGATTATTTTAGACAATGAAGAAATTGCCAGTGTTTTTCATATACCGATTTCCACAACTGAAACTCCTAAGATAAAATGGCTTAAGGCTAATGCTGCGCCGCCTCCGATCGATATTCCAAAAGAAGGTCCGGACACGATTGTTTTGGGATATAATGAATATCGCGGAGTAAAAACTCCAATAAGGATGTTGGAAAAAGACAGACGAAGGCATCTTTATACGATTGGACAAACCGGAACCGGAAAGTCGACGTTTCTTCAAGAACTGGCCAAACAAGATGCCAGGGCTGGGCGAGGTTTTTGTTTTATTGATCCTCATGGAGATGCGATTGAAGATATTTTAACAGCTATTCCTAAAGAAAGAGCGGAAGATGTTATTATTTTTGATCCTTCCGATACGGAACGACCATTCGGACTTAATATGATGGAATATGACATTAACCGTCCGGAGCAAAAAACTTTTGTCATTAATGAGATGATTGGTATATTTGACCAATTGTATGATCTTAAAGCGACAGGAGGACCGATGTTTGAGCAATATATGAGAAATGCGATGCTTTTGGTTATGGATGATCCAGATTCCGGTTCAACTTTGATGGAAATCCCAAAAGTATTGGCGGATGAAGATTTTCGGGCAATGAAAATTTCCAGATGCAAAAATCCTATCGTAGTTGATTTCTGGACGAAGGAAGCGGAAAAAGCCGGAGGAGAAGCGGCTTTGGCCAATATGGTTCCTTATATCACTTCGAAACTTACGACTTTTATCGCCAATGATATGATGAGACCGATAATCGCCCAGCAGAATAGCACGATCAATTTTAGGGACATTATGGATAACAAGAAGATACTTCTTATTGCTCTTTCTAAGGGAAAGATCGGAGAGATAAATGCCAGACTTCTTGGAATGGTAGTGGTGGGAAAAATCTTAATGGCGGCGCTTTCCCGGGCGGATATTCCGGAAGAAAAGCGGACGGATTTTTATCTCTATCTTGACGAATTCCAAAACGTTACGACCAATTCGATTTCTCAAATACTGAGCGAAGCAAGAAAATATCGACTAGTCCTTATTTTGGCGCATCAGTTTATCGCTCAACTCAAAGAAGATATTTCCAAGGCGGTTTTCGGCAACGTCGGATCAATGATGGCTTTTCGAGTCGGTTCAGAAGATGGGGAATTTTTGGAAAAACAATTTACTCCGACTTTTACCGCCAAAGATTTGGTCAATGTTGATAATCGTCAGGGATTTGCCCGGCTGCTTATTAATGATATTCTTACCAAACCTTTCAATATGGCAACTTATGCTCCCACTCCCGGTAGTCAAGAAATCGCTAATGCTCTTAAGGAACTTTCTCGACTTAAATACGGTCGTGATAGAGATATAGTGAATAATGAAATAATGAAAAGAACGAGAGTCTATTAAAATTTTTTCTTGGTTAAAAATAAAAACTCGAACTTGTTTTTCCGAGTTTTTATATTATAAATATGATTTTTAAAATCAATTCATATTGAATGAAGTCACAGAATTATTGGTTGAAAAATAGATGGTATTATTTTCTTCATTTACAGCAAAACTTTCTGTTTTTGAAAGTTCACTATTGTGATATTGTTTCACGATATTTCCATTGGCGTCAATTTTGATTATTCTGGAATTATTTTTGTCCAAGATATACAAATTGGTCGAATTTTCCAGAGTGAATATTTTTTCAGGAATTATTGGCGTGGCAGTTGCTTCAATTGAAAAATCTTGTTTTTTATTTTTGAAAAATCTCGATATTTTTCCACTGTCAATAATGAATATTCCGTCATTTATAGTCATACCGCTAATTCTGGACAAATCGGCCCTATCTTTGAGCCAGTCATTTTTTTCTCCAAATCCGCCACTGGCGTCTGACCTGGGATAGCGGTAAACTTGATTGTTTTTCGAATCAATAACATAAAGATAAGTCATATATGTTCCAATTCCACGAATATCAGCTTCAGTCGGTATTGCAATTGAAGCAGCGATGAATTTTTTCGAAACCGGGCTGAAAGAAATTATACGCTTATTTTTTAGAAGGAATATGAGATTCAAGTCATTCATAGCTGTGGAAAGTTCCGGATTTTTAAATTCTTCGGGGATTGCATACTCCATTCTTGAATTAATGTCGATTATCTTTTCTTTTGTAATAGCAAATATAGCTCCTTTGAGGTTTATAATTTCTGAAGAATAGGGAATGGATAATATTTGAGAGGGCGCATCAATTCTTGAGATATTCTTGTCGTTTTCAAGAGGAAGAGGATTTTTCGTAAAAGGGGCAATATTTTCCGTTGGAGCGGATTTTTCTTTTTCTTCGCCGCTCCATTTTGAAATCCAATAGGGAATAATCAAAATGGCAATCATAAGAAGTATGACGTATATTTTTTGTTTTTTTTCTAATTTCTGTGCTATTGTTTTAATTTTCGAAAAATTAGGCAAGATATTTTTAATAATTGAAATGAAATCAACAGGCTCGGATTCATTTTTTTCAACCGTTACATTAATTGGTATTTGTTCGGCATTTGGGGCAAATAGGCTTATGTCGGCCAGTTTTTCCAATGGTCTGCTTTCTAAAGCAATCGATTCGTATTTTTTCCGGCTTTGAAATTCTTCTTTTATTGTAAGCCATTTATTTTTTAACCAAGAATAAAAATTAAGAAAATATTTTTTCGTATTTCCAAAAAAAATCAAGATTATTATTCCAATTTTCTTAGAATAAGAAACAAGGAGATTGAATTTTTCGGAAGAGAATCGGGATATTTTTTCCCACAATATAATATAATCTATTTTTTTCCAAAAATATTCTTTTACTATTATTACTTTTTCGTTTTCAATATGTGTTTCCTCGATATTTTTATTTTCTCTGTTTTCTTCGATTCTTTCTTCCAGACGAACTTCTATTTTTTTAAGATCATTTTCTGTCGGAGTGGAATATCTTTTCTTACGATATTCTTCAACAATCCTTTTTCTAATATTCGAAATAGATTCTTCAGTTTTTGCGTAAGTTTTCTTAATCAATAAAACCACCCAACTACCTGATTTTTTTATGAAAATAAACAACAAACTGCCAAAAGAAGCGGCTGTTTTTTTCAATAAAGCAGAAGATTTTTCTCCTATTTCAGAAAATATATTGGGGAGTTTTTCGGCAACTTCCGTTTTTTCTTCCAAAACTTCTTCCTCCTTTATGTATATATGGCCTGTTCTTTTATCGGTAAAATCATTTTTGCTTTTTTCAATCTCCTCTTTTATTTTCGAATCTTCCTCGCGTTCAAGGATGGCGATTTGCGGATCTTTTTTATTATCTGAATCAATGTATTGCCCAGACATTTCTTTTCGAAAAGCTTTTTCGCTGAAGGCGTTTATTTTTAAGGGATGTTTGGTTGTTTCTTTCGCGACTATTTTTTTCTTCTCTTCTTCTGTGTCAATTACAATAACAGAAGCTTGTTCCAATTCGTTTATAAGGGCGGTGTTCAGAAATCTCAGAAAATCAGGAGAGCTGAATTTCAAGGCGCTTCTTTTTATCTCGTCCTGAGAAAATATCTCAAAAAGACTGCTGGTTGTCAGAATTATCTTATCTCCTATTTCAGTTCTTCCTGAAAGAACATCTTGGAAAGTTTTTAGGGGATTATCTTCCAGAATCGCTTCCGGATTTTCTGTCAGCTCTGTGAGAGCTTTATTTCTAACAAGAAGAGCAACTGCATTTCCAGTTTGGGCGATGTGAAGATTATTTTTTTTAACGACTGCGCAAACAGCATTAAGATTTCCAATCCAGCCGACATTTTCGTGGGAGGCTAATTTAGAAAGGGCTAAATTGGCTTTGTGCAGGGCAGCTTCAAAACTTTCTATCACGCCCCGGTTTGTTCGGGAAAAGTATTCTTTCTTTATGACGGAAATCAAATAATTGACTATGTATGAAGAATCTTCGGAATGGTCAGTTATTTCAAATATCCCCATCAGAGTACCGAGAGATTGTTGAGAAATGTTTTCAGGTTCCTGAATAAATATTTCTAAAAACGGTTTAAGGCTATTTTTTTTGCACACAAAAACATCCCTGATTGAGGGTTTAAAATCGATTGTTTTATTTTCCGTTCTTTGTTTAGTCATCGCTCTCTGATTTTCTTTATTATAGCAAATAAAGGAAAATAAGAGAAGTTTTTAAAACATATGGAATATTACTTTGTTTTTTGTCTGAACCGAATGTTTTTTATTCTAATAAAATTCAATTCAAATAAAATAAAGAATGCTTATTATATGTAAAACGTATTGTTTCTGGACTAATTTTAAAAAAGGATTTATATTATACTAAGTATTCGTTAAAGCTTAAAAAAGCGTTTTTTAGGCTAATAGTTAGGAAGAGTGCCCGAGTGGGCTTTGACGGTAACGTCGAAGCGGGTTTCAAAAGAAACCCAGGAACCCGAAGGGCTTTCAGTTTTTTTAATTCGCGTTTAGCGAATAGTTAGGAAGAGTGCCCGAGTGGTTTAAGGGAACAGTCTTGAAAACTGTCGTGTCAGAAATGGCACCGTGAGTTCGAATCTCACCTCTTCCGCCTATGCTTTAAGCTTCGGTGGATAAATCCGCAGCGAATGAAATGAGTAAGAAATAGAGCAAGCAAATTATTTTGCTCGTGTTAAATTTAAAATAAAACGGAGTGTGGTATAGAGGTATTACGCGCGATTCGGGTTCGCGTAACCCGGGTTCGATTCCCGGCACTCCGACAAATAAAAATGTAAAGATAATTGAATATCTTCCAATGTTATTTTTTAATTGATCAAATGGTCTAGCTAGGTGAAAAAACGGGCTGTCGTATACCGGTAGTACGCGTCCATGGGGTGGATGTAGACTGGGTTCAATTCCCAGCAGCCCGACCAAAATATTTCAAAAATTATTCCATCTTCTGTCTGGAGATGGCGGTGGCGGAGACTTTTTTTGCCCCGTTTTCCATAAGAACCTTGGCGCATTCAAAAATGGTGGAACCGGTAGTTATGACATCATCAACAAGCAATATTTCTTTATTTTTTATATCCTTGACTTTTCCTTCTTCAATTTCAAAAGCATTTTTTAGATTTTTAATTCTTTCTTTATAATTTTTGATTTTCATCTGAGGAAGAGTATATTTTTTTCGAATCAAAATATCTGTTCTCATTGATATGGCAAATCCGGGAGAAAGATTTTCGGAAATAATTTTGGACAATATTTCCGATTGATTGAATCCGCGCCAGCGCAGTCTTCTGCGGTGAAGCGGAACCGGAATTATAATATCAGGAATAGTCGCATTATTTTTAATAAGACTTTTGAGAATTATTTTTCCTAAATAGCTTCCAATATCTTCCACGAAGCGATATTTGAAAAGGTGGATCAGGCTGGAAATATCTTTATATTCACAAGACAAAATGAGGGAAGATAAATTAATTCTTTTTGATTCTCCATAGTGATTATTTTTGCATTTGGTGCAAATTTGACCTTCTTCGGTAATTTCCTGTTCGCAATAAGGACAAACTTGAAAAGAGAGTGTATTTATCCTATCTAGGCATTCTTGGCATAACCAAGCCCCTTCTTTGCGGCAAAATTGGCAAAAGACCGGGAAAAGCATATCTAGGGCAAAATTTTCCAGGAAAGCCGGTAGCTTTAAGATTTTTTTAAATAGGGATGTTTTGTCTGGCATAAGGCAATGGTTTATTTCAATACAGTCTATTTTTAAAAACGCAAGATGTCAAATTATTAAAATTGGCAATTATCGAACTGTGGATAACTCTTTTTTGACTCTTATATATACAAAAAAAATAAATATGGTATAATAAAATCAATAAAGATAAAAAAATAAAAAAATGTTCGGTTTTAATTTTGGAAAAAAACACTTCTTAGGAATAGACATCGGCGGATCTTCTATAAAAATGGCTGAGGTAAAAATTATTGACGGAAAACCATTTCTTTCTAATTATGCTTGGGCGCCTCTCGGGGAAGAGGGTTTGAGCAGAAATGATTCCGGCGCAAGCAGTATGGATTTGATGATGCCGGAATATATAAAAAGAGTATTTAAGAAAGCTTCTTTCAAGAGTCGGAACGCTTATGTTTCCGTGCCTGCTTTTGGCGGTCTCATTACCACGATTGATTTTCCGGAAATGATTGAAACTGATATGGAGCAGGCTGTTCGCTTCGAGGCTCATAAGTATATCCCTTCATCGTTGGATGAGGTTGTTTTGAGCTGGGATATAATTGGAAAAACATCTTCCGAAGAAAATCAGGAAGGGGATAAAAAAAATGGGAAAGTGCAGGTGCTTTTAGTGGCGGCCGCCAAAAGCCGTGTTTTAAGGTATGAAAATTTTATCAAAACAGCCGGTCTCAATTTGAAGTCTATCGATATAGAAGTTTTTCCGATGGTAAGGTCGCTTATCGGCAATGATCCTGGAACATTCTTTATCGTTGATATTGGCGAAAGAGCTTGCAATATAATCTTAGTTGAAAGGGGAATTATAAAAGTAAATCGCAATATTGATGCGGGAGGTCGCGATATCACTAAATCTATAATGAAAGGAATGAATATCAGTTGGGCCAGGGCCGAAGCGCTTAAGGTTTCCGGAAAGAATTTTTTTGAAAAAGAATCTGCGATGAAATTCATAGTTTTAGACTTGATTTCCGGCGAGATTGAAAGAATAACCAACGCTTATCTTAAAGGAGGAATGAATAAGAAAATTGACGGTCTGGTGCTTTCCGGCGGTACGGCAAGACTGACTGGCATTGCTGATTATTTCTCGAATAAGTTGAATTTGCAAACGATTATCGGAAATCCCTTCAGGAGATTGAATTATAATCAATCATTGGAACCGTTGGTGGACGAGCTGAAGACAAGTTTTTCTGTCTGTGTCGGATTGGCACTTAAAGGAGCGGACGAATATTTGATGAAGAAAAAATAATTAAATAATAAATAAATAAAAATATGGCAAATCTAAGTTTAGCCATGCAGGAAGATAAAAAAAATCCAGATGGAAATAAGATTTCTTCCGGACAAGGCATAGTTTTTACGGTTTTCATATTGATTGTTGTTGCATACCTCGGTATTTTAGGGTATGGGAAGTTTATTGAGAAAAAGATGGCACAGCTTAATGATGATTATTCCCAGCAATATGAAGGTTTTATAAATAACCCCAAATCCAAGGAAGTTTTGGATTTTCAAAACAGATTGACAATAGCGACTAATTCACTGAAGGAAGAAAAAAATATCAGTGTTGATTTGGCCGAATTGGAAAAAATGATAATCAGCGGGGTTTATATAAATAAATATTCTTACAGCGAAGAAAATAGGGTTATCGGGCTCGATTTATCGGCTTCAGATTACGGGTTGGTTGCTCAACAGATCCAAAGCTTGAAAGGTTCCGCTTATTTTAATTTATCCCAGGTCGGAGGGGTAAAACTTGACAGTAAAAGCGGAAAAATAACTTTTTCAATAACATTAACGGCCAATGAGCCGATTAAAGAATCGCAACAATAAAACTTTGTTGGTTTTGTTGGTGCGAAAAAAAATAATATGAAACTAAAATTATTACTAACACCGATTCTCATAATATTAAGCATAATCCTTCTGATTTGGTTCGTAGTTCCGGCATTTTCAAACTCTGCTAACACCGGATTATTGCAGAAAAATAAAAAATTTGAAAAGGAGAAGGAGAAGATGGAATCTGTCGGCAAAAAAATATCCAATGTTGAAAAACTATCAGCCGAAATCGTAAATCCGGAAAAGAAGGATTTTATCTTGGGATATGTTCCGGAAAACAAAAAAGAAGAGATGATAATAAGCAGTTTAAATTCTCTGGCGAAAGACAATGGAGCGTCTATCATCGACCTTTCTATTGCTGACGCCAAAGAAGCTTATGTAGAGCCGATTATGGATATGTCGAGCAGTGTTGATGAATCTGGTCAGCCGATCGAACCAATTCTCGTCGCGCCTATTCCAAAAGCTAAAGAGTTGGAGGTTAGCTATTCAATCATAGGAAAATATGAAAATCTGAAAACTATATTGGATAAGATATACAGGCTGAAACGTTTCAATAAGATTTCTTCAGTGAATATGGGAGCGCTTGTTTTGGAAGGCGGGGCCATAAGTGACAATATCAAAGCGGATATGGTTTTGAATTTTAATTATTTCAAACCGGATAAGAGTTCTCGGATAACACCGGAAAATTTCGTAAATAGCGTTTTTGAATCTGGTTCTTTCGATATGGCAGTCATAGAAGGAATAAAAAATGCTAAGAGCACAGCGATAGATTCAGTTTCATCCGGACAGCAAGGAAAAACTAATCCATTTCTTCCCTAGCACAGTTTAAAATATGACAAATAACGGAGAGCTAGATAAAAATTCAATAAATGCGGAAGCGAAAGAGTCTGAAATAATAAAAGAAGATGTATCTCTGAAAAGCAGTCCATCAGGAAAAAAAATTTCAAAGGATGATGCGCTGGCTATCATTCCCAAAGAAGTGGCGGAGAAATTTAAGATGGTGGCTATTGGAAAAACAGGAGATGTCTTAAAAGTGGCGATGGTTGATCCGGAAAACTTTATGGCTCTCAACGCCTTGCGTTTTTTTGCTGCCGAGGAAAATCTTAAAATAGAAACCTCTAAGATCAAGGAAGTCGATTTTGAAGATATTTTTACTTCCGTCTATACACAAACCGGTGAAGCGCTAAAACAGGCGGTGGAATCTTTTAAGGATAAGGATGTTAAAACTGTTTCGAAAAAAAAGGAAGGTGAGGAGAAAAAAATAGAAAGCCTGAAAGATGCTCCGGTAGCAAAATTAGTCGAAGTCATAATCAGTCATGCGGTAGAAGGAAAAGCGAGTGATATTCATATTGAACCGATGGACAAAGATTATCGGGTTCGTTTCCGAGTGGACGGAGTTTTGCACGTAAGCCTTATTATTCCTCTTGATATCGGTCCGGTTATAATTTCTCGGGTAAAAATAATGGCTAATCTGAAAATTGACGAGAAAAGAAAACCGCAGGATGGACGTTTTCGTTTGACAGTGGAAGGAAAGGAAATAGATTTCCGCGTATCTTCTTTGCCGGTAATCGGAGGAGAGAAAGTAGTGATGAGAATTTTGGATAAAAGCAGTGGCACGACAACAGATGTTGCTTCCCTGGGTCTTTTGGGAAAAGCGGCGGAAAATATTTTTGCCGCTATAAAAGAAACATACGGAATGATTCTTCTTACCGGTCCGACCGGAAGCGGAAAGTCAACTACCGTTTATGCTCTTTTGAAAATACTTAATAATGAGGATAGAAATATCATAACATTGGAGGATCCGGTGGAATATTACATCGAAGGAATAAATCAGAGTCAGATAAAACCGGAAATCGGATATACTTTCGCTTCGGGACTTAGGACTGTTCTTCGACAGGACCCCAATGTTATAATGGTGGGAGAGATTCGCGATTTGGAAACGGCGGAATTATCTGTTCATGCGGCACTCACGGGGCACTTGATGTTTTCCACATTGCACACCAATACGGCAATCGGCGCCATTCCACGGCTTGTTGATATGGGAATCGAACCTTTTTTGATCGCTTCCTCGTTGAGGTTGGTGGCGGCGCAGCGTTTGGTTCGGAGGATTTGTGATGAATGCAAGGAAGAAATAAGCGTTCCGGATGTGGTGAGAAAAAATATCATGAAACAATTGGAAGAGATAGAAAAATCAGAGATTGAAAAATATGGAATTAATTTGGATGAAGGCCTGCATTTTTATCACGGAAAAGGATGCGATGCGTGCCACGGCACCGGATTGAAAGGGCGAGTGGCGATATACGAAGTTGTTCCCGTGAATGAAGAAATCAGAAATATAATAACTGAAAGAAACGGCAACGAGGAACTCATAGAAAAAGAACGCATTAAACAAAGATCGCTTACCATAAAGCAAGACGGAATTTTGAAAATACTGCTCGGATATACGACATTGGAAGAAATAGAAAGAGTAACGGAAGGAAGTTTGACACTTTTGGAAGAAAATGATTAATAATTTTTAAGTTTTTAGAAAGATATGGCGAAAAAAATAATGGTTGTCGAGGATGACGCATTCGTGATGGACATCTATCAGACAAAACTTTCCCAAGAAGGTTTTGAAGTTATTCCGGCAATAAACGGCCTCGAGGCACTTAAAAAATTAAGGGAAAGCGAGGATGTTCCGGAAATAATACTTCTTGATATCCTGATGCCTTATATGAACGGACTTGAAGCGCTCAAAGAAATAAAAGGCGATGACAGGCTCAAAAAAATTCCAATAATCCTTCTTACCAATCTCAGCCAGAAAGAAGAAATTGATGAAGGAATGGGGCTCGGGGCGGATGATTATCTTATCAAGTCTCATTTCACTCCATCGGAAGTTTTGGAAAAAATAAATATGCTTTTGGAGAAAGTTTCCAAAGATAAAAACGCAGCTTAAATATAAAAAAAGAAAAATAATTATGGTTCATGCGGAACAAAAAATAAAAAATCTCTTGCGGCTTGTCGCTCAGCAAGGGGCTTCCGATCTTCATTTGGTCGTCGGGAGATATCCGACCTATCGTATTGACGGAAAACTTATCCCGCTTTCTCAGGACAGTATTCTCACTCCGACGATGACGAGCGAAATATGCAATTCGCTCATAAAAACCGAGGAAGCCAAAAAGAAGTTCTATGAAGACAAACAGCTGGATTTCTCCTATAATTTTGAGGACAAAGCCAGGTTTCGTGTGAATGCTTTTTTCCAACAGGGATATATCAGTATCGCTTTTCGTCTTATCCCCAAAAATATCCGGACTCTGGAAGATTTGAATATGCCGGAAGTGTTATATGATTTTACGAAAATTTCCCAAGGGCTTTGTTTAGTTGTCGGTCCGGTCGGACAGGGAAAATCAACGACACTGGCGGCTCTTATCAATGAGATAAATCACAACTATGAAAAACATATAATCACCATCGAAGATCCGATTGAATATATGTATGAACAGGATCGTTGCATAATAAATCAGCGCGAAGTTTTTCAGGATTCAAAATCGTTCCAGTCAGCTTTGAAAGCGGTTTTTCGGGAAGATGCCAATGTTGTTCTGATTGGTGAAATGCGAGATTATGAAACCATCAGCACAGCTTTGACTGCGGCGGAAACCGGACATTTGATTTTCGGAACTCTTCACACTAATGACGCTCCGCAGACAATTGACCGTATCGTAGACGTTTTCCCCGCTCATCAGCAAAACCAAGTCCGATCCCAATTGGCGAATGTTCTTCTCTCTGTTATTTCTCAGCGATTGGTTCCGCACATTGATGGTAAAGGGCGGATACCGGCGGTTGAAATAATGATCAAGAATCATGCAGTGGAAAATTTAATCCGTGAAAATAAAACTTATCAAATCGACAATATAATCGAAACGGGAACGGGAGACGGAATGGTAAGTATGGACAGATCTTTAGCCGATCTTGTGAGAAGGGGAATGGTGGCGGTGGATACGGCGATGGCCTATTGCAAGAATGCAAAAGATTTTGAGGCTTTGCTTCGACTCTAAAAAAGTATAATATTTTTTCTTTTCTTTTGTTGTGTGATATAATTCACGTAGCAAAATAATATTAAAAAAATGAAATTCAATTTCAAAGCCAAAAATATTTCCGGAGAAATAAAAGAAGGCATGGTCGAAGCGGCAGACAAGGATGCAGCCATCGCCGTTCTCCAAAAGAATAAGCTTTTTCCTATTTTTATCCGCGAGGAACAAAAGAATGATATCAGAAGACTTTTTCTCAAATATTTTGATAAGGTGACGGAAAAAGAAAAGGTTATTTTTTTCCGGCAACTCAGCGTGCTTGTCGAGGCAAAAGTCCCAATCATAACAGCACTCGTGGCGATAAACGACCAGTCATTGGGGCGATATTTTCGGGAAATTTTGAATAATGTGATAAAAGATATTGAAGATGGAGCAACTTTGGCGGACGCTCTTTCGAGGCATCCGGATGTTTTTTCTCCGCTTGTGGTTAATATAGTAAGAGCTGGAGAATCTTCGGGAAATTTGGTGAAATCAGTCGCTTATATTGCGGATAACATTGAAAGAAATTACACCCTGATTGGCAAAGTTAAATCAGCGATGGCATATCCGGCAATCGTTATGCTGGTATTTTTGGTGATTGGATTTCTGG
>CAYOTC010000011.1:28298-29999 GCA_964406815.1 uncultured Bdellovibrionales bacterium
ACAGTGATTGTTCCAAGATTGGTAACAATGATTAGGGATCTTGATGCGGATGTTCCGTGGTATACCGATGTTCTAATTTCGGCAAGTGATTTTATGCAGAGTTATTGGTGGGTGGTTCTTATCATAATAATCGGAATTTTTGGCGGAGCGGCGTATTATTTCAATACCAAAGAAGGAAAAAACGAATGGGATTATATAAAATTGAAATTGCCGGTTGTGGGAAATCTTTTTCGCTATCTCTATATCGCGCGTTTTGCGGAAAATCTCTCAGTGCTTTTGAGCGGAGGAATTCCGATTATCAAGGCTTTGGGAATAGTCAGTTTAGTGATTGGAAACAAAGCCTATGAACAGATAGTTCTCAAAACCGCCGAGGAGGTGAAGATGGGAGGGGAAATGAGCAGTGAACTGCGAAGACATGAACTTGTTCCGCCGATGGTCGCGCATATGGTGAAAATCGGAGAAGAATCCGGGCAAGTCGATTCCATTTTGAATCATATCAATCGGTTCTATTCTCAAGAAGTGGATGTGATGACGAAAAGCCTTTCCACTCTCATTGAGCCGGTTTTGATGATTATTATCGGACTCGGAGTCGGATTTTTGGCGGTGGGAGTGCTTTTGCCGATATATAATATTGCCAGTCAGATAAAATAAAAAAGATTAAAAGGGTGTTTTTAAATAGAAAAAATAAAAAATAAACTAGAAAGCGAGGTGTGAATATGAAAAATAAAAAAGGTTTTACTTTGATCGAACTTTTGATCGTTATTGCCATTATTGGCATCTTAGCTTCAATTGTTTTGGTAAGTTTGAATAGCGCCAGACAAAAAGCGACTAACGCGGCTTTTAAGAGTTCTATTTCAAGTATCAGATCTCAGATCCAAGTTTGTTTGGATGATGGTTTGACTATCATTGATCCAGCGGGTGGACTTGGAACAACGGAAATTTGCGACATAGATGCCGCAACTAATGATCCTGTTTGGCCAGATCTTCCTGATGGTTGTGCCAATGAAGCGATTGTTCTTGGAACAACTAATCCGGCAACTGGAGAATGGAGTTTTACAGCGACATGCAATACGGGAGGATGCACAGCTACTTGCAATAATGTTATCAGCGGATGTACCTGGAGTTCCGGTTGCTAGTTGTTATTGAAAATAAAAAAATAAAATTAGAAAGGAGGTGCTAAGATGAAAAACAAAAAAGGTTTTACTTTGATTGAACTTTTGATTGTTATTGCCATCATTGGTATCTTGGCTTCTATTGTTTTGGTGAGTTTGAACAGTGCGAGACAAAAAGCAAATATTGCAGCATTTAAGAGTACTATTTCTAGTATCCCGCCACAAATTCAAGTTTGCTTGGATGGTTCAGATAATATTAATACTTCTGTGACACCTGGAACAACGGAAATTTGCGACATTATAACTGGGCCAGGTAATGATCCTGTTTGGCCATCTCTTCCTGCTGGTTGTGGGGCTGGGACCTATTCTGCAATTTCTGGAAATTTAAATACTGGAGCTTGGTCATTTCAGGCAACTTGTATAACATCGGCTACTTGCACTGCAACTTGTTCAAGCCAAATAGGAGGATGTACTTGGAGCGCAGGATGCTAATCATTTTGAATTTTTTATGCTTGCCAATTTATTGGCAAGCAAATAAAGCTCAAAAATAATTTTCTTCACCAAAAAAATAACCGAAAAGATATTTCTT
>CAYOTC010000012.1:0-27261 GCA_964406815.1 uncultured Bdellovibrionales bacterium
ATACGCCAGAATATCGCTATTCTGGAAAAACCGCCATATGTGTGTGGACATTACCTATTATACTTGACAAAAAGCCTATTTAAAGGTAGTATTGACAGTTATTTGTTATACACAAATAGCAAGTTTTTTAACAAAAAAATAATACTGAAGGTTGATAAATTGAAATTAAGGCTTATTTTAAGGATTTTATTCCTGGGTTTTATGCTGGGAGAATTCAAAAAAGGGAATACCAAGAATGGCCCACAGCGAGGGTTCGTTGATGTCATCTTTCCTCTACCAGCTAGGCACTGGACCAAAGGCGATGACTTTCTTTGGGAAACAAACAGTGCTGCTTTGGAAAAAATCAAAAGAGGAGACCGGGTGGTCTTCTTCGGTTATCACACGCCGACCGGGTGGAAAGCAAAAATAATTATCAAATTATAAGGAGTTATACAATGGGAAACATTAACTTTAAAGAAATTCTCGAACAGATGAGTCATGGGATACTTCTGTTCGAAACAATTTCCAAGAGGTGTATCTTTTGTAATCCGGCAGCTTGCGAGCTTATCGGGCATACAAATGAAGAACTCATCGGGATGTCTATCGATGAGTTATTAAAGAAAGAAAGCTCTGAAAAAAGAGCGCTGATAATAGATGAGCTAAAAAGTAAAGGAGAAATAACCTTTGAGCTTTTTTCATACAGACATCCGAAAAAAGGGCTAAGGGATGTCATTCTAACTATAAAAAATGTCAGGATGGAAAAAGAGTCTGCTATTATGCTAACGTGGAAGGACGTCAGTGATGAGAAATATATAGAAAAGCGATTTTTTGATCATATCAACGCTATCGATAAGTCCATTAATGGAATTTCAATATTGGAAAATAATGGCAAATTTACTTATCTAAATCCGTCTTACGCTAGGATTTATGGATATGAAATAGAAGAACTGATTGGGAAAAGTTGGGAGATGCTTTGTTTTCCCGAAGATCTTGAAATAGCCAACAAAGAAGTAACCTCCAAGCTTATGAAAGATGGATTTTATAACGGAAGAGGCGTTGGAAGAAAGAAAGATGGTAGCAAGCTTCATCTGGCAATATCTTTGACTGTCCTGGAAAACAAAAAATTACTATCCTATGTCAATGATATTACTGAAGTTGTTGAATTGGAAGAAAGACTAGCTCGTTCAGAAAAGATGGAAGCAATCAGTCTTTTGGTCGGTATGTTTGCCCATAATCTAAACAACATCCTGATGTCTATAACAGGGTGTTCGGAATTGATGCTTTTCGATAAAGAAAAGTATGATGAAAAAACAATTAAACTTCTGGGAAACATATTGAATTGTGGAAAAGATGCAGCCAAAATTATTAACGACCTCATGATATTTTCACAAAAAGAGAGGTTGCCAAAAGGACTAATAGACATAAATCCGATAATATCTATTTGTCTCGATCGCAGATCTCCTAAGTTAGCTGAGATTTTTAACCCAAATCAATTGATTGATATAAAGGTTGAGCTAGATAATGATATCCCAAAAATAATGGGATCGATCACGCATATAAAAAAAGCAGTTGAAAATGTGGTTATTAATGCAATCGAGTCGATGGAGGGTAGTGGATCTCTTATTATTAAAACATTCAGCCAAAAGGCGGATGTTTCAATTAAGGAAGTACCCTTGGGGAATTATGTGGTTGTTTCCATTTCAGACACCGGGAGGGGTATCTCTCCAGAAAATTGGAAAAAAATATTTGACCCATTTTTCAGCACCAAAGAGTTGGAAGATGGATTTCAAAACGGCCTCGGACTGGCAGTAGTCTGGGGAATAATGAGGAGGCATAAAGGCCATGTTACTGTCCAAAGTGAAGTTGGGAAAGGAAGTTGTTTCAAACTTTATTTTCCAATTTAATAGATTATAAACCTGTAAAGGAAAACCCTGACGTTTCTTCGAAACGTCAGGGTTTTATTATAATAAAAATCAGAAAGTCAGAAATTGACAAAAAAATAGCGTTTTGCTATGCTTTTTTGTTATTAAGTACATTTCATAAAAAATTTTTCAAAAGCTTCAAAGGAACTAATAAAGGAGGAAATAATAATGGAAAAGGGACGATGTAGATTAACAGAAATAAAAAAGAACGCTAAGGAAATTGTTGAGCTAATTTTAAAAGAAGATGCTACCTTTGCACCACTGGGAACTGGTGGCTACGCTATCAAACAAAGAGGAGGTTTTGATGAAATTTCCATCATAACTTTCGAGGAACTTGATTGTTCTCCAGCTAGAGAATATAAGGTATTTATAAAGGACGGCCATATTTATGCAAAAGAAATGAATGAGTGGATTATGGGCGTTTTGTGCAAAAATGGAATAACATTTGTGTCTAGCCCAATAGATTACCCTGATTTCATTAAGGAATATATCAAAAAAAATAATTCCTAAAAAATAAACCGCCCAAGAACTGCCGGCACAATAAACTTTGCTGGCAGTTTTTTTTATTTTCATTTTTTGCCATTAAGCCGTCACTTGACAAAATATAGTTTACTGGTAAACTTATTTATTGTCTAACTATAAGCCATATGAAACAACTAAAAACACTCCCTGAGCCGATAATCTACACTGCCTCCCGGCTCGAGGCGATTTCCAACCGGTTCGTTTTCGAACCATTGAAAATCAGTCTTTCTAGTGTAAAAATTCTGTGTGTTTTAGAGCAGCGTGGACCACTGACACTTAAAGAAATCCTTAATTTTTCCGGCGGGACAAAATCCAATGCTAGTCAAAGACTTACGGTTTTGGAAAAAAATGGCTACGTCAAAAGAAATCGTGCAAAAGTTCAGGATGATAAAAGAAAAGTTGTTATAGAAATAACCAAAAAAGGTTTGGAAAAATTGGCACTTATCGATAAAAGACTAAAGAAAGCCAACTTGCATTTAATAAAAAATTTTTCAAAAAAAGAACAGGAACTTTTCTTTGAATTTTTTGAAAGAATAAACAAAATAATCAATCGAGAAGAAAATAATTTGAAAGAAATTTTTAAACAATAACCTTATGTCAATGTTCATATCGAAAAACCGAATAAAAATAATAGCGTCAATCATGATATTTATTGTTGCTATCATATTTTTGAGAGGCAATGATAGATCAGAGGGAAATGAAAATAGCAAAAATGAAAAGAGAATAGCGGTTGTTGAAGTGAAGAAAGCCTCTGAAATGAAAACTGTGGAAAATAAACTTGAATTTTCCGGAACCGTGATTGGCGACCAGGAAATAAAAATATTTTCTCAAACTAACGGTGTGGTAAAATCGGTTAATTTCGATTTGGGTGATTGGGTTTCAGAAGGAAAAGTTTTGGCCATCATTGACGATCAAGGAAGTTTTTTATCCGAAGGAAAAAATAATTTCAAAAGCACCCAAATCCAGCAAGCGGAATTAAATCTGAGACAAACCAAAGAAGCCTATGATCTGGCTAAAAGAAAATACGACAATGAAAAAAATAATGAAAACAAGACTGCCAGAGATGTTGCTAAACTTCAATATGAAAGCGCCAAACTTGGACTTAGTAGTTCTTTGAATGCCAATACCATTGCCGCTCCGATTTCCGGCACAGTACTTGACCGACAAATTTCTGTTGGGAATTTTGTATCAGCCGGACAACTCATAGCTACAATATCAAAAACTAATTTAAAGAAAATTAATTTTTATGTTTCCGCGGATGAAATAAAAAATATTTCCCCAGGAACAGAAGTGCTGGTGCGCCAAGAATCAGAAAATATCAAGGCTAAAATCAAAAATATTTCTCCCCAAGCTGATAGAACTACTAGAAAATTTCTGATTGAAGCTATTCCGGAAAAAAATACCGGCCTGCTCTTGGGAACTGTAATTGACGTTTTGGTCAATATTTCAAGCCCGGCCAGTGATGGAAAAATATACATTCCCCTCTCAGCCATAAACAATTCTCAGACAGAAAATTATATTTTTACTTTCGAAAACGGAAAAGCTAAAAAATTTCCGGTTTTAATTGAAAATATTTTTGGTGAAACAGCCACTATTAAATCTGACCTTCCCGATGAAACGCAAATCATTACCGAAGGAAATAAAATAATATCTGACGGCGAAGAAATAAGAACCAAATAATGAAACTCTATGGAAAATAAATCGTCCGATCACAAATATCTGGAAAATTTAAAATTTGATCCGGAGCTCAGAAAAAGCTGGCTCAATTTTTTTGTAACTAATTTTCGAGTAGTCTTCCTTCTTATTGCGATTATTTCGGCAATAGGGGCTTATTCCTATTACAAACTTCCGGTCGAATCTGATCCGGAAGTAAAAATTCCCATCGCTGTCGTAGTCACATCTTTCCCTGGAGCGTCTCCGGCTGATATCGAAGAGCTTGTCACGAAAAAAATCGAAACGGAAATATCAGGACTCAAAGATATTGATAAAATAACTTCCGAATCACATAATTCAGTTTCTGAGATTGTTGTGGAATTTGAAGCCAGTGCCGATCTGGATGAAAGCCTTCGAAAACTCCGAGAAAGTGTTGATAATGTAAAGAAAGATATTCCGGCTGATGCCGATGATCCAATGGTTCAAGAAATTTCCATCAATGACAGCCCAATGTTTTCAATTTCACTGGCAGGACCATATGACGGAATAACTCTCCGCAATTTTGCCGAAGATATAAAAGACGAGCTGGAAAATATTTCCGGCGTGCGTGAAGTCAATATATCCGGAGGCGATGAGCGTGAATTTGAAATTGCTTATGATCCCACTAAATTGTCTGGATCTGATCTTTCTATTTTTCAAGTTAATCAAATAATCGAATCAAGCAACGTTGTCATCCCTTCAGGAAATTTTTCCGGAGAAAAATACAACTACTCGGTAAGAACCGATTCCAGATTCTATGACGCCCAATCACTTGAAAACGTTCCTATTTATCATGGAACAGGCGAAGCGATAGTTTTTCTCAAAGACATTGCCAGAGTTTCAGAAACTTCCATTAAAAAAACTTCTTATTCCCGTTTTTCCAGTAATGGAAAACCATCCCAAGAAAGCGTGACGATTTCAATTATCAAAAAAACCGGCGGATCAATTATTGACACTGCCGAAGAAGCCAAAAACAAGATAGATGAGATGTTTAAAAATGCCCCCTCCGGAATGGTCTACGACACTACGATTGATATGTCGGAATATGTCAAAAAAGATTTCAATCAGCTGGCACATGATTTTATTTTGACAGTTATAATAGTATTTTTTATCCTCTTTTTTATCGTCGGACTGAAAGAAGCGCTGGTTGCAAGCCTGGCTATTCCTTTGGTTTTTTTCGTTACTTTCGCCGTTATGATTTATCTTGGAATAAGTTTGAATTTTCTATCAATGGTTTCTTTAATCTTGGCACTCGGACTTTTGGTTGATGATGCTATTGTGGTTGTAAGCGCGACTAAACAATATCTTAAAACCGGAAAATTCACTCCAGAAGAGGCTGTTCTTTTGGTTCTCAACGACTTCAAAGTCGTTTTGACCACAACGACTCTCACAACTGTTTGGGCATTTCTTCCCCTCCTCTTTTCAACCGGAATAATGGGAGAATATATCCGCTCCATACCGATAACCGTTTCTGTAACTCTTATTGCTTCTCTGCTTATTGCTCTTATGATCAATCATCCTTTGGCGGCAATTTTGGAACGAATAAGACTTACTAGAAAAAATTTCTTCTTGCTTCTTATTATTATTCTGGCAGGCGCTTTTGGAGGATTCTGTATCTCAATAGCAATTATAAAATCAACAGTCATAGCTCTATGTCTGGTAATCGCCTATTGGATGATCAGCTGGTATCTCAAAAACGGAAAAGAAAAACTTTTGGAAAATAAGCGTCTTATGGAAAGCGAATGGAAAGATGATGAGCTTATAAAGAAAAAACTTCTCACACAAGGAAATCATGAAGAAACTGATTTTATCGGAAAACTTATCCATGGCATCGTTCGCTTTGACAAGATAATTGCGGTTTATGAAAAATACCTCCGACTGGTTTTGAAAAACAAGAAAAATAGAATAATGACTATCGTTTTTGCCACCGTCTTATTTTTTGTCGCAATTTCATTTTATTTTTTCGGAATAGTAAAAAGTGAATTCTTTCCGGTTTCCGACCAAGATTTGATATTTATAGACATCGAAGCTCCCGTAGGACTCAAACTCGAAGAAACTGATAAGATAGTTTCTAGGGTAGAAGAAAAACTCCTTAAATATCCAGAAATAATAAATTTTTCTACTATAATAGGATCAGGAAATTCATATTCAGGAGAAATTACCATAAAAATAAAAGATGAGGACGAACGAGATATCAAGTCCTATGATTTGTCCGATAAAATGAGAGAAGATTTTTCCGAAATTAAAGGAGCGGAAATAACCATAGAATCAATGACGGGAGGACCTCCATCCGGCTCGGCTTTCGAAGCCAGAATTAAGGGCGATAATTTACAAACTTTGGAAAAAATCGCGAATGATTTAAAGCCGGAACTTAACTCTATAGAAGGAGTGTTAAACTCAAAAGTATCTTTCAAGAATTCTCCCGCTGATTATACCTTTGAACTGGATCTCAAGAAAATGGAACTTTATGGACTTAATTCGGCACAATTAGGATCAACTTTGCGCACCGCTATTTCCGGAACAGAAGTTACCAAGGTTCTTATAGATGGAGAAGAAATAAAAGTTATGGCAAAATTTTCCGAAGAAAAAATTCCGACTTTGTCAGCCGTAGGAAATATTGTTGTGAAAAATTCGCAAAACCAATCAGTTTTTTTGAAAGATGTTGCAAAAGTTCGACTTGATCCTTCAGTAGAAAAAATAACCCGCATTGACCAAAAAAGAACAGTCTTGCTTTCATCCGATGTTAATGCTGATACTATTCCGGCAGAAGTTGTTAAACAGTTTCAGAAAAAAATTGCTGACAATTATACATTGCCCCAAGGATACGAAATTTCTTATGGAGGAGAAAACGAACAGAATGCTGAATCCGTAGAATCCATAATCAGGGCTATGGCAATCGCCCTGATACTTATAATCTCAACTCTGGTAATTCAATTCAACTCATTTAAAAAAGCTGGAATCGTCCTTGTTACTATTCCCCTTGCGCTCATCGGAGTGTTTTTCGGAATGGCGGCTTTTGGAATAAACTTGAGTTTTCCCGGCCTCATCGGAGTGGTAGCGCTTTTTGGAATAGTAGTGAAAAATGCGATAATTCTGGTCGACAAAATCAATCTGAATATAAAATCGAAAATAGATTTTGATGAAGCCATAGTTGACGCTGGAAAATCACGTCTTGAAGCAATTTTCATCACTTCTATCTGCACCATCGCCGGAATGACTCCAGTCACACTTTCCAATGAAACTTGGCTAGCGCTCGGTTCAGCTGTCATTTTTGGTTTGCTTCTCTCTTCTTTTTTTACACTATTTGTCGTTCCAACACTCTATATGATGCTTATCAAAAAAGATTAGATAGAAAAGTTAAAAAACGGGCCTTAATGCCCGTTTTTATTATTTCTATCTTAGTAACAAACTCTAATTTTTTTTCTTAGCTATCTGCCAAAGAATTTCAAATTGCATTTTTTGAAGAGACATAAATTCATCGCTTTCAATAATAAAGCCGAATGATTCTTTGTGAGAGCTGACAAAAGCCACTTTTTTATCATAAATTATATATCCCATCGCAGGGATATCTTTCTGTATCAGATAGCGACGATCAACATCCTTTCCATCATCGATAAAAATCTGTCCCTTAACTTTTCCAGTAGAATGTCCCCAGATCGTCCTTATCGGAATATTATGCGATCTTCTTCGCTTATTAAACCAAATAAGAAATTCTTCTCCCAAAAAATCAAGCATATGGGAATAAGGCCAGTAGATATGGAGAATAATATCATCATACCAAAGAATATCCTTAAGGAGCTGTTGCACTCCGTCGACGCCTTCAAAAAAACGGATCTTCGGCTGGGTCGATTGTGATTTATTTATTAACTTGTCTATGTTATACGACAAGAATTCTTTTTGAATATCTAACTTCTCAATTCTGTCATCCAAAAGAACAGAGAGTCTGCGCACATCGCCAATCTCAAAATAAGATTTGCCTTCGACAAGACGCTCAGAAATCAAATCTTTCGAACGAAGAAAACGAATATGATCATAAACTGACGTGCGCGTTATTCTGGTACGAAGCGACAGCGTTCTAGCTGTCGCTTTTCCCTCTTCTAAAAGGGAAATATAGATTTTTTGGGCCGGATATGGAACGGCTAAACCGGAAAGAATGCTCTTGATATTTTCCATAGAGTTTTGATAATAGGTTTTAATTATCCTAGATTTTTAATTATTTGTCGAGTGTCGACGACAGTTTAACACATATATGCCTTTTGCGCTAGAGTGGTTATAGTTCATTAAATTAACCGCGCAAAAATGCGCCCACATCAAAAAGGAGACCCATCATGGCATCAGTAAATCGGATTAAAAAGACCAACACTCAGGTTCCTAAGAATCTCAAGGAAGTCAATTCCCTTTTGGGAAAAATCGGAAACACCCAGGATGAGATAAATGAGCTGGAAAAAGAGCTTAAAGTAAAAATCGATAAGCTCAAAGCCAGTGCGGCGAAAAAGATCAGTCCGCTCATCGTCCGCCGGGACAACCAGATCAATTCCCTCTTCGCTTTCGCCAGTCCCAGAAAAGCGGAGTTGACCGAGAAAGTTCGCTCCATCGTTTTAGGATTTGGAACTTTCGGCTGGAGACTGACTACTCCTCGAGTTGAGGTAACTGGAACCGATGAGGAAATGATCGCTACCCTGGAAAAAACCGGATATGAAGATTATGTTCGGATCATCAAGGAAATTGACCGTCAGGAACTTCTTCTTGATCGACCGATTGTAAAGGGAATTTCCTATGTGCAGAGCGATGAATTTTTCGTTATTCCGAAACAGAAAGCCAAAAAAGCCAAAACCTTCACTCGCGCAATCGATCGTGAAAACGGAAAATAATCTAAAAGACGATTGCTAAAACCAAAAACCCGCTGGAAGAAAATTCTTTTAGCGGGTTTTAGATGACACTTGATTTAATTCTAAAAATATGATTAATTTTCGTATAGAGACTAGGAAATGGAACGAGCAATTTAACAACTGAAATATTAGGGAGGATGAATTATGCATTTTGGAGGAAAAGAGCTATTATTTTCTATTATGATAGTTATTATTGTTTTTGGGGGTTATAGCGCCAACTGGGTCAATAAAAATGGACTCAATCCGAAAAAACCCGATTTAGTATACAGAAAAAAAGTTTTGCGCTGCATAGGCATTACTTGTTTTTTATTAATATCTATCATAATATTTGCGTATATTAAATTTTAGGATATTTTAAAACCAAGAAGTATGAAGCCATAGTGGTTAAGCTTAACCACTATGGCTTTTATTTTTTATCTATTTGTAAATATATAAATCAAGCTAAGTGATGAAAAAAATATTTATCCCGATTGTATTGAACAATAAGAGTGAAGCACACAAGGATGAAATAAAAAATCTAATAAGATTCATCGGAAAAGCGAAAAAATTAAAGATCTAAAAAATGCCTTTTCCAAACGTTCTGTTGTTGACAAAAAGCCTTTTTGAATATAGGATAGATAGTCAAAATTCATTGAAGGATTTTGGCAATAATTGGTGCCTCGCACCTTAACAACTTAATGGCGTGGCTCGGCACGCAATAAAAAACACCGAAGAAAGGAGACTATTATGAGTTTCAAGATTAAGTGTGTTGATTTAGATGAGGTAGTAATCAAACTTCCTGATCCGGAAAATGATGAGGAAATTACCGGTTTTGAAAGTATGGACATTAAGACTTTCTTGTCGAAAATTTCAGAAATTATTTTGGAATTTCTGGAATGTTGTTCTGGAGAAAATGATAAGAATCTTCATTCTGACGAGATTATTACCATTTTTGGAAAAACATTCGATCTTCCCGATAACTTCAGCGATAAGGAACTTAGGACTTTTTTCATTAATGAGGATATAATCTTCCCACTTTTTGGATCTTTTTTGAAAAAACCAAAAACTAAAGATGATTTCCCCGGAACAGAT
Organism: uncultured Bdellovibrionales bacterium; assembly: GCA_964406815.1. Classification (GTDB taxonomy): domain Bacteria; phylum Patescibacteriota; class Minisyncoccia; order Moranbacterales; family UBA2206; genus CAYOTC01. The sequence goes on from CAYOTC010000012.1 coordinate 10,076, forward strand.
TTGTATGAAGATATGTCTCCATCGGCTAATGTTGCCCTCCTGTCCTCGAAAAACTTTGACAAGATATTGGTGAGATTGTATATCGATGGATATCGATATGACAGCAATCAAATGGATAAAAGGATTGTTCTTCTCCCTTTCAAGAAAACTCTTGAAAAAGGTTGGATATTCCTTAACGAAAAGGTTTTTGATTTTCGGGAAAATGGAGACTTCGATTTCCAGTGTGAGGCAGGAAGTTTCACTTTCAAGAAATTCAGCCCTGCTTGGAAAAAAGCAATATTTGCGACTTCTCCGGAGGAAAAGCTTTTCGTATTTGTAAAACACTATTTACTTGTTCCGGATGAAGATAATCCTCTTACAATCTTGCTCCGGTCTGGACAGCCAACTATTTTTATAGCTAAACAGGCTAGAAAAATGCTCGAAAAAATGGTTTTAACTAACCAGAGCTGAAAATAATTTTTTGCAAAAGGAGGTAGATACGTTATGCGTCATAATAGATTGGAGATCAATGCCGCTATCGAAAGATTGCTCAGTAATGATGATTTTGATCTGGAGGCTGCTCGAATTATTATTAATTTCGGATTGGAAATTGAGGAAACAAAAAACGCCACTCTTGCTTACAGTTCAGAAAAAATGAATTCTTCGTCTTTTCGAGGATATGTTTCCGGAATAGGCGACGTTGAATATAAAAAATCTAGCGAAAAAAATGAGGGCGAAAAAACATTCGGCATTTATGAGGATAGGGTGGGAAAATACAAATTGAGAAGAACAAGAAAGGAAGGGCGCGGAATAATTTCAATCCGTTATTTTTGGAAAGCTGACATAACGACAGCCAGCTCAACAGAAGAAGATGTTAGAGATTATCACCTTCATTACAATCTGAAAACATCAGAGCCAGAAGATTTGGCCATCCTGATTTTTCCTTGGAAAATAAATTTTTTCCGTTTTCCCTACAGAGGAAAGATCGTGACTTTAATTGTTTCTGCAATGTTTGACGAATTCATTAAGGGAAAAAGAAAAGGAAAGAAGAGTTTTTTCGGCATAAGGACTAGCCTCGAATGCTGAAAAAGAAAAGATAACACGTAGCCTGCGGGTAAATATTTACCCTCAGGCTGTTATTTTTGCCTGAAAAACAAAAATGTGATATCATTTGGAAGATGAAGAAAAAATATACTCCAGTTTTAATAAGAAATTGATGCCCTATGAGGGGCATTTTTTTATGGTTTTTTAACAATCAAACAAAGGAGGATTGATGAAAACCGAAAAAACGAGAGTGAGCGCTTTCGGCATCGCTTTGGCCGATGTCGTTATTGAAGCTGCGCATCTCACCTATAACGCGCCTAGAGGGAGAAAAATAGTGGAAATATGCATAAAAAGGCTTGAGGAAAGGATTATTGAGCTTCAACCGAAAAAAGCTGAAGTGAAATATAAAAAGGCCAGATATGGCTAACCCGCCAGCAGAAAATCTGCTTTTGGCGGGTTTTCTGTTTTTAAGGGAAAAAATCAATTTTAAGCCCTAAACTATTGACAAAATCGAAATTGTATGATAGAAACAAGTGTTACCGCAATGGTATCCATTATGGAATTTCCTATAATGAAATTCTCGCAAGGAGGATTACTATGTTCGTTAAAAAAACCAAAATAGTTTTAGGTGAAAAGAATCTCAGAGCACTTATGCTGGCAATTAGTTTCCTGAAAGATTTTTTCGACCCTTATGCCTTTCCAATATGCTCAACCATAAAAAGCAAAGGCGATGAGTATGAAGTTATGATTGGGTTCAAATCAGAAAGGATTTCTTTCGATGAAAAAATAATGGCTTACTATGAAGTAGAAATAGTATTTTCAATTTCTAAGGATAAGCCATACCAGGTAGAAGGACTCATACAGATTTTTGTCCTGAAAGGTCTATGGATGGAAAGCAGTATTAAGTTTTACTGCGAGGAGGACGGAAAGTACACAATACCAGAGGAGACAAAAAGAATTATAGCTGAGTATTATAAAAGAATGGAAATTTATCTGCCTCCTGGAAATAAATACCCCACCATATAAGTGAAAGGAGAAAGAAAAATGGAAAAAAAATGTGATCAAATAACCTTTGATAACAAAAGGCATTCGGATGAAAAAATCATTGCACTTATTTTGAATTGTAATGAGACAGAAGGTTACTCAATTAAAAATGAAGGTGTATCGAATGGAATGACTCATATAATATTCGAGAATACAGGCTGTTGTAGCCAACATCATCTTTTCATCAAGGAGGGAAAAATATACTGCAGAAATATTAAGAGCTTTATAACGGACATACTTGATGAAAATGAAATCCATAACAACACCGCTAATTCAATTGATACTCCTCCGTTTATCATTGACTATCTGGTTAAGAAGTACCTTCCTACTGAGAACTCTTCCCTGATAAAAGTAGCCTAAAAAAACTCAGGCGAAAGCCTGCCGAAAATAAATTTTTCGGCAGGCTTTTTGATTCTAAAATTAAGCAAAAATAATTTTATTGAGATATTGACAAAAAAGATAAAGTATTATAGTATTCAATGTTACCTTTAAAAAAGACCCTGGGTCTTTCATAAAATTGGCTTACTAAAGCAATTTTATCAATATATTAGGAGGGAAAAGATGAAAAAGGAAACAATTGCAAATGAAAATAAGACATTTTTCATCTCTTCTGTGGGAATGATTCTCGTTTTAGATTTTTTTATCTGGACGATAGTTGAAAGTCGTGAAGATACACCCCAGTTCTCTACCGATACTATCGGTTACCCTGGAAACATTGAAATAAACTATTCCTCCATAAAAGAAGGAGGTCAAAGTTTTTGGAATATTTTTATTGAAAAAATCCAAAATGGTCTTTTGAAAAAGCTATCTTTAAAATTTAAACTATCAACAAATTTTGAAGGAGATTTTTCCGAGCGAGTAACTCTCGAAGAGGATGGCTATATTTTTTCCTTTCATATAAAAAAATATGAGAGAGATATAAACCACGACTTCGAAATAATCAGCCCAGATGATCTGGGCAAAATAGAAGAGAATGAAAAATTGGGCAGAATTGTCAGCCTGACAATATGTCCGAAAAATTGAAAAGGAGAGCCATCCAGATAAATATCTGAATGGCTTTTACTTTTATTAAATAAGATAAAAACTGATTTTATCATAAAATAATTTAAATTTTAAATTAAGAAAAAAGGCTTATCTTATAGTTTTTTTAAATAACTTTAGATTTTTAAAAACTGGTTATTGACCAAAAGCCAATTTCATGCTAAACTTAACTATTAGTTCTTTTCATAGAAATTTTCACATAAACTGACAACTAAATGATTAACTTTTTGATTATTTAGTTGTCAGTTTATAAACGAATTTTTCAAATATAAAATCGAGGGAGAAAAAAATGGAGATATATATTTCAATAGATGATCCAGTTGGATCGGCATTAAAAAAGGTTGTCTTGGAATTACTAGCACCAGAGGCTTTGCCTTGCGATAATCCAGATGAAGCAGACCTTATTATTGTGGGTGATAAGAAAAAACTGCAGGAATTATTTGATGAAGAAAAATTTTTCGCAGTTGTTTCTATGAAGGAAGTCAACGGCCTTCCAGCTAATGCCTGTTGGATATATGTTTTAGATTTTATTCCACCAATGGTGAAATACCTAAAGCATATAGAAGAAAAAATTTCTAAAAAAGCAGCCAGACTTGAAAAAAATATCGAAGAGCGGGTAGAAACTGGAAAAGAGTTCCAGCCCACGACGGTTTCTGAAAAATCCCAACATATCCTTGTTGTGGATGATAAATCAGAAAATCGCCAGCTGGCAATCAAACTCCTCAATGGCGAACATTTCGTAACGCTCGCCCCTAGTTTTGGGGAAGGCCTGAAGCTGGTAAGGAAGAATCGTTATGATGTGGTTTTAACAGACTGCCAGATGCTTCCGGAAACGGAAGGCACCGCCCTTTCTGTTGAAAACATAGCGATTGGACAAACAGTCCACAACGGCATCTTTATGCTCTTTCACGCAACCAAGCGTGGAGCGAAAGTTGCCATGGTGACAGATGGCAATCACCATCAGGACTGGGTGTCGTCTCTTCTGGATGACCAAAGCCTCCGCGCTCCGCAAGAGGTTAATGGTCAGCCCGTTCTACTCATAAACTATATGGGCAAAGAATGGGATAGGGCTCTTAAAGCATTAAATGAGCTTTAAGAGAAAGTTTCGAAGCCTGTAGGGTTTTATAAAACCCTACAGGCTTCTTTTTATTTTTTAATTAAATTATGTTCTTTTAATTTTTAAGTAAAAGTGAGATAATTTATATATAAACTTTAAAATAAAAAATATGAAAGCAGATTATGAAAATATTGAAAAAAATATAAATACAAACAACAAAAAAATCCCAAGATCCAAAAAGAAAAAAGTTATCATCATTGGTGCCGGTCCGGGAGGATTGTCTTCCGGAATGATTTTGGCCAGTCGCGGTTTTGATGTTTCAATCTTGGAAAAAGAAACTACTATCGGAGGAAGAAATGCTTCCATCAAAATTAATGGATTTACCTTCGAAGTCGGACCGACTTTCATAATTCTGCCTCAAGTTTTTCAAGAAATTTTTTCCCTAGCTGGAAGAAAGATGGAGGATTATTTGGATTTTAGAAAAATTGATCCGCTATATAGGTTGCGTTTTTCTGATGGTCGAGATTTTTTCGTACATAATGATAAGGAAAAATTGAAAGATGAAATTTCCAGCATTTTCCCCGGCGAAGAAGTCGGCTATGAAAAATGGTTCAAAGAACACAAAAACAAGTTTGAAAAAACATATGCTTGTCTGAAAGTCCCCTACCTTCGCTTATACAATTATTTACGCTGGAAACTTCTGATGGCTTTGCCGGTAATGCAACTCCATAAGTCAGTCATCGGAGTTCTGGATAGATATTTCAAAACAAAAGAAATGAAAATGGTCACCAGCTTTCAGGCTAAATATCTCGGCATGTCTCCTTGGGATTGTCCGGGAGCTTTCTCCATCCTTTCTTATTCCGAACATAATTTTGGAATTTATCACTCCATCGGAGGAATTCACAAAATATCCGAGGCTATGGCAAAAGTCATAGGAGAATTTGGAGGAAAAATCGAATTGGGTAAGAAAGTTGCAAAGATAATCACAAAAAACGGAAGAGCTGAGGGAATAGAACTTTCAGATGGTGGAATAATTGAAACCGACGAGATAATTGTAAATGCCGATTTTGCTTATGCGATGAAAAATCTAGTTTCAGAAAAATCCCGCCCGACTTATCCCGACAAAAAAATTGATCGGATGAAATATTCCTGCTCAACCTTTATGATTTATTTAGGACTAAATAAGAAATATGAAATCCCCCATCACAATATTTTCTTTGGAAATGATTATAAGAAAAATGTTGAACAAATTTTCTCCGGTAAAGGAATGCCGGATAGCCCGGCTTTTTATATCCAAAATGCATCCGCGATTGACAGCACATTGGCGCCGGAAGGAAAATCAGCTATTTATATTTTAGTGCCAGTAAGCAATCTTTCTCAAGATTTTCCTTGGAAAAAAAGAAAATATGAACTCCGAAATTTAATCCTTAAACTAATCAAAGAAAGGACAGAATTGAAAGATATTGAAGATCATATTGAAGTTGAAAAAATAATAACTCCCAAGGATTGGCAAGATGATTTCAATGTCTATAAAGGAGCGGTTTTCAATCTGGCTCACAATATAGATCAAATGCTTTATCTGCGTCCACACAATCAATTCAATGATATTGAAAATCTGTATCTGGTTGGAGGAGGAACTCACCCGGGAAGCGGTCTGCCAACAATTCTCGAGTCCGGTCGGATAGCGGCTGATTTGATTTTTAAAAAAAATAAGATTTAAAAAAATAAAGTTAAAGATATGTTGATAATATATGCTCATCCGAATAAAGATGGCCACTGCGGATATATATTGCAAAAAACTATCGAAATCCTTGAAGGAAAAAATATTTCCTATGAATTGATTGATTTATATGCCATCAATTATGATCCAGCCCTTAAACCGGAAGAACATTATACTTCCGGACACAGAGAAATTTCTCCTGAAAATAAAGTATTTCAAGAAAAAATTAAAAATGAAAGGAGATTTATTTTCATCTATCCGACTTGGTGGAACAGCGTTCCGGCCATTCTTAAGGGATTTATTGATCGAATCTTCACTTCCAGATTCGCTTTCTATTATGAAAAAATATTTCCCAAAGCTTTGCTTTCCGGAAAAGCTTCAGTTCTGGCTTCAACCGGAGGACCAAGAATAATAAGCAAATTTTATTTTCGAGACGGCTCGATAAAATTTATGACCCGAGACGTTTTGGGATTTTGCGGAATAAAATCAAAGGCGTTTGTGATTGATAATGCCACAAAATTAACCGAAAAACAAAAGAATAAAATTTCCAAAAAAGTCAAATCAGCCATAGATTATCTTTTATAATTTTAAAAATATGGAAAACCAAATACAAAAATATATAAATAAGCAGAAATCACCTAAAAAAGAAATCCTAGAAAAAATAAGAGAAATAATTAAAAAATCCGCTCCCTCAGCGCAAGAAACAATAACTTACGGCGTTCCATCTTTTAAGTTTGAAGGAAAGTCGATCATATATGCCGCTTTTAAAAAACATATCGGAATTTATCCAGAACCGGAAACTATTGTAAAATTCAAAAGAGAATTGGAAAAATATGAAACTGCTGAGGGAACAGTTAAATTTGACCTTGAAAAACCGATACCATATAAGCTGATTGAAAAAATTGCCAAATATAAATTTAGAAAACAATAAAAAATTTTAGGAAAAACGAAAAAAATGATAGAATATCAGTAAGGAAAAAATAATGCTAGTTAAAAATATGAAAACAAAGATAGCAAAAAATAACAACAAAAAAAATAAATCGTCGAAATCAAAAATTGTGATTGGATTTATTTTAATTGCATTGGCCTTTGTCGGTGGAGCCATTCATCTTTTGATAAATAAGGATGAGGGAAACAATGAATATCACGCCCCCGCATCAGTCATTGAAGAAATTGAAAGCCGGAAAGAAAAAACCATATCCGCCTGTCCGATCCCGGATGAAAATTCAATCATTATAAAAGAAACCGGAACAAATAGTTTTTTCAAAGCCGATGCAAGCAAAAAAGAAGTCAGGGAGTGCCAAAATTATGAAACCGGTGTTGGTGATTTTTTCGGACTTCCAGAAGCGAAAAATGATGGAAAATCGGGAATTTTCAATGAAACAGAAATAATATCCAAAGATAAAAGCAAAGCGATTATTGTTTCAAAAAAACAAGATGAGAACGGGCAGATAACTAGCGCCAGCGAATTTGTCTGCAAATTAGCTGAAAAAGAATGTTCCCCTTCCATAATTCTTGAAAAAGCCGCCAAAAGCACAGGATCGAATGGAAAATGGTATGAGTTTTTGAAAAATAATAAATCCGGAGAAAAAACAGGATCATTTTGGACTGTTTGGGACTCGGAAAGAAACATATTATTCGGCAGTTCCGGCACTGGAACTCTAAGAAATTTTCCAATCCTTTCATATAATCTGAATACCGGCGCTCTTGTAAAATCAAAGAATAATGAAAAACCGATTATTTATCTGCCCTTTCCTGAAAACAGTTTCAGCCCGTCACTTTCAAAATTCGTAATCATTTCCAATAATAAGAAATTTTTGTTCTTACATAACACGGCAAATTTTGATTCTCCAATAAAAAAAATTGACATATCTCAACTAACTGAGGATTACAACAAATTCAGCAGAGTCTATCCGATTCCGGTTGTTTTTTGGTCAGAAGATGAAAAAACACTAATTATTGAGACGCGACGAAAAATTTTCACTCTAGACATTGAAAAAGAACAACTCACCCCGAGATTCACAAGTTCTGGAGATTTTTTCGATTCTTTTTTAGAGTTGGGAAAAGTGCAATGGTCAAAAAACGGCCGCTTTATATTTTTCGCCGATCATGACAAAGGAAACGGGTCGGACCAAATGAAACAAGAACAAGATTTCGTCTTAAAAGCTATTGATCTATTTGATATGGATAAACCAATGGAATTAATAAGAACCGCTAATCCGTTTGAGATTTTGGATCGATAAATCTCTGAAAAAATTAAAAGCCTACCAACTCATAATGAATAGTAGGCTTTTTTATTTTTCCGATTATTAATCAGAAAAATTTCTTATTGTAATATTTAAGAACAAACTTTCCGTCCTTTCCCAATTTTGGATTACCTTCATATAGGGTTACGCCACAATTAATCGGCTTATCTTTCTCATCCGCTTCAGCAAATTCTTTTTCCCCCCACCGTTCAAAATTGGCTATAGTGGCTAAGATATTCAAATGATGCGATATTGCCAGAACTTTTTTTCCCGCAAATTCGCGAATAAGAGTTTTTATCCAAGAACGATTACGCTCCCTTACATCGGAAACATTTTCCCCTTGAGGATATCTATACCAATAAGGTCCCTCAATATCATGCAGCATCTTCTGTCGTGGGTTAAGAGCAAAGAAAATCCGCCAGTCGTTATATATGAGAGCCAACCCATGATCCTGTTCTCTTATTCTCTCCTCCTCATAAAGTTTAATATTTTCCAATTCTGGCCAACCACGTTTCAGACCTTCAAAAGTATTCTTCGTTCTTTCATAAGGAGAAACAAAAATAACATCCGGCAATTCAATCTCATTTCTCAATTTTTTCCCCACACTTTCCGCCTTTTTACTTTCTGAATCAACGAGCGGAGTATTATGATCCCCTACTCCCAGACGATATTTTTCCCAAAGAACATCCGCTAGTTTCTTTGTTTCCTCTCCGGAAAAATCCTGCTCGAATTTTTTTAGAAATCTTCTATAAAGAAAATTCTTATTTTTTCTCTCTTTCAGCTCATTGTAAGCTGATATATCATGCCTCATCATCGCCAAATATTGCGGCCACTTCATACTTTTTCCTCCATATTATATTGTTTAAAGATCTATTTCTATCTGTTTAAAGCATTCCAGATAAGGATACTTTAATTATTATTTTTTGGCAAACTCTTTGACACATCAAAGATAAAATGATATTCTAATGTGTCGACGAAGAAGTTCTTGAAAAAGTTAATATAAATCAAAAAATAGGAGGAATTATGGGAGTAAGTGTAAAAATTTCAGAGGAAGTAAAAAGATTTTTGAGTGACCTTTTGGCCGCATCAATTCATGGCAGTTGTTATGAATTTGCAGTTATGATGCACCGGAATTTAGACTGGCCGCTCGTCGGATTGATTGAAAATTTCCAGATTATCCATGTCGGAGTAAAATCTCCAAAAGATGAATTGATTTGGGACGGTCGCGGAGGATTATCCCAAACGGATTCTATGGAACCATTCAAAAAAGAGGGATTAAAATTTGAATATATTGAAGAAAGTGATCTCATTAGTCATAAAATCAGTGACCGTGTTGTAGAAATATTTTTGGAAAAAGCTCAGTTACTATGGCCGGAGCTTCCTTGGAAAAAACCGACTAAACTAGAAATTATCGAGCTTTTTGCAAAAGATTTAGAGGAACTTAGTCGGAAATACAGGCTCTGGATTTGCAGTCCCATTTCTTCCGGACCTCCCGTTATTTTCAAAGGAGTTGGAGATGAAAAAGGATACGAATTGACTCTGAGTGAAGATGGCAATGCATTTTTTATTAACCGTAAATTATAAAACTGAAGCGGAAAGGAGAATTAAGACAATGAAAACGGACTCAGAAAAAATTCCAATGATCGCTATTACTGGCGGTCCGTGTGGCGGTAAATCAACCTTTATGGCTAAAGCAGTTGAGTGGCTTCAAAGTTATGGAATACGCGCAATTATTGTTGCGGAAACAGCCACAGAGTTTTTTAATGCCAATGTTCATCAGAAAGATCTGGACAATGTTGATTTTCAGAAAGAACTAATCGGCCATCAATTGGAAAAAGAAAATAGATTTATTTCCATAGCCAGGCTCAACAAAAGACCAACTGTTATTTTGTGTGATCGGGGAATTCTGGATTGTGCGGCTTATATTGAATATAGTGAATTTGTTAATATTCTTTATGGCATGGAAATAATTCGATCAAATGCGATAAATCGCTATTATGGAGTTATTCATTTGGTAACAGCTGCCGATGGAGCCGGTGATTTTTATACTCTTAAAAACAACAAGGCTCGTTCAGAATCTCCAAGGAAAGCCATAGAATTGGACAATAAAACCCAAAGAGCTTGGCTGGGTCATCCGCATCATCTGATAATCGACAATTCGACTGGTTTTGAGGGAAAGATACTCCGTGCTTTAAAGGCTTTGTCTTCAGTTCTGGGAATTCCTGAACCGACCGAAATCGAAAGAAAGTTTAAAATTCTAAACTTTCATCCCAGCCTTATTCCATCCGGTTCAGTTTCCCTAAAGATAGTCCAGGATTATCTCATTAGTCGCAATGATATTGAAAAGCGTCTGAGAATTTCAGAACTGTATGGAGAAAAAACTTTTTTCTATACGGAAAAATCGGAAACTAGAAAAACAGGCATAAGAAATGAAAGAGAAAAATTAATCACGGAAAACGATTATTGGCGACTTTTCGCTCAAGTCGATACTGATTTGAAAACTATCATAAAAACTCGGCATTGTTTCATTTATGCCGGACGCAGGTTTGAACTTGATGTTTTTGAAGCTCCGGATACAATGAAAGATAAGGCTTCTTTGGAAGTTGAACTAGTTGATATTAATGAACCGGTTGAGCTTCCACCACAATTCCAACTTGAAGAAGTAACCGGAAAAAAAGGATATAGCAATTATGATATTGCTATGGGAATAGAAGAATAATAGTCAAAGACTAACGGCTGCGCCGACGGAACGTCGGCGCAGCTTTTTTATATTTTTATAGTCTAAAAAATCTATAAATAAAGCCAAAATTATAACATAAAACCATTATCTGCAAAGTGAAATATAGCTCTTGACTTTTTGTAGTAATAGGCGTATAATCAAGCGTAAGAATTTGAAAATTGAAAAAGTGAAAGCAACGACTTGCAGCCCTTAATCTGGACGCCTTGGACTGCAAAGAGCTAATGGCGTAACCGGTCACTTGGGCAGCAGGAAGCTGCAAATGAGCGATCGGTCACCAGGGCCGATTTTTTTGTTTATTGCCTAATATCCCCCCGCTTCCTGCTGATAGTAAAAAACAATTTTATATATAATTTTTAAAAGCTCGGAAAGGGCTTTTAGAGAAGTGAAAGCGTTGATCTGCAGTCCTTTATTTGGACGCCTTATGAGCTGCAGGGAGTTAGTGGCGTAACCGGTCACTTTTTTTCATGGGAAAAAAGGACTAGAACAACTATTTCGCTTCTAGTCTTTTTTATGTTCAAAAGAATAAGATTAAAATTAACCCTGACAAGCTTAGTATGCGTTTTTTTCCTTCTTTCAACCGGAGTCATCTCCGACAGTTCCGGCGTGGCGCAAGCTTCCGAAAATTGGCAAGGAAAATATCAAGATAAGGTTTTGGCTATGGTAAATAAAGAAAGAGAAAAGAAAGATCAGCCCAAGCTCGTGATGGATTCTCTTCTCCAAAAATCCGCTCAAATGAAAGCAGAAGATATGGCCAAGCGCGGTTACTTCAGCCATAACACGCCTGATGGAAAAGATCCTTGGCATTGGCTAAAAATCAATGGCGTTTCATATGCTGCTGCCGGAGAAAATTTGGCAATGAATTTTAATAACGCTTCGGAAGTTGTTCCGGCTTGGATGAACTCCCCAAAACACAAAGAAAATATTATGAACGAACAATATCTTCTCACCGGAATCGGAGTTGCTAAAGGAAAATTTAAAGGAAAAGATACAATTTTTATTGCTGAGTTTTACTCTAAACCAATAAATTAGAAATCAGGTTTTTTAGAGAAAAAAGCTGGACAACAAGCGAAAATTTTGCTATAATTAAAGAGTACAGTTGAATATTTGGGGAAAAAATTGCGGGTGATGCCCGTTTTTTGTTTTTATTAAGCCTCATTTTTATGAAAATAAACACTAAAAAAACCTTTGGAATCGCAATATTCGCCATATTTTTGGTTTTTTTTTCATATTCAAAAACTCAAGCTAGCGAAATAAACCCTCAGGAAGTCATTTCTTTGGTTAATAAGTCTCGACTTAATAAAGGATTACCAGCGCTCGCTGAAAACCAACTTCTCAATAAAGCAGCTAAGGCCAAAGCCAATGATATGCTTAAGAAAGATTATTTTTCTCATACCTCGCCGGAAGGACTCACCTCTTGGCATTGGTTCGATTTAGTCGGATATGAATATAAAAATGCCGGCGAAAATTTGGCGGTTAATTATGAAAACGCCACTTCTCAACATAAAGACTGGATGAACAGCAAAACTCATCGTGAAAATATCCTTAATGGAAAATACTCCGATATCGGCATAGCGATTGCCAAAGGAAATATAAACGGCAAAACTTCCTATGTTACAGTTCAGCTTTTCGGAACACCTCTCCACATTATAGCTAATCCAAAAAAAAAATCAGTTTCTTCTCTTCCCGAGATTAAACAAATAGCCGGCGAGGCGGATATTGCAAAACAAGAAACAATTGCCGTTGCGGAAAAACTTTCCTTTGAGATACCGAAAGAGAATTTAAAGCAAAAATCCTATGCCATAAATAATAACCTCATTGAAACTGGCATCGGGATATCTTTAGTCGTCCTGTTTCTTACTTTTATTGCCAATTCATCGGTTATTTTTATCAAATTTATCCGAAGAATTTATCCCATAAAAAATAAAACGACACTTCCGACTATTATTATCCCCCCAACTTCTATGGCCCTACTTATTCAAAATCAGGCTTGGTCGGACATTTTCCCTAAAATTTAGATTTATTCATAAAAAAGTGCTTGCTAAAGCCAATATATTCTCCAATAGAATATTAATAATATTTCCATTTCAGGCGTATTTTTCCAAAAAATTTAAACTATAACATAAAAAATAATATTTTTAAAAAAGCTGATAAATAACAGCTTTTTTTGATTTTGTCAACTTGACAAAATGTTGTATGGGTGCAAGGATTAAATGAAAGAAAAATCAAAATTATTAAGCTTAAAATAAAGCTTTTTTATAAAGTAAGAATTATTTTTTCAGGGAGACTATGATCCGCGCAACATCTGCTTTTTGTAAGTGATGATGGATGCCCTACTTGTGCGAGGAGTCAATGGCAAAACCGGCCTGGAACAATCAGCTATTGCTGGTTGTTTTGGCCGGTTTTTTGTTTTTCAAAAATTTTTAAATAATTTATTAAACTTTAACCAAAAAAATATGAAGAGCTTCAAGCAGTGGGTGAGCCGCTTTGCTCCAAAAGTGTTAGACTTAATCGTTGTTTTGGCGATGCTATTGCAACCGGTCGGAATGTCCGGAACGCTCGTAGCTGTTGCCGAAGACGGAACTACGGCCGTAGTTGAAGAAAGTACTTCCGATTCACAAGATGAATCGAAAGATGAATCTTCCCAAGATGAAAACACGGAAGAATCAGAGGAAAATTCAGAAGAAGAATCAACTCCTGAAAATAATCCGGAGCAGGAATCCGTTGAAAACGAAAATTCGGAACCTTCCGAAGAAGAATTTGCCCAAGAACCGGAAGAATCAGTATCTCCGGAAAATACTAGTGATCAACAACCGGCTACGGAAGAAAATACCGAAGTCAGTAATCCTGAAGAAGTTTCTTCAGAAAACACTGAAGATTCCAATGATTCTGATGAAAATAAGGAGGAAGAAAATGACGATTCAGATGAAAATTCTTCCGAAGAAAAAGATCAGCCATCAGAAGAAACCACAACTACTGAAGAAAATACCACTGATAACTCAACTGCTGATGAAAATACCCCTGAAATAACTGAAGAAAATCCCCTGCTTGAAGCAGTTGATGAGATTATTCTAACCAATCCCCTGATTGAAGCCGCAAACCAACTGACGCAAGATAAAGAAAAATTGGAAGATGGAAAAAATTGCCTTTCTGATGATGCTGAAATAAAAGATAACTCGAAAGACGATTGGAATTATGACAAGGAAAAAAGTATCGCCGAAACCAAAGATGATGTGAAACTTGGAGTTAAATATGTCTTTCCGGGAAACGACAAAGTTAGCGTAACTTTCACTTGTCTTCCTTCCGAAACCGCCAAATTGAAGATAGAACAAATCGAAGCTTCCAAAATTAACTTTCCTGAAGGAGTTTCCCCCGCTTACGAATATGCCTATGACATTACGACTGATATGGAAAACGGCACTTTTAAATACGATATAACTCTGCCGAAAGACGATGGAGTCGATGCTGACATATCCTATATTGAAAAATCCGCCGAAGATGTGCAAAAAGACGCCATTTCTGAGGATGATTTGAAAAAAATAGAAAAAAATATTAATGAAAACGATGATTCAATAAAAGCTGAAGGAATTGATCATTTTTCCACTTATGCATCAACTACTTGCAATAAAGATGCTAAAATTGAAGTAATAAAAAAGCTTGTTCCAAGCAATGATTTAGGAAAATTCAATTTATACATAGGTGATTCCGAAGAAGAAAAAAACGTCGGTAATAATGGTACGACTGGTAAAGTTACTGTTTATGCAGGAGACCACGGAAAGACATATAAAATAAAAGAAACCGCAGGAATAAACACTTCTCTTTCTAATTATGATTCGTATATTTCTTGTAAAGACCAAGCCGGTAAAGAAATAGCCAAAGGATTTGGAGCTGGACCGCTGAATGTTAAAGTAGAAAAGAATGACGATATAACTTGTACCATAACCAATACCGCTAAACAATTCTGTGGGGATAGAATAAAAAATGGACTAGAGCAATGTGATGGATCAGATCTTGGAGGTCTTCCAATTTCAGATTTTTTTTGTACTAATAAATGCGAGCTTGAACTTAAAGATGCCCAAGTTAGAATCTGTCATGCGACCGACAGCCATCAGAATCCTTACATAGAAAATGAACCCAATAAATCTGGAGACGTTTCCGGACACGACGGACATAATGGACCAATTTGGTATCCTGGAATCGCTGACCATTCATGGGGAGATATCATTCCTCCTTTCTATTATATCGGCGGATATTATCCCGGAAAAAACTGGGACGAAAAAGGCCAGGAAATATTGAAAAATGACTGTGCAATTAAAGGAAAGCTGATAATTGAAAAATTAGTTGATAATAATAACGGCGGAACTAAGATTGCCAGCGACTTTTCCTTCTCAATAAATGGCGGCGAAACGATTAATTTTGAAGCTGACGGACAAAATGAAATAGAAGTAACTGCCGGAAAATACACTATCATTGAAACTCCCGCTTCAGGTTATGATGTTTCCTACGAAAATTGCTCTGATATAAATGTCTCAGCCGGAGAAACTAAGACTTGTAAAATTAAAAATGATGATAAACCGGGAAAACTAATAATAAAAAAGACCGTTATTAATAAGAATGGAGGGACAAAAAAAGCGAAAGATTTTTCCTTTTTCATAAACGGCAGTGAAGCGATTAATTTTGAAACAGACGGACAAAATGAAATGCTAGTAGAAACCGGAACATATACAATTACCGAATCCCCTGTTAATGGATACGAAGCTTCTTATAATAATTGCTCGGAAATCTACATCACCAGCGGTGAAACTAAAACCTGTGAAATAATCAATAACGACCAACCAGCAACTTTAACTTTAATAAAGACTGTTACCAATAACAATGGAGGAACGAAAAAAGTTTCCGATTTCATTCTTAAAATAGACCGCAGTGTTGTAATAAGCGGAGTTCCTAAGCAAGTTTCAGCCGGATTACACATTGCTAGTGAAATAAACCTGCCTGGATATTCTGCTTCCGCCTGGGGGGGAGATTGCGCCGCTGACGGAAAAATTACTCTAGCCCCCGGAGAAAATAAGACTTGTACAATTAATAACGACGACCAATCCGGAAAACTTATCGTGAAAAAAATTGTTAAGAATAATAATGGTGGAAATAAGATTGCCAGCGACTTTTCCTTCTCAATAAATGGCGGCGAAACGATTAATTTTGAAGCTGACGGACAAAATGAAATATTTGTAAGCGCTGGAAAATATAATGTTATCGAAAATTCTGCCGATGGATACAAAACTACTTATTGCAACTGCTCAAATATTTTCGTAAAAAACGGCGAAACTAAGATTTGCACTATTACGAATTATGACCAGCCAGGGACTATTACTCTCATAAAGAAAGTTATCAATGACAATGGAGGAACGAAAAAAGTTTCCGATTTCATCCTGAAAATCGACGAAATCAATGTAATCAGCGGAATTCCCAAGCAAGTTCCTGCTGGAATTCATACTGTCAGTGAAGTTAACCTTCCTGGATATGAGGCTTCTTCTTGGGGAGGAGATTGTGCCGCTGACGGAAAAATTACCCTAGCCCCCGGAGAAAATAAAATTTGCGAAATAACCAATAATGACAAGCCGGCACACTTGATTGTCATAAAGAATGTAGAAAATAATAATGGCGGAACGGCTTTTCCCAAAGATTTCATTATGAAAATCAACGGCATTGAAGCTCAAGGCGGAAATTCTTTCCCGGGCGAAGAAACCGGCACCGACAAGATTGTGACGCCGGGAAGATACTATGTCAGCGAATCCGGATCAAAAGGCTATGAAGATAAATATTCTAAAGATTGTTTCGGAAGCATAGAATTGGGACAAACCAAGACTTGTGTCGTAACCAACAGTGATAAACCAGCCATGCTTTTTATAAGAAAGCACGTCATCAATGATGATGGCGGAAATCTATCTGCCCATAATTTCACCATCAATGTAACAGGAGCTAATGTTTCTGACACTTCTTTTCAAGGACTGGATAATTTAATGTTCAAAAAAGTCTTTCTTGATGCTGGAGAATATAGCGTTGATGAAATTGAAAATCCGGGTTATGCAAAAACGCTCGGTGAAAATTGTTCCGGAACGATTGCTAATGGTGAAACAAAATTCTGTACCATCACTAACAACGATGTTGCGCCGACACTTACAGTTAAAAAACACGTCGTCAATGATAATGGCGGAACTGCGATAATTTCTGATTTCGGAATAAAAATTAAAGGATTCTTTTTTTCCTATCCCCTGTCATTTAACGATGGAACAGTTAATGAAACAACCACTACTTATG
>CAYOTC010000013.1:0-26215 GCA_964406815.1 uncultured Bdellovibrionales bacterium
TATAACCTGGCGGGATATTTCCCGGCATCCGGCAGTGTTTCGAGCGCGTGTTGGTCTCGGGGCGGTCGTCAGGCGTGCTTGGGCGGGGATGGCGTGTGGGGTCGGGATTCCTACAATGGCGCGCGGTTCGCGGTGAGAGCCGGTCTCAAAATTTGACCTTTTGATTTTCCTTTTGTTTTTGATTTTGGGTTTTGGAAAATGCGAATAGTTGGGTTATAATTAGAATTGAAAAAAATGAACCAGATCGATTCATAAAAAATAAGAATATGCAAAATTGGGAAAAAATTGAAGAAAGTGTGAACAAGGCGGAAAAGAAAAAACGGCAGGCTGATAATGCTTCTCACGTTTTGTTTCGGGAAACAAAAATTCCTAAAATTAATCGCGATAATATATCTAAGGATGAAATTTTGGAAAAATCAAAACGTCCTCGAGTAGTCAAGAAAGCTTTGGAGCGAGAGAAGTTTTTTGAGGCGGAAGCGGAAAAAATTATGGGCGGTGAAGATTCTCCGGAAAAAACATTGGAAAAATTTAGGAAAGAGAACTTGATAAAATCTTTGAGATATGAAAAAGCCATTCAAAGCCAAAGAGAGAAACTTTTGGAAGAAAAGGTGGAAATTTTCAAAGGATTTGATGGCGCGCCAAGCGGAGAAGAATTGGAAGCGCTGGATGAAGTTCGTAGCGAACTTAAAGAAAACGAAGAATTGCGAGAAAAATCATTGGCACTTAGTCCTGAAGCCTATTTCGGTTTGCATCTCAAGCAGCTCAAAGAATATAAAAAAGAATTGGAAAAAGGAAAAATTGTGGAAACGGATTATGTCAAAGAACAAATGGAAGATATTGCCGTTCATTTACGCGCTAATAAGCCGATCTTGATCTATGGTCATCTGGGCAGTGGAAAATCGGAGTTAGCGATGCACGCGGCGAAAAAGATAACCGGCAAGGAGGCGTTGATTATTTCCGGATCAAAAAATATTTCCCAAGCGGAATTTTATGGACATCAAATCCTGACCGTGGATGAAAAATCCGGATCAACCAAATCAGATTATTTTATGGGTCCGATATATCAAGCGATGGAAGAAGGCAGGGTTTTGATTATTGATGAAGTTAATGCTATCCCACACGAAATACTTATTAGTCTTAATCATATCTTGACCAGAAAAGTCGGAGACAAGATAAATATCCAGCAAGACAGCGGAAGAAAAATTGAAATTAAAGACGGTTTTGGCATAATAATGACCGGAAATTTGAATCAAGGACAGGAGAAATATATCGATCGTCAGGATATGGATCCGGCATTTTTATCGCGTCTTCACAAAATCGAATATGATTATTTGAGACAAAATATCGAAGGTTCATTGGAAGATACGGCTGGAAAAGAAAATGAATTATTCCAACTTTTATTAGCTGATATTATAAACAAGAACGGCGATATGGAAATTCCCGAAGACAGTCCGAAAAAATTGTGGAACTTGGCAAAAGCGGCGCGTCTTATCCAGAATGTTTTTGCCGGCAAAGAAATCGATGGCGCTTATTATTTTCGGGAAGCCGGCGGAAGAGCGGCAAGATATTTTTTGCAGGAAAATGTTCTTTCCATCCGGGCTTTGGAAAATATTATTTCCCAATGGAAAGCGGAGGGTTATGAAAAAGAATTGGATTGTTATGTCTATAATAATTTTATCAAAGAAGGAACGGTGGCATCCGATCGCGCCTATCTTTATCAAGTCCTGAAAGATCAATTTGGATTTTTTAAGAGCGACGGTTGGGAGCAGAATCCTGATTATGGAAATGCCGGAGTAGTTAGTTCTTTTGAAATAACAGTTCCAGAAAACGAAGCGGCAAAAATAAAATTTTTCTCTCCAAGAGAAGTGGTTGAGTTTGCTTTTGGAAAAGCGCCAGAGCGGGCGCAGTGGCCGGAAATGGAAAAAACGGAAGAAGAAAGCGAGGATGATAGTGAAAATGAAAATATGGAAAAATTGGCTGAGGTTCAGATGGAAGAGGAAGAGAATCTGGAAGGGAATCAAGAAAGATTAAAACAATTAAAAAAGGAATTGGAGGAAGAGGGATTATTGTAGGATGTTGGACAAATAAATTTTTTCCTGTATAATGATTTTTAGTGCTATTCATTTAGTCCTTTTTTGTTTTCTTGTTTTGGGCCCTTAGCTCATTTGGTAGAGCACCTGCTTTGCAAGCAGGGGGTGATCGGTTCGAGCCCGATAGGGTCCACACTTCGACTCGTTCTATATCATAAAGATATAGAACTCGCTCAGTGTAAACTCATTATAGAAATTATTTAAATAGTCGAAGTGCCCCGAGCTTTTCGAGGGGCGAAAAAAGTAAAAATTTAAAATTAATTGAGGGCGATTAGCTCAGCTGGTTAGAGCGCGTCACTGATAATGACGAGGTCCGAGGTTCGAGTCCCCGATCGCCCACATAAGCCATTTTAGGTTCTTGAAGCCCTATTGACAATAAATTAAAAATAGAATACTATTAAATCAATAAGAAAGCCCGAAGGGGCTTTTAAAAGACCCAAAATTAAGTTTTTTTAAACAAGATTAAAAAGACAAACATGGTAAATAAAATCACCCAATTCGTCAAAGAGGCCAAAATCGAATTGGAAAAAGTCAATTGGCCGAGCAGAAAACAGACGACAAATTATACATTGATAGTCATAGGGATAAGCATAGCGCTTTCGATTTTTCTTGGCGGTTTGGATTTTCTGTTCGAATCATCATTGAAATCATTGATTTTAAAATAGATAGTAGATTCGGTTATCCCGCAAGAATTCTGAAATTATAATAAGAATTATTTGCGGTTTAAGTTTTGATTAATAAAAATATTTTTTAATAGCGAATTGGTGCGGGATGCTCATAATTGTGGCTTCTCTTCGCCAGTTGGCGAATCGAAGACAATTATGGCAAAGCAAAGTCAACATCATGGTCGAGCCTGGTATGTGCTCCATACCTATTCCGGATATGAAGATAATGTGGCTCGCAATTTGAAACAAAGAATTGAATCCATGGATATGCAGGAATTCATCTTTGATGCCATGGTTCCAGTGGAAAAGAAGATTAAAATCAAAGGCGGAAAAAGAACAGTCGTCGAAGAAAAAATATATCCCGGGTATGTATTGGTGGATATGATAGTGACGGACGCTTCGTGGTATGTCGTGCGGAACACTCCCAATGTGACAGGTTTTATCGGTCTCGGAACCACTCCGACTCCGGTTGATCCCAAAGAAATCGAAATGCTCAAGAAAAGGATGGGTGTGGCTGAACCGAAATACAAGATTGATGTCAAAGAAGGAGATGTGGTCAAGATTACTGATGGACCATTCAAAGATTTTGACGGCAAGGTCGGAGAAGTCGATGAAGAAAAAGGACGCGTCAAAGTCCTGGTTTCTATTTTTGGTCGGGAGACTCCGGTGGAACTGGATTTCCTACAAATAAACAAACTCTAGAGAATTGCAGCTGCTTTCGCGGGGATTTTCCGGAACCGGATTTATCCGGTTCGCTTCTCGGAAATTTCAAACGGAAACAGGCTTATTGAGATAAAATTTAGTTTTAATTTAGAAAAAATACTATGCCAGCAAAGATTAAGACAATCATCAAATTGCAAATCCAAGCGGGGAAAGCCAATCCGGCTCCTCCGGTGGGACCGGCTCTTGGTCAGCACGGACTCAATATTCAGGATTTTTGCACAAAATTCAATGAAGCGACCAAGGATAAAATGGGAGACATAATTCCGGCGGAAATTACCGTTTATGAGGACCGATCTTTCACTTTCGTTCTCAAAACTCCTCCTGCTTCCGATCTGCTCCGAAAAGCGGCGGGAGTGCAAAAAGGCGCCGGCAATCCTTTGAAGGATAAAGTCGGGAAGATTTCCAAAGCCAAGCTTCGTGAAATCGCCGAGAAAAAAATGCCAGATCTTAATGCTAATGATGTCGAAGGAGCGGAAAAGATCGTTGCGGGAACAGCAAAATCGATGGGAATAACCATAGAATAATTTATTTAATTTGTGGGAGCTCCGATGTCTTTCGGAGCGTCAATACCACGCTAATAATATGAATCACGGAAAGAAATACCGCGCGGCCGCGGAAAAAATCGACCGCAACAAAACCTATACCGTTGAAGAAGCGGTGAAGATAGTCAAGGAAAATAAGATTGCCAAGTTTGACGAGACTGTTGAGGTGCATATCAAAACCAATATTGATCCAAAAAAAAGCGACCAGCAGATACGTTCGACAGTATCTCTTCCTTTTGGAACCGGAAAGACCAAAAAAATCGCAGTGATCACTTCGACCAGCGCCAAAGATGCAAAAGAAGCCGGAGCGGACATAGTCGGAGGGGAAGAATTGATTGACGAAATCAAAAGCGGAAAAATTTTTGCCAAAGGTTTCGATATTCTTGTTGCCACACCGGAGATGATGCCAAAACTTGCTCCAGTGGCGAAAATATTGGGACCTAAAGGTCTCATGCCAAATCCAAAGACTGAAACGGTAACAGCCAAAATCAAAGAAGCTGTTGAGGCTCTTAAAAAAGGCCGGGCGGCTTATAAGACCGATAGTTCATCTAATATTCACCAGGCAGTCGGAAAAGTTTCTTTTGAGGATAACAAGCTTGTGGAAAATATCAAGGCTTTCGTGGAAAGCGTTGAAAAAGCCAAGCCGGCACAATTCAAAGGAAAACTTATTTCAAGTATTACGATTTGTTCAACGATGGGAGTTGGTCTGAAAATCAGTCTTTAGAAATTCTTGTATTTTTTATAAGCGGTCCGATGTATATCGGACCGCTTTTTTGAAATCAAATAAATTTAATTCATCTTTGATAATATATATTTTTCTTGATATAATTGTCTGGTGTTTTTAAAGAGCTTAAAATTAAAAATAATCAATGGAAAAGAAAAAAACAATCATCGGTCTTATCGGTGAAAAGGGAGCGGGGAAAGGAACGGTCTCAGATTATCTGATAAAAAAATATGAAGCGGTTCATTATGGAACTTCAAAAATATTGCGTCGCACTTTGGAAGATCTGAGGTTACCGATAACCAGAGAAAATCTTATAAAACTCGCGCTGGTTCTTAAAGAAGGATATGGTCCGTCAGTCATAATAGATTCGTTAATAACGGATATGGAAAGTAATGGATCAAATGTCATAATCGCTGATGGGATAAGGATGCATGGTGATGTTGAGCCTTTTAGGAAAAAATATGGAGATAATTTTTTTCTGGTTTATGTTACGGCAGATCTTAAACTTCGTTATGAAAGGACAAAAGCCAGAAAAGAGAAAGATGGTGAAGGAGAGGCTACTCTTAGACAATTTCTAGAGGAAGAAGGACGTCTTACGGAAGTTTCTATACATGAAATCGGAGAGCAAGCTGATTATATAATCGACAATGGTGGAACACTGGAGGACTTAACTAGTCAAATTGATAAGATGATGGACGAAATAGGCTCTGAATAATGAAACATTTTCAAAAATCCCGCAAGAGCGGGATTTTTTTGACCTCTGGTAGGCAAGGTGATAAAATTTCAACTAGGAGGGAGTTCTTTTTATTTCGCACAATTCAAACAAAAAGGAGGTGATAGGAATGGAAGATTTTTGTCCGGAAAGAAAGATTGAGTTAGATGTGCAAGAATTGGAAAGAAAAATCACAGAGTTGAAGTTCCAAGGAAAGAAGATATGTTTCACGACCGGAGCATTCGATGTGCTCCATGAAGGACATCTTCGATATCTTTTAAAAGCAAAGGAGCTTGGAGATGTTTTGGTTGTTGGCGTTGACTGCGATGATTTTGTGAAGAGGAAAAAAGGCGAAGGACGTCCGATAAACAAGCAGGAAAATCGAGAATTTCTTATCGCTGGTTTTTCTTGTGTTAATTTGGTGACTCGCAGGGACGATATTATAAATCTTCTTAAAGCAATTGTTCCGGATGTTCTGGTGAGGTCATGGTCGACTGGTGATGATATGGAAAAAAGACCCGAATGTGAATGGGTTAGAAAGAATTGCGGAGAAGTTATAATATTAGAAGAAATGTCTTTGAATCACACCTCTAATATTATTGAATTGGTGCGAAGAGGTGTAAGATAATAAGGAAGTTTAAAGCTTAAGCTTTAAACTTCCCATATCAAATTTATGAAAGTATTTGAACCGAACAGAGCTAAATATAGAAAAAATAATGACAAAAAAATCATTTGCCAATTTTGTGATTTAAAAAATATAAAAAATCAGGAATGTAAAAAACTTTCCGGAAAATATTGGTTGGTTTTTATTAGCAAGTATCCATATATGGATGGAAACCTGATGATTATCCCTAAGCGTCACATAGAAGATACGAGCGAACTTAGCGAAGAGGAAAAGATAGAATTTTTTGAAATCTTGGAAAAAGTGAAAGATAAATTAGGAAAAATATTTAAGACAAATGAATTTAATATCTGGTTAAATTTAGGGAAAAATTCTGGATGTTCTATAAGTCATTTACACTGGCAAATAATTCCCAGGAAATTCAAAATCGAAAACGCTGCCAATATTTTCGGGGATATACATATTTTGACCGTATTGCCGGAAAAATTAAAAAAAATGATAGATGGAAAAGATTGAAAATTAAGATTATATATTGAACGGATGTCAAGTCCTATTTTTTTGACCAAAAAAATGAAAAGGGGTAAAATTTAGGAACTTAATAAAATAATATGAAATCTAAAAAAACCGTAAAAAGAAATAGGATAACCAAAGACGAATACTATATGAATATTGCTCGGGAAGTTTCTTTGCGCTGTTCTTGTTTTCGCGCTCAGCACGGTGCCGCGATAATCAAGAACGATCAAATAATTTCCACTGGGTATATCGGAGCGCCCAGAAAAACAAAGGATTGTTTTGAAAGGAATAATTGTCTGAGAAGAGAGATGGGGATTCCTTCCGGACAACGTTATGAGATGTGTCGGAGCGTGCATGCTGAACAAAACGCTATTATCAATGCGGCGCGATCCGGGACGAATCTTTTGGAATCTAGGCTGTATCTTTATTCAGTAAAATTAGATGATGATGGAAATAGGAAAATAATCAATGCTTATCCTTGTTTTATTTGCAAGAAGATGATTATTAATGCGGGAATAAAAGAAGTTGTTTGCTACCAAGAAAATGGAAAGATGAAAAAATATAATGTGTCCGATTGGGTTAGCGATTGGCAAAAAAATGATTTGATTGATGATATGGAACAATATGGATTAAAAACGGTCAGAGAAAAAATAAATAAATAGTTATGTCAAAAATAATCCTAGGTTTAGCGGGGGAAATCGCCAGCGGCAAGGGCACGACTGCCAAATATGTTTGTGAAAAGCACGGCGGCAGTACGCATCGTTTTTCTACGATGCTTCGGGATGTGGCCAAAAGGATGTATTTGGAAGAAAGCCGAGACAACTTGCAAAAAATCTCGACATTTTTTCGGGAAAACTTCAACAGTGATATTATGTCGATGGTTATTTCCAAAGATGTTGAAAGAGATACTAATGAAATCGTCATAATAGACGGCGTCAGGAGGATGGCTGACATTGTTTATCTTCAAAAGATTCCTGGCTTCAAGCTGGCCTATGTTGATGTGGAAATTGAAAAACGGTATGAGCGGATAATCAAGCGGGGAGAAAATACTGATGATATAAATAAAACATTCGAGGAATTCAAAAAAGACAATGAACGGGAGGCAGAGCTTCAAATAAAGGATTTGAAAAATAAGGCTGATTTTGTTATTGACAATAATGGCAACTTGGAAGAGCTTTATTCCCAAATTGACAAAATAATAGAAAACTGCAAGAATTAGGCAGTTTTTTAATAATAAAAAAGTACTTATTTTCTAGGAATAACCTTAAATTTATAGGAGAATAGTTATGATAAAAGTAAAACTTTTAACATCAACGGAGGGAGATCCGCTAAAACTGGCTTCACATGCGGCGCTCAAGTGCTATCAAGCAGAAGATCCAGAATGGGGAAAACTGATTGACGTAAAAAGCCGATTATTCGATGTTGGACATGATACGACATTGGAACATCCCTATTTCACTTTTGATATAGAAGGCATTGCGGTTGGAGACATCACTTTCGGTCTTCATCTTGTTCATCCGTTCTATAATTCTGATCAAAGGAGTGGTCGGTATTGTGCGAAGATGTTTCTCGAACCGAATTTTGGAGAGATTGAGAAATATATCGCAAAATTCTGGCCAGAAGTTAAAAAACAGGAACTGAAGGCAGTAATGAATTATATCAAAAAAGGAGTTGGTATATATCATAAAAATATTACTGAAGCTTCGGAAATGTCTGCAGAAATTTTAAAGAAAGAACGTCCATTCATAAATGAAAAAAGTCTGGAAGTTAACGCACCGAAAATTGCTCAGGAGCAGATGCGGATGTTTATTCCAGTTATTTTTCCAACCGGATTTGATTACACCATTGATCTTATTACTTTAGCGTCGTTGCATCGTGTTGCTTGGACTCCTTCAATGAGATCTATTGTAGAACAAATGGTGAAGTTAGTAATAAATAAATTTCCAGAAATTGCTTTCATGTTTTCTGATGATTCAAAGGCTGGAAAGAAAGATGACTGGGGGATGAATACTCCATTAAGAAAAATGATTAAGATGAAACTGAAACCGTCTCACAGATTGCTTGAAATAAGTGGGGAGAAAAATTTTGTCTATCCAAGTCCAGAACTTATGCATCCAGTCGATCTCCTGCATTTTAATCCACGGATGATGGATAATTCAACCGGAGGACTAAAGACAAAGATTGAAATTTCTACGGCGACTATGGGACAGGATCAGCGCCATAGAACAATCAGTCGTAGCGAGCCTTCTTTTACAGGTGCATTTTATTTGCCACCGATTCTCAAAAAAATTGGGATGGAAAAAGAAGCAATTGAACTTATGATGGAATGGGTTAATATTTCCAAAAATATTTCATCTACTTTGGCAATGATTTTGGCTCCTTATGGGGCAATGGTTTCATATGAGAAAAAAGGATCATTTAATGCTATTGCTCATGAACAAGGAAAAAGGTTGTGTTTTTGCGCTCAAGAAGAGATTTATCATGCCGGAAGAGAGTTGCGCCTGGCGATCGAAGAGAAAAACAAAGGATCGGAGCTCCTGCGGATATTTGAACCTCCATGTTATCGGACAGGAAAATGTGCGGAGGGGGCTAGATATTGCGGAAGAGACCTGAAAATGCGGAAAAGCGGGGATTATTTTCCTAAAAGAAAGGTTTAGGATCAGGTTTATGCTTTGCTTGCTTGGTGTCTTTTTATAAAGATGCCAAGCTTTTTTTATATATTAAATTATGATAATATATCAATATAAATTCGTAGTAAACTATTGGAATTAGGGGTAAAAAAACATAATGAGAAAAGGAAAATTTATAGTCATTGATGGAACGGATGGAAGTGGCAAGGCCACGCAGACCAGGCTTTTGGTTTCCCGATTGAAAAAATCCGGCTTTAAAGTGAAGACAGTCGATTTTCCGCAATATAAGAATAATTTTTTTGGTCGAATGGTTGGACGATATTTAACGGGAGAATTTGGAGGCTCTTCGGAAGTAAGTCCGTATCTGGCTTCAACATTATATGCGGCCGATCGCTTTGAAACTAAGGATGAAATAATCAAATGGCTAAGGAATGGCAATATTGTCATAGCGGATCGTTATGCCAGTTCCAATCAGATTCATCAAGGTGGAAAAATTAAAAATAATAAAGAGCGGAAAATTTTTTTGGATTGGCTGGAGATTATGGAGTATGACGTTTTCAAGATTCCAAGACCGGATGCGATAATTTATCTTGATGTTCCGGTGAAATTTTCCCTAAAACTTCTAAAAGAAAAAAAGGCACAGATTAAGAAAGAATATTTAAAAGGAAAAAAGGATATTCATGAAAATGACTTAAAGCATCTTCAGGATGCAAAAAAAAGCGCCATCAGGTTAGTTGAAAAAACGAATAATTGGAGAAGAGTGAATTGTGTGAAGGGCGACAAACTAATGAGCATAGAATCAATCAATGAGATAATTTGGGAAGAAGCTATAAAAATCATTAAATGAAAATCCAGATTAAAAAACTTAATTCCGAAGCGATTGTTCCCCGTTTTGCCCAAGCAGGGGATGTGGCGATGGATTTGTTTTCGGTCGAAGATGTTATTTTGAAACCGGGAGAAAGGATTTCTTGTCCGACAGGTGTTGCGATAAAGATTCCGGACGGGTATGCGGGGTTGATTTGGGACAAAGGCGGACCGTCTCATAAATTCGGCATCAAGACACTTGGCGGAGTTTTTGACAGTAATTTTACGGGAGAATATTTAATTGGTCTTATTAATCTGAGTCAGGAAAATTTTGAAATAAAAAAAGGCCAGAAAATAGCGCAAGTGATTTTTCAAAAAATTGAAATCCCTGAAATCGAAGAAGTTGATGAAATGCCTGAAACTAATCGAGGCGCTGGAGCATTCGGCAGCACAGGGGTTTTCTAGGATTTAAATTATAAATTTTTCAAATAAAAATTATGTCAAAATACATTCCAGTTATCGGTATGGAGGTCCACGTCGAACTTAAGACCAAATCAAAGATGTTCTGTTCTTGCAAGAACGGAATGGGGCTTGAGCGGGAACCGAATGTGAATATTTGTCCGGTCTGTACCGGACAACCCGGAACTCTTCCTGTTCCAAATAAAGAAGCGATTGAATTTGTCCAACTGGTGGGACTGGCTTTGAATTGCGAGCTAAGTTTGAAAAGTAAATTTGACCGCAAGAATTATTTTTATCCGGATCTTCCGAAAGGATATCAGATATCGCAATATGATCAGCCGTTTTGCCAAAAGGGTTATTTGGATATTTCGGTCGGCGAGAAAGAAAAGGAAATAAAACGGATCGGAATTACCCGGATCCATCTGGAAGAAGATACGGGAAAACTTATTCATCCGAAAGGCGCGAATTATACTTTGGTCGATTTCAATCGGGCCGGTACGCCGCTTATGGAATTGGTTACTGAGCCAGACATTGAGACAGCCGAAGATGCTCGAGTTTTTTGTCAGAAACTGCAACAGATTTGCCGATACTTGAATATTTCCGATGCGGATATGGAAAAAGGACATATGCGTTGTGAAGTGAATCTTTCACTGCACAAAGAAGGCGAGGAAAAATTATCCGGCACGAAAGTTGAGGTGAAGAATATCAATTCCTTCAAGTTTGTCGAGAAGGCGATCGCTTATGAAATAAAAAGACAAAGCGAAGTTTTGGAAAAAGACGAAAAGGTCATTCAGGAAACCCGCGGATGGGACAGTAACAGGAATGAAACCGTTTCCCAGAGAAAGAAGGAATCGGCGCATGATTACAGATATTTTCCGGAACCGGATACTCCTCCTTTCAAATTTACTGAAGAATATGTTGCCAGATTAAAAAAGAAACTTCCGGAACTTCCTGATCAAAAAGCGGAAAGATTTATGAAGGAATATAATCTTTCGGAAACAGATGTTTTTGTTTTGACTGCGGAAAAAGAATTAGCGGCATATTTTGAGGAAGTGGTGAGCGAGCTTCAGGAAAAAGTCAGCTGCAATGAAGTGAAATGTGATTTGAATAAAGCGATGAAATTGGCGGCCAACTATGTAATTTCCGAACTCAGGAAACATATTATTTCCAACAGTCATGAAATCAAAGATATTAAAATCACGCCGGAAAATTATGCCGAGCTTATCGGAATATTGGCTTCAGGAGAAATTAATTCCTCCGCGGCGCAAACCGTTCTTCTGGAGATGTATGAGACTGGTGGAGATCCATCGCAGATAATTTCTGAAAAAAATTTGGGACAGATGAATGATGATAGTGAGATTGAAAAAGCGGTGGAAGAAGTCTTGGATAAAAATGAAAAATCAGTAGCTGATTTCAAGGCGGGAAAAGAAAATGCTTTGAAATTTTTGATCGGCCAAGTGATGGCAGCGACGAAAGGCAAAGCCAATCCGATGGTTGTGGATGAGATATTAAGGAAAAAATTAAGTTAATAGGTATAATTTTAAAATGTATGTTAAATTACGAAATAACACCAGGAGTATCATCTGATGCAAGAGATTTTATAAAAAAAGGAAAAGAAAAAAATGAAGAGAATGACGGTTTGGAAGAGGTTGAGGATGAAGTCGAAAAAATGGGAGGTACTCCGAAATTGACTATGAAGAGGGTTTTGGAAATAATTCCACAACAAGAGGATTTAAAGAGCGACTTAGAAATAGTTAATAATCTTTTGATTAATGAATTTATTCCCAATGCAGGCGATATAAATAGGTCTCTTGTGGAGCATGCGCAAAAACTACTTAGTAAAGCCAAAGATAGTGGTAGTGATGTATATAAGGTTGCATGGGCTATTGTTCATGCCAAAGGGGATAATGATGTAGAGATTTATGCTAGAAATATCGTTAGTAAATTGAAAGAAGCAGTGAAAAAGGAAAAAAATAAAAAATATCATTGATAGTGAATATTTTAAATATCTTACGAAATCCTATCTTGCCAAAAAACCTGTTTTTGCTATCATATACTCAATATGAAGATTAGAAGGAAAAAGAGAATAGCAAAAAACTTTATAGTCTCTGTTTTTTAGGTTTCCGCCCAATGGGCGGTTTTTTTTATAGCTCTTTTATAAAAGGGGGAAACAAAATGGTAGGAATAACTTATCCACAGGCATTGGCTTTGGGTATCATTGTTGATCCGAAAAATTGTATTTGCAAAGGCTGTTCTTCTTGTCAGATTAAATATAGCAAAATGAGTTTTGAGTCTGGAAAAAAGCGAGATGATAATGGAGAAAGTTTCTGCTCGATTTGCTCTTTTGCTGTTGATGACATTAAGAATTGCGCCGATTGCGGAAATTGAATAATCCTTCCGTAAAATAAAAGAAGTCCCGGACATCGTTTCGGGACTTAGTTTTTTAGGAATTTTCTGACTACTTTTTCAATTTCCGGATATTTTTCGATCCAGATTATTCTTTTATCTTTTTTGAACCAAGTGAGTTGGCGTTTGGCGTAGTCTTTTTCCGCCAAGTATGTTTTTTCAAAAAGTTCTTCTTTGTTTTTTATTTCTCCTCTCAGATACTGTGGAATGGTTCTATATCCTAGGCCAAAACTTTCTAAACGTTTCCAGGAAAGCTTATCTTTTGAATGCAATTTTTCCACTTCCTTAATCATGCCTGATGTGAATCTTTTCTTCAAGCGTTTTTTAATATTTTCATGTAGCTTTTCTTTTGGAAGATTTATTCCTATTTGGATAAATTTTTGATTTTTGATTTTTGATTTTTTATTTAGCTCCGGGACTTTTCCTAGAGTTTGGCAAATTTCAATGGCGCGGATGAGTCGGACTGGATTTTTTGCATCAATTGTTTTGGCGCGCTCAGGATCGAGTTTCTTAAGTTCTGCAAATAATTCTTCGGTTGATTTTTCCCCTAATTTTTCCCGCAATTTTAAATCTGGCTTTACTTCCGGATAAACAATATTATCAATTATCGCTTTTATCCAAAAACCGGTGCCACCGCAAATAATTGGCAATTTTCCATGTTGCAATATGGCGGCAATTTTTTTATCGGCGTATTTTTTAAATTTAGCTACGCTGTAATCGGTTCTTGGGCTAGCAATGTCGATTCCATAATGAGGTATTCCGGAAGATATATAAACCATATTTTTTTCATTCCACTTTCCCGGTTTTTTGCCTGAACCGGTATCTAGGCCACGATAAATCTGGCGCGAATCAGCCGAAATTATCTCACCACCGAATTTTTTGGCAAGCTTAATCGCTACTTCAGATTTTCCGGAAGAAGTTGGACCAAGAATGACTATGATTTTTTTGCGGTCTCCGTACGTCATATGGATCGTAAGTATTATTCGTACCTGCACTATTTTTTATTTTTGCGCCTTAGCAGGATCAACAAAAATAAAAAATAGTGCAGATACTAAAAGGTATATTTTCCTGCGTTTTGCGTTTTGGTTTTTGCGCTATTCAGCTCAACAAAAATCAAAACGCAAAACGCAGATTATAAATCATTTCTCTCTTTGCCTTATTATTTTTCTCAGGATTTTTTCTCGCCGTTTTTTTTCTTCCCAAGATATCGGATTGCCTAAGACATAAGCGGCGGTGCCGGGGCGGGGAGAATATTTGTTTATATAGGCTTCATTATATTTTACTTTTTCAAAAACGTCGATTGATTCTTTAAAATCTTTTTCAGTTTCACCAGGAAAACCGACAATTACATCAGTGGTGAAAGCGACTCCGGGAATAATTTTTTTGGCTTTCGAAATCAATCCAAGATAATGTTTTTTCGTGTAAGGACGGTTCATGGCTTTTAGAATTTTATCCGAACCGGCCTGGATAGGCAAGTGAATTTCACGATCTATATTTTTATTTTTTGCAATTACTTCCATCAGCTCTTCGGAGAAATCTTTCGGATAGGAAGTGATAAATTTAAACTCTATTTTTGGAAATTTTTTCGCTATGGAATCCAAGAGTTTTGGGAAGGTAATTGTTTTATATTTATAAGAATTGACGTTTTGTCCGAGCAATATTATTTTTTTATATTTTTGCTTGGATAAATTTTCTATCTCTGAAAATATATCTTTTTCCGGCCGGGAAATCTCTCGTCCTCTGGCATAGGGGACAACGCAATAAGTGCAGAAATTATTACAGCCGGTCATTATCGGTACATAAACTGTATTTTTAGAGGAATATTTGGGAATAGTCTTAAGATAATCGCAGCTGTCATTATAAACTTGTTCGGAAATCTTTTTTGATTTTAAAAATAATTCAGGATGACAGTTTAAAAAATCATTGAATTTTTTCTGAAAATCCTTAATAGCACAGAATAAGTCTGCTTTGTTTTTTAATCTTCTTTGGACGTCTTTCCTATCAGCGAGACAGCCGGTCAGGATTATTTTTGTCTTCGGTCTGGCTTCATGCAAATTATGAATGAGCCCGTATATTCGATCTTCCGACATCTGGCGGACGCCACAGGTATTAAAAATCACAACAGCTGATTTTTTTTCATCTTTTTCCGGCCTAAAGCCAATGGACTCTAAAAACCCGGCAATTCTTTCGGAATCGCTGATATTCATCTGGCAACCGAAGGTTTTTATGCAGTATTTTCCCGTTTTAGGTGATTTTTTTTGAAGTAAAGCCATATATGAGGTATAATGGAAAACAGAGTTCCTTTTATAAATATTTCCAGTATATGATACTGGAATAAGAATAATTTATCAAATACGAAAAATTAAAAATTGCCAGAAAACAGGAGGTTGTAATATGAGTGGAAAAAATGTGATTTTTCTTAAAGATCATGATAGCGCCTCGGTTGATTTATCGGAAAGAATCATTCCCAAACCAGGAGATTTCTGGAAAAGAGGGGATGAGATTTGGTACATATTTCAGGACAGGAAAACTAAAGATATCATGATGATGAAAAATAATGGAGTAGAAAGACCAGTTGATATCTATATGATCGACGGGGTGTTTGGATGGAAGAGAACTTATTCATCAAAAGAGGGAGTATGTAACAATTCAGCTTCTGATGATTTAGACTTTGAACAAAGAATGCTTTGTTCGGCTACGAAATAATCCTATTTTTTAATTTCTTTTGATGATTTTAAAAAAGGACAAGCGTTTGAATTTCAACGCTTGTCCTGTTTTTTTCTAGGACATTTTTTAATTGACAGGTTGGATGTTTTATGCAATATTTGAGTGTCATTCTTTAACAATTAAAAATCCAACGGGATTTGAAATATATTATAAATTAACCTGAAACGATGGAGGGAAAATGTCTAGCAAAACACAAAAAGATATACGTAATGAAATAAGAGGTTTACCTATAGATTCCTTTTTAGAAATATCCTTTAAGAACGAAAGGGAAAACATTGAATATCTGCGCGGATTTCTTTCTGATATAGAACCTGATAGAATTTTCCTGGAAACTGACAGGAAAAAAACAAAAAAATCTTGTGCATTCTGTAACATTATTGGTTACAAAGTGATGGAACCAATTGATGTCTTGGAGATTATAAACTTACTAACCAGGCGAGTTGAAGCGTTAGAAGAAAGATTGGAAAAGATAGGGAATATAGCGAGATGATTTATAAAATTATTTTTTTAAGGAGGAATTGTTATGAAATATATTTTGTTATTTGATCCACAAAAAAATAAAGATGAGGCCTTTTTTACAATAGGCGAGATAAAAGATGAAAAGTTTCTTTCTGAGAAATATTCATATAATTTAGGTGACGATATTATGTATCCGGTAGGTACAATAATAGAGTTTAGTAGCGTTGATTTTAAGGTTGAAATGTTGCGACGCGATGTTGTATATAACCTTATAAAAATGGTCGTGTCGATATATAGAGTTGATATTAAAGCTTCTGAGTTTGTTGATTATATCAAAAAAGAATGGCAGGTTTATGGGTAACCTGTGACAAGAATAACTCGATCCGGACCGTCTGATTTCAGGCGGTCTTTATTTTTTCTCCAAGATTTCTTTCTTTATATTTTCAATAAAGTTTTTTGTTTCTAGGGTTTCCTGTTCTTTTATGCCACGTTTTCTGATGGTGACAGTTTTATCATTCACTTCTTTCTCTCCAACAACGAGAATATAGGGAACTTTCTGCTTTTCAGCGTTCCTGACCCTCTTGCCTAATGATTCACTGGAATTATCAAGTTCTGTTCGAATTTCATTTTTATTCATTTCAGCCAATATTTTCATAGCATAATCATCGAATTTTTCGGAAACTGGAACTATAATAACTTGAGTCGGTGAAAGCCAAGTCGGGAAAGCACCAGCAAAATGTTCAATAAGGAGAACTAGAAACCTTTCATATGATCCTAGGATAGCCCGATGCACCATAACTGGCGGGACTTTTTCTCCTTTTTCATTGATATATTCAAGTTCGAATCTTTTAGGGGTGGAAAAATCTATTTGTACGGTAGGAATTTGGATTTCTCGTCCAGTAGCATCTTTAAACATGAAGTCCAGTTTTGGTCCGTAAAGAGCGGCCTCGCCCTCGCATTTTTTAGCATCTAATTTCATTTCGTCGGAAATCTCTTGAAGCATTTCCTCGCATTTATCCCAGTCGGCGGTTTCTCCGATATATTTTTCAGGATGTTTGTAATCGCGGACGGAAAGAGACACCCAATGGTTACCCCAAAGTCCAAGAGCGCTATAAAAATCCTTAATGATGTTTATCATATTCTTTATCTCTTCTTTTACTTGGTCGACTCTGCAGAAAGAGTGTCCGTCCTCTACAGTAATTGCGTATACTCTCGATAAACCTCCAACCTCTCCGGTTTTTTCAGCTCTGTATTGTTTATCAGATTCCATATATCGAATAGGTAAATCTTTATATGATCGGGTTTTTGATGCATAAATCTGGGTTTGATGCGGACACTGAACTGGCTTTAAAACCATATTATGATTTTTTTTCGAAGTGACATGAAAAAGTTCATCACTAAATTTTTTAGCATGCCCAGATATTTCAAAAAGTTCCTCCTTGGCTAAGGCAGGCGCGGATACTTTTTGAAAGCCATATTTGCGACAGATACTCTCAATGTGTTTTTGCAGTTCATCTTTAAGTGTCGTTCCTTTTGGAGTGTAGAGTGGTAATCCTGGTCCGATTAAATCGGAAAAGCAGAAAAGATCAAATTCTTTGCCAAGTTTGCGATGATCTCTTTTTTCTGCCTCTTCCATCATACGGAGATAATTTTTTAGTTCCTCTTTTGATTCAAATGCGATCCCATAAATCCTCTGAAGCATTTTGTTTTTTTCATCCCCCTTCCAATAGGCACCGGAAATCTTGGTGAGTTTTATGCCGTCAGCGGGAATCTCTCCGGTCGAATCAAGATGAGGTCCGGAACATAAATCGACGAACGAATCGGTCTTGTAAACCGAAACATTTTTTTCTCCATCTTTTTCCAAACCTTCAATAAGTTCAACTTTATAATCTTGTTTCAACGCTTTAAATTTTTCAAAAGCTTCTTTGATGGAAATCTCCGCTTGTTCAAAGGGATAGTTTTTATTGATAATTTTTCTCATATTTTCTTCGAGTATCGGCAAATCTTCGGGAATAAGTGTGCGTGGCAGATCAAAATCATAATAGAATCCGTTTTCAATGGCCGGACCGATTCCGAATTTGGCTTCCGGAAACATTTCCAATATTGCTGTGGCTAAAACATGAGCGGCTGAGTGTCGAATGACTTCAATTTTTTCTGAAGTGATTTTTTTTGACATAATTTTTTTTAATTAATTTAATATTGATTATGATCCGCCAGAAGCGGATTTATTTCTTATAGCAAAATTAAGGATTTTGATAAGAAATAAAAAAAGTGCCTAAATAATATCATTTTCGAGGTCCCGAACAATCGGGACGGTTCCACTCGAATTTCCATATAATTTGGACACTCTTCAAGATTTTTTTCGCAAGTCTTTTTGCGGAAGCTCGACGGTTGGTGAGGCCGTTTCCTTGCTTCATTTGATTGTGATTATATTATACAGTTTAAAAATTAAACGGTCAATCAAACAATGAATTGGATAACTTAGATAAGAATTTTTTATTGTGAAGGAATAAAAGCTATTAGAATTATGTATTAGGATGTAGAAATAATTTAAATATTATGATAATCGAAAGCCCAGCCCTTGAAAATAATAAGGGGAAGCTTCCGAAAAGATATTCTTGTGATGGAGAAAATATCAATCCACCGCTTATATTTAAGGAAATTCCCCAAAATGCATCGAGTTTAGCGCTTGTATTTGAAGACCTGGATGCTGTTTTTGGTTTTTATGATCATTGGATATTGTGGAATATTCCCCCATATATTTCATATATAAAAGAAAACAGCGTTCCGGAAGGCGCTGTTTTAGGGAGGGGGAGTTTTAATGCGAAATATTATCGTGGTCCTTGTCCGAGGGTGCCTCATATTCATAGGTATCTTTTTACTGTTTTTGCCTTAGATGTTATTTTAGACATTAAAGCTGGCTCAAAAAGAAATCGACTTGAGGAAGCTATGACTAATCACATAATCGATTGCGGAAAACTCAGGACTTTTTATTTTAGAGAAAGTCTCTTGGATAGAATAAGAAGCATTGTTTGATTTTTTAGCTTTTTATCTGAACGCCAGGAATAATCTTTTCTATATCATTTCGGAAACTTCCGGAGTTTTTTATTCTAAAAGGTGTTTCTAATTTCTGACCTTTAATTTCAAGATATATTTTTATGTTGCCAGGGTTTGATTGGTTGAAATATTCGGAAAGGGCGCGAAGAGTTTCATGACCTGATCCGGAAGGGATAACAACGATTATTCGATTCAAGGTGTCATTTTTATTTTGAGACATATCATCTCCATTAGCCTTTCTGGTGGCTTGAATTCTTCGGAATTTTTCAACCTCTTCCTGATTGACGGCAGTGACGCGGTCAACTAGAAGTTTGAAATTTCCGTCCTTGTCGGATATTTTTCCTTGGGCCAAAATTATTTTTTCCGGTTCCCAGAAAGTGGGAGTTGCTTCCAAGACTTTTGGAAAAACGATAAGTTCCATAGAGGAATCCATATCTTCGATTCCCACAAACATCATTGTCTTTTGGTTTTTCAAGAATATTTTTTTCATTGTAGTGATTATTCCTCCGACGTTAATATCTCTTCCGACGTGCTGGGGGCCTACTGAACGGATGGGTACAGCCATATTTTCAAAATATTCCATATAATCTTTGACAGGGTGGTCACTGATATAGAGTCCTAGATGTTCTTTTTCCCAAGTGAGTTTTTGTTTTTTTTCGGCTGGCAAAGAAGCGGAGAGTTTAATTTCCGGAAGTTTAAGATCAAGCTCGCCAAATAAACTTATCTGACTGGAATTTTTTGAAGCTTGAAAGTTTTTGGAATGAGTTAGTATATTTTCCATTGAAGCAATTAATTGGTTTCTTTCAGCAAAAGCTTCAAGTGCTCCAACTTTAGAAAGCGCTTCGATGGATTTTTTGTTCAAATCTTTCGTTTCCACTCTTTCGATAAAATCAGTAAGGGTCTTGAATTTTCCTCCACGTTTTCTTTCCTCAACAATCTCGTGGGCAACTGTGTGCCCAACATTTTTTATGGCATTGAGTCCGAACCTTATTTTTTCTCGTCCGGTTTCTGGTTCAATAATAACTGCAAATTCCTCGAAACTTTCATTCACGTCTGGTGGCATAACTTCGATACCCATTTCACGGCATTCAGCTACTTCAATGGCGACTCGATCGATGTTGTCCTGATCGGATGTCAGAAGGGCAGCCATAAATTCAGCCGGGAAATGAGCTTTAAGATAGGCGGTCTGATATCCAATAAGCGCATAACAGGCAGCATGCGAACGATTGAACCCATATCCGGCGAATGGCTCTATGTAGGAAAAAACTTTTTCACCGACTTTCCGATCGATGCCTTGCTTGATACAGCCCTCAATGAATTTTATCTTTTGTTCCTGAATGAGAGCAAAAATTTTCTTTCCCATCGCTTTTCGAAGCACATCCGCTTCTCCCATAGAGAAACCAGCCAGAGCTCGAGCAATAAGCATGACCTGTTCTTGATAGACGGCAACTCCATAAGTATTTTCCAAAATCGATTTGAGTTTCGGATGGAGATATTCAATTTCTTTTTCTCCATGTTTTCTGGCGATGAAATCAGGAATCCAGTCCATTGGTCCTGGTCGATATAGTGCAACCATTGCGATGATATCTTCAAAAACGTTGGGTTTTAAAAGTTTTAAATATCTTTTCATTCCGGAACTTTCCAATTGGAATACTCCTGTAGTCTGGGCTTTTTGAAGTAGGGAATAGGTTTTAGTGTCATCAAGTGGAATATCATCGATATTTATTTCTACCCCTTTGGTTTTTTTGGTGATAAGCAAAGTGTTTTGGATGATGGTAAGATTTTTGAGTCCCAAAAAGTCCATTTTAAGAAGCCCGATTTTTTCCACGAAGCTGGATTTGGTTGATGAAGAATATTGTGTCACCGATCCGGATTCTTTGCCGATGATTTTCTGCAGAGGTGTATATTCAGTTACCGGATCTTTCGTAATAACCACTCCGCAGGCATGCATTGAAGCATGGCGAGCAACACCCTCCAATCTTTGGGCGCTGTCAATGAGTTTTTTCGCTTCAGGACTGGAGCTGTAATGATCTTTGAATTCCTTGACTTCATCCAGAGCTTCTTTGATGGAAGAAAACATGGGAATAAGTTTGGCGGTTTTATCGCAGAAATCATAAGGGAGGCCGAGCGCGCGGCCAGCGTCCCTTATGGCCGCGCGCGCCGCCATGGTTCCGAAAGTTATAATTTGTGCGACATGATCGTCGCCATATTTTTTTCGAACATACTCAAGAACTTTATCTCGGCGGTTATCGGCGAAGTCCATATCGACATCGGGCATTGAGATTCTTTCGGGATTTAGAAATCTTTCAAAAAGTAAATTATATCTTATCGGATCAATATTGGTTATTCCGATGAGATAGGAAACGAAACTGCCGGCAGCCGAACCACGACCGGGTCCGACAACTATGCCGCTGTTTTTGGCCCAATTGACGAAATCTTGAACGATAAGAAAATATGAAGCGAATCCGGTTTTTTCAATAACGGATAGTTCATATTCCATACGGTCACGTTGTTCTTTAGTGACATTTTCGCCGAATCTTTTTTTTAGGCCTTCCCCGGTCAATTTTCGCAGGTAGGTCTCGGCATCAAATCCTTCCGGCACATCAAAATGCGGAAGCTGAGTTTCGCCAAGTTTTATATTTAGATTACATTTGTCAACAATCTCTTGCGTATTAGCGAGCGCCTCCGGAACTTCTTTAAAATGCTCAGCCATTTCTTCCGGACTTTTGAGATAGAGCTCAAAATCCATCAAATTCATCCGGTCTTTCTCGTCGACTTTGCGATTCGTTTGGATGCAAAGCAGGATGTCCTGGATAGAATTGTCATTTTTATTCACATAGTGGATGTCATTGGTGGCAACGAGCGG
Organism: uncultured Bdellovibrionales bacterium; assembly: GCA_964406815.1. Lineage (GTDB taxonomy): Bacteria > Patescibacteriota > Minisyncoccia > Moranbacterales > UBA2206 > CAYOTC01. The sequence continues at coordinate 22,000 of CAYOTC010000013.1, forward strand.
GATATCAAGTTTCTTAGAAATCGTAATGAGTCCATCGTTGGCAATTTTTTGTGCCGGAAATTTTGGATGATGTTGAATTTCCAGATAAAAATTTCCACGACCAAAAATATCCAAATATTCCAGAGCAAGTTTTTCCGCTTTTTCCATATTTCCCTGAATGACGGTGGCTGGTATTTCTCCTTCGGCACAAGCACTAAGTCCGATTAATCCGTCAGAGTATTCACGCAAAACTTTTCGGTCAATACGTGGTTTATAATAGAATCCTTCCAGATGGGCGATAGAAATCAGTTTCATCAGGTTTTTATATCCGATTTCATTTTTAGCCAGAAGGATAAGATGATGTCTGCGTTTATCAACGGAGTCATTATTTTTGCTATGAAGATCATTGGGCGTTATATACATTTCACAACCGATTATTGGTTTTATTCCTTTTTCTTTGGCTTTCATAAAAAATTCAATTGCGCCATAAAGCACACCGTGATCGGTTATAGCTAAAGATTCCATACCAAGTTCTTTGGCACGGTCAAGAAGATCGTCAATTTTTGCGAGACCGTCAAGAAGAGAATAATGGGTATGAACATGCAAATGAGTAAATTTCATAAAATTAAAATCAAATTAAAAGCCTCTATAAAAAATAGGGCTTATTAAAAATTTGCAAAAATATATTTCTCATAATTTTATCATCCTCCTTCCCCGGATTGCTCCTTGGAGTTGGCAGGATAATTTTAAGTATTTTTAGTATAGTCTAATTTTTTATTTTTGACAAAAAACAGGCAAATTGATATTCTTGAGGCAGAAGTAGTTTTATTCCCCAGCTTTCGGGGATGATTGAACTCCCTATTTTTATTTTCCATCCCCGAAAGCACCCTTCTTGAGAAGGAAAAATCACATTAAAAGGAGAAATTGTTCTTTGAAAACTGAATAAAGTGGAAACTGACGACATTAATTGTAGTCGGTAATCAAGTTTCCGAAATTGAACGAAGGAAAACTTTATAGTAAAAGAAGTTTAAATTCGTAGATGTGCCAATAAAATTGGCAAGTTAAAACAGGATCCAAAAAATGTTCCAGTGGAAAACTGGGAGTGCGAATATGCTTACGCACTATAAATTAAAAAGCATCAGGCGAATCTGTAGTTTTTTCACTTTTTGTTTTTTGGAGGGAATTATTATGAATATGAAAGACTTCATTGAAACCGGTCAGATTTTTAGCACTCAGATAATATTCGGCATTACCTCAAAGACATTACAGAAACCGACATCCTTGATTGCCTGCGGGGCAGCCTAAATTTCAGTAACAGGTGAACTCCTGCTTTTTTGGAGAGGTAAGAAATGAAAAAACTTATCCGCAAAACAAAATTTCCTTTTTATCGGCGCGTAGTATTGAGCGGTCCGCCCCGCTAGATTATGGAGAGTGAAAGAATTTTTTTCGCTCACATACAAACAGATTTATCATATCAGGCATTTCTTCATAAAAAAGAAATGCCTGTCTTTTTTTAGGAGAGAAATATTCATAAAAAATAAAACTGAAATGATAACAATCCAGTGAATAGGGATGGGATATCAATGACAAATCTGCCTGACGGCAGGTTTCCAATGACAAATGATATATGTTACAAGATATATGATATAGGATCTGTGGATAACTTTCCTTTTGCAGATTAAGAGAATTTATTGTAGAATATATTCAGAGATCCTGAACTAAATTCAGGATGACAAAATAAATAAAAACCAAACAAAAAAAGACAGGCGATGCAATCAAAAAACAAGAAACAATCAATATATGCAAATTCATCTTTGAATAACAAAAGAAGCAAGTTTAGGCTTGGTTCTTTTTTGTTTTTAATTTTGATAATTGTCAGTTTGTTTATGAATATCGGTATAGCTAAAGCCGCTTGTCCTTCCGGCATGATAAGCTATTGGAATTTTGATGATCAGCAGTATGATGATGATTTTACTGGGACGGTGATAAACTCTACTAGATGGAGTTATTGGGGAAATATTTCTCAGAATAACTTACTGTCACTTTCGTCTGCATCTTCATCAGGTTCAGCCATACATGCTTATGGAAAATGGCAGCTCGTTTCGGATTTTGATATGCAAATTGATTTTTCTGATATAAATTTTGGTGACACTACAGGCAATAAGGATATAAATCTGATAGCAAGAACTAATGACAGTAATATGATTTTTGCCCGGCTTAGCAAAATTAATTCCAGCACGGGATATGTGAGAACAGACAGAGTTAGCGGAAATTATTATTCAGGCTCAACTGTATCAACATCCAATACTAGCGGTAAGCTAAGAATAACCAGGTCAGGCTCGACATTTACGGCATATTATTATAATGGATCCGCTTGGGTTTCTCTTGGTGCGCCATCTACTACTTTTTCAAGCAATCAACCGGTTTACGTTACAGCTCAACTATATAGTAATGACGATACCGTCACGGGTAAATTCGACAATTTCATCGTAACAAAAGGTGAAATCCTTTCCGATATCCAATCGACTAACGATGGAACAATTAACGGCCCCACCTGGACAACCGGAAAAATAAATAATGCTTTGAGTTTTGATGGAACAAATGATCTTGTAACGGTAAGCGATAGTGCTTCGCTGGATATTACAGGAGCTGTTACTTTGTCCTCCTGGGTATATTTCAATTCGGTCCCAGCCAATCTTCATTGGTTTGGAAAATATAATACTGATTCGACAGGATATGTTCAATTTCTTACTAGTAATGTTACATTTTTTGGTTTATATGGAACTTCACAAGGTTATCTTACTAGTTCTTATACTCCTCCAGCAGGGCAATGGTTGCATTTTGTAACGACTTGGGGAGGAAGCGGCACAAGAGCTTATGTTTATGTTAATGGAGTTGAGAGAGAAAATGGAATCATAAATGGCAATATTGGTACCAATAATACTGTATTGCGTATAGGTGCGGATGCATATAATCGTTATTTAAATGGCAGAGTTGATGAAGCGGCAATTTTCAACCGCGCCTTTTCTGCTTCAGAAGTGCAAGATTTGTATAATAAAGGCGCTTCAGGAATAGGATACTGTGGCGCTTCAGTTTCAATTCCCACCGTCACCACTTCCTCATCTAATGACATAACTTCCACCACTGCCACTGGAAACGGAAACATCACCAACACTGGAAACGAGAATCCAACAAGATATATCCAATGGGGAACACAAACTGGAACTTACACCAATTCTTGCAATGCTGGTACAGGAAGTACAGGAGCATACTCCTGCTCAATGACCAGCCTTAATCCAAACACTACCTATTACGTCAGAGCTTACGCCACCAATTCAGCCGGAACTGGTTATGGATCTGAAACTTCATTCTCTACCAATGCCGGTTCTCCATCTGTCACAACAAATTCCGCCTCCTCAATCACCTCCATCTCTGCTACAGGCAACGGAAACATCACCAATACCGGAGGAGAGAATCCCACCAGATATATCCAATGGGGAACCCAATCCGGAACTTACACCAATTCTTGCAACGCTGGAACAGGTGGAGCCGGAACCTACCAATGCAATCTCACCAATCTGACTCCTGAAACTACATATTACATAAGAGCTTACGCCACCAACTCCGGAGGAACATCCTATGGAACAGAAAGCCAATTTACCACCCTCCAGGAAGAAACGATAATCCCGGCTCCCACCCCACAAGACATCCAAGACGCCTATACCAACAGCTATATATCAATCGGATCAGGATCTCTCAACAATACCGATGAAGTCACAACTAATCTTGATCTGACCATGACCGATACCATAGGAACCCTGACTCTTCCCGTAAACACCCAAATCACCAACACCGACTCCGGAAACATCAATATGGAAGCTTTCACCATCTCTAACGTAACTTCCAATACCAGATCAACCATAACTACCAGTAGAGGCTCGATAGAGATAGGTATCCCTAATACCAGACTGACTTTCAGCCAACCGATAGAAATATCGATAAATGTCGGAACCGTCTACAACGGAGATATCCTGACTATCCAATCCAGATCATACAACCAATCGGATTGGACCGATGAAGGCACCTGCACCGTCACCAACGGAAGCTGTACCTTCACCACCACCCACGCCACCACCTACACAGTCAACGGAGACGGCACCATAACCGGAGAAACCAACATCAACACCAATCTCCCGATAGAATCGACCATCTCTCTCAGTTGTCCCGATTCATTGAA
>CAYOTC010000014.1:0-22157 GCA_964406815.1 uncultured Bdellovibrionales bacterium
ATAAACTCAAGATATTCAGTCAATTTGTCATTTATTGAAGGAATTTCTCTTCCCAATGCTTTCCGCCATTCCGGTCGGTAACTGGAAATTCGCACGACAGATGAGACTTTTTTAAGCCGAAAAAATCCGATAGCATTATGATTCGGATATTGCACAATATTAAAAGATTTCTTTTTTAACTCCTTCCTTAAAGCTTTCTTGAGAAAATAATTCTGCTCCAGCCAATCCACCGCTTCACAGATATGCCTCAAAGTTATCAGGTTTATGATTTTTTTAATAAGTGGAGCTTTTTTTACAAAAACCCGATGGACTTCGACTCCTTTATGCATAAAAATTTCATCATGATCAGATGTGACAAAAACAACCGGCTGATGACCGAGTTTCAAAAGCGACAAAGAGACTCGATGGATATAATTCGAAAGTCCCCCATCGAAATTCTTCTCAGTCACATATTCGGATGTCACGAATGCGATTCTCATCTTATCTTATTTTTCATATAATTAATCATCGCAGAAAAATAATCCGTCACAATGTCATATTTAGTATAAGTATCCATGTTCCCGTCCCATTTATTTTTTTCTAAAACATCTTTCAACATCTTTCCAAAAATAGGCGCGACTTCTTTCCAAGTTCTGGTCTTTATCATCTGTTCCGCATTAAGCCCTCCTTGCCTCCTGACTTCCTCCAAATTTTCCTGACACCAGGAAAAAGCTTCTCTAAAAGCCTCAATTGACCTTTCCACTATCAATCCGCACTTTCCATTTTCGATAAGTTCCGGAACTATTCCAACATCCGTGCAGACCGGAAAGCAACCGCAAGCCATGGCTTCAATCAAAGTCAGGGGTTCACCCTCTGCCGTAGATGCGACACAGAAAACATCGATTTTATTATAAAATTCCGCCATCTGCTCCCGATTCAAATTTCCGCCAGCTATTAGCAATTCAAATTCATCTCCGCAAGCCGGTTTGATTATATCTTTAATTCCTTTACAAGAATCATTAATGTTCCCCGCCCATCCAATCTTCAGCTTTCCTGCACGTTGGTTACTTTTATAAAAAACCTCCGGATCAAACCCATTCGGACAAAGAGAGATTTCGCGATAGGGACTAAAAATTTTTCGCAACCTTTCCGAAGTAGATATTAGATGTCCAGCATCTGTGAGATATCTTTTTGCCATCTCTTCCGGACTGACCATTCCATAACTTTCTTCATTTTCCCAACGATGACTGCTGATTTCTTTGATCACTTTCATAGAATCTTTCAAGAATTGAACATGGTAATTTTCTCCCCAAAAATATACAAAAACCAGATCGAATTTCTTTGAACTGATAAAAGGTTTCTCATGAACATATTTTATTTCAAAATCAAAGCTATTTGCCAATTCCTTAGACATTGCTTCGGCGGCAATATCAAAAGCCCACCCTCTCCTATCTGCTAATAATAATATTCTCGGTTTTCTCATAAAAAATCACACTTCCTTAAAAAATTTTCTCAAAAATTTTACGCACCGATTATTAAGAAATTTATTAAATTTTTCAGGAGACACGAGCATATATATATGAGTAAGAAAAATTTCCATTCTACCTATCTTGAAAAAATTATCAGCTGCCAAAAAGTGTAAGTGGGCGGATATATGTTTTTTTCTCAAATAATATTCTGTCCCGAATTTCGAATGTAATCTAGCCAATTCTTCCAGCCTCTTGCCTTCCATAGACCTATTTTTATATTCCTTTGGCCATACCTTCCTCCAAGAGAATAAAGGAGCAGGACCCCAAAAACCGAAAGAATCCCAATATTTTTTTCTTATAATATCAGCATTCTCTGTCTGCTTATAAGAATTCAAAGATCCGATACTTTTTGAGTGTTCCCGCCGATAAAAAAGGACTTCTGGCAAATTACAAACAGATCCTTTTTTGACCATCCTTGTCCAAAGGTCATAATCCTGCGTACAATAAAAATTTTCATCATATCCTTCGGCTGAAAAAAAAGTATCCTTTCGAAACATTACAGAACCATGTTTGAAACAATTCTTTAAAGCTAGAGCGGCTTTCAAAGTCGAATTTGATAATATAGACAAATCGGTCCTTATTTTTTTTCCACTCTCATCCAGAACCGTACAATCACTACCGACCAAAACATAATCACTATTCCTATCAAGAAACTCAACCTGTTTTTCCAATCTTTCCGGAAGACTGACATCATCCCCATCCATTCGCGCAATATATTCTCCTTTGGCTATTTTTAGGCCTTTATTCAGAGATTTCGTAAGTCCGATATTTTCCTCGTTCTCAAGATAGACAATCCGCTGATCACGATAGGACAGAATAATTTCCTTCGTCCTATCAGTTGATCCGTCATTTATAATCAAAAACTCAAAATCCTTGAAAGTCTGATTCAAAATACTCTCAATCGCTTTCCGCAAATATTTTTCGCCGTTATAGACCGGCATTAAAACAGTAACTTTCGGCATATTTCTAATTATTCTATATATCCCCAACCTGGAAGATTATATGACTTATGATCTTTTTTATTTTCCAAAATTAAATCAATAATTGCCAATGATAATAATCTAAAATATGTTGCCCAAGCATCAGAATGATAAACGGATGCTTCCATTAATTTCCAACTGCTATATTTATATGTTATTTTTTTTGGTCTATATTTAATCGCTCTTTCTAACAAGCTCCTAAATTTATAAAACCTATAAGAGAAACCGCCATCCTTATTCTGTGATTCAATTATTTCTTTTTTCATCTTTTCCAGATTTTCTATAATTTCACTTTTTCCATATTCGCTTTTTTTAAGAACACGAAGATAAATCTCGATCAAATCATAATCTTCACAAGCACCACCCTCCACACTAACAGCCAATCCATTCTTGCTATGAAGTTTCAGAGTCGAATCTATTATTCTTTCTTTATATTGGATATCCTTTTTGAAATAATCATAAAAAAGAAAAATGTGAGATGCACCCAAAGCTCCATCTTTTAAATCATTGCCATTCAGATTTGTCCCCCAATAGCCAGTACTTTCATCCTGCTTTGAATTCAAAACTTCAAAACATAATTCTATGCATTTTTTAACTTGTTGTTTTTTTTCAGAATTTCCATATTTATCGAGATAAGAAAGAAAATACATCATAAACATTATCTTGTTTGACTCATACCAAAATTTTTTCCAATCCAACCCATCAAACCAAGCTCGCAAATAATTCTCATCCAAATATTTTTCTAAAAAAGGCAACTTATCAAATCTTGTTCCGAGAATATCAAGCGCAATAAGGGAAAAGAATGTAAATTGAAAGGTTATATAATCTTCCTTGTGACCATCCTTTCGCAGATCCTCCACCCTAAAATTAGAATCCACAAACAAATTATCCTGATTTTTATTTCCCAATAAATAATCCACTATCTCTTTTTTATTCTTTGAAATAAAATTTTCTTCACCTAACAGATTAAGCGTTGAAACTGCAAAATCAGTACTTAAGATTGTTCCTTTACAAGTTTTTGAATAATCAAAAATACCCTCTTTCGGATTATAAAGATTTTTTATATAAAATATTGATTTTTTTTTGTTATAATTCATTTTTTAGCAATAAATATCAATCTGATTTTATAAATTAATATTCAATATCAAAAAAACTCCAGCCTGACGAAAGAGGATTGCCTTCTACTTTTATTGGAATGTTCCTCCACCAAAAAATATTCTCTTTTCTTTTATTAGTCCAAATAGTAATAAAAAGATTAGTTGAAATATTATTAAGGTTTATATTTTTTATTCTTGTTTTTAATATTCCTTTTCCTTTTTTAATATCGATTTTCTTTTTGTATGCTTTGTTTGTAGATTGAAAATAATCTATTGAAAAAGGTACTGGCAATCGTAAAACAATATCTAAATCAATATCATCAAAATCTTCCAGGGCTTCATATTCTAAAATTATTTCTAAGTCATTCCCTGTTTTTATACTTATCTTATTATCTTTTATTTCTGGATTAAATCTCACGCTTAATATCTTAAGTTTTTCTGTTCCTGTAATTACTTTTTCAATTTCCCCACTGTTTCCCAGTTCGGAAAAATAAGACTTATACAAAGACAAACCTTCTTCAATATTTCCATAGTGGGCGACTTTACCATTATTTATAACTAATAATTTGTCACAGAAAGTAGAGATTTGATGAAGATTATGTGAAACCAAAATTGAAGAAACTTCTTTTTTTCGGAGTTCCCCAATCTTATTGAAACACTTGAGCTGAAAACCAACATCTCCAACAGCCAAAATTTCATCAATGAGTAAAATATCAGGATTGCAATGAATCGCAATTGAAAACCCAAGCCGCACTGTCATTCCGGAAGAATATGTCGCCACCGGTGCATCCAGAAATTCTCCGACATCAGCAAAGCTGATAATATCAGCCATACTGTCTTCGATTTCTTTTTTGGTCATTCCCAAAATAGTTCCATTGAGATAGATATTTTCCCGTCCGGTCATATGCGGATGAAATCCTGCCCCGACCGCAATAAGCGCGCCAATTTTTCCCTTCACTGTAATTTTTCCTTTGTCAGGCGGATAGATTCCATTAAGAAGTCGAAGTAAGGTCGATTTCCCCGAACCATTAACCCCGATAATTCCCAGGACCTCTCCTTTTTTCAGTTCGAAATTGATATTTTCCAAAGCCCAAAATTCATCCCGGCGGAGTTCCCGATTCTGCGAGCCGATTCCTAGCATATCCCGCATAATATCCAAAAAACCATAAATCATCGACCGCTTCAGATTCCGGCAGAATTTCTTATGGAGATTTTCAATTTTAATCACTGTTTGTTCATCCATATTTTCTATATCATTTTTTCGATTACCTTGTCTTCTGAAATATAGAACAACCGCCAAGCCAGCATGAAGAAAATAAAAGATCCTAGGCTGACGTATAAGAATTTGTCCAAATTTTCTATTCTTCCATAGATAATCGCATCGCGCACGCCGCCGATAAGATAGGTCAGAGGATTCCAATCAACTACATTTTGGAAAAGCGGACTCATTGAGCTTTTGGTGTAAATTACCGGAGTAGTGAAAAAAATGACTCCAAGGATTATAGTGATGATTTTCTCAATGTCAGTCGCAACCGCAGAAATGACGCTCACAATAAGCCCGATGCCCGCTCCTAGAAAAAATAATGGGAGAACCAGGATCGGGAAAAGCAAAATCCAGGCGCTCGGCAAAACCTGGAAGATCAAAAGAACGATTATATTGATAATAAAAGTTATAAGAAAGCCGGCTATATGTTGGGCGGTTTGTTTCATAAGCAAGGCTTCGTGAGGATATTTGACCTGAGTGATAATGCCGGCACCGGCAGTAAGTGTGCCAGCAGCTGAAGTAAAAAATCCCATAAAAAGACCCCAGATTGAAGATGAAAGCAGAACATAGGCCGGATATGGTATGCCCACATCTCCCGGCTTCAAAATTCCGGATGAATTCAAAAATATCCAAGAAATGACTCCCACGATCGGAGACAAAACTATCCACCAAAGACCGATAAACGATTTCTTATAGGCCATCAAAAAATCCCGACGGAAAAGCTGATAAATCAGCTCTTTTGATTTCAGGATATTTTTCAGCATCTTGAGCCAAATATGAAAAAAGCCTATCTTTCTCCTTTCGCCTGGTTCATAGATTGTGATGTTGTTTTCCATATTTCTAATTCTAGCATAATCCACCTCATTCGGCCTCCGGCCACCTTCTCCTTAGTAAGGAGAAGGCTGATTTTGATTTAATCTTTATCCCTCTCCTCCATCTCCTCTCCCGCCAGCGGGCGAGGAGGGTTATCTTTTTCTCCCCCTCTCCTTACTAAGGAGAGGGATAAAGGGTGAGGTGTATTTATTTGTAAATTGAAAATTGATAATTGTAAATTACCCTACCTTCCTTTCATACTTAACATTGTCCGAATAGTCAGAAGAATAATTTTCACATAGAGATAGAACGAACGGTTTTTGATGTAGAAAAGATCATACCCGATTTTTTCCAGCGAATCGTCAACTGTCGCCGCATAGGGATAAATCACCTGAGCAAAACCGGTTATGCCGGGCTTTACCATATGGCGTTTATAGTAAAATGGGATTTTTTCCTCGAGAATAGGAAGAAATTCCGGACGCTCCGGGCGCGGACCGATAAGACTCATCTCGCCTTTTAGGACATTTATGAATTGAGGAAATTCATCAATCTTCGATTTTCGGATAAATTTTCCAATTTTTGTCACACGCTCATCATTTTTTTTCGTCCATTGAGCTCCGTCTTTTTCCGCATCATCTCTCATTGATCTGAATTTTATTAGTGTAAAAAGGTTACCATTAAATCCCATTCTTTTGTGTTTATAAAAAACCGGGCCTTGGGAAGTCGCTTTGATTAAAATAGCGATTGGAAGAAATATCAGTGCAAGAAAAACTATTCCGAAAGATGCCACTAAAATATCAATAAGTCTTTTTATCCTTTCATAAAGTTTGTTATGATTTTCACCGAAATTCTGAATAAACCAGAAATGGTCTATTTGATTGGTTGGGACTTTTTGAAAAACATATTCAAAAAAGACTTGCCATTCAAAAATCTTAACACCGAGAGTCAAAGAATCAGAAAGCTCCTGGATAAAATGGGGATTATTCTTATAATCAAGCGCCAATATCAATTCCTCCGCTTTTTGTTCGTTAATTATCCTTTTAATATCTTTAATATTTCCCAGGAAGGGAATCTCGGGAAAAGGTGATGTTTGAAAATTTGAATCTTCCGCAACATAACCAATAATTTTATAGTCTGAGGTTTTGGAAATTTTGGAAATCTTAGCCAATTCCGGATTATCACTCTTACCACCGATAAGAAGCACTCTTTTTTGGTAACGGACATTGGAAAAGAAAAGTTCATAAGATAAGAATCGCCAGACGACACTGAGAAGAAAAACGGCTATGCCATAAAAAACCAAAACAGTTTTTGGAGTAATATCATTGTTCTGATAGAAAAGATAAAGAATCGCGGTAGCCAAAAGAGTATTAAGAACAACAGCAATAAAGAGCCAATAGACCGAGCGATAGATGCTTTCTAGCATCTTTATATTATAGAGATCAAAAAGGAAATAAACGACGATGGAGATGATAAATATCGGCCAGAAAACTTCCAAGTTGAGATTATAATATTCCAAATCCACAGTTCTCATCTGACGCAGTGACAGTGCCAGAAAAAGCGAAAAGAAAAGCAAAAGGAAATCTCCCGCCAGTAGGAAAAGTTTTCTTATAAATAATCGGTCGCTGTAGAACATATTGGTTAATTTTCAATTTTCAATTATCCTTTTTCATTTTTTATCTTCTTTTGCGTTACTTGTATTTTTTAATTCATTAATTGAAAATTGGTAAATGGAAATTGCTATTGCTTCGGTATTTTATCGATAAACGGTCTTATTTGACTTTCAATTTTCGGAAATTTTTTAACAAGTTTTTCAGCAGTCTCTCGAGCTTTGACATAATCTTTGGCTTCAAAATAAACCATAGTCAGATTGGCAAGAGTTTGGGGATTTTCCGGAGAAAGTTCGGCAATTCTAGAAAAAGCAATAATCGCCCTTTTATAGTCTTTTTTGGAATAAACCGTATCCGCATAAAAATCATACAAGTTCTTATCCTTATAACCGTTTTTAATCGCTTCGTCTATTTGGTGAACGGTTTTATCGTAATCACCGATTCTTTTATAGATTACCGCCAGACGATAATTGGAAAAACCGTAAGTCGGATCGAGAGAAAGCCCTTTTTCTCCCATTTCTACCGCTTTGTCATTTTCCCCAAGAGCGATATAATTCTCCCCGGAAAACATATATACTTCCATTCTTTTTGATTTGGCATCAATCATTCTTTCAAGCATCTCATTGCTTTTTTTATAATCTCCCAAAATAAAATGAAGCCGGCTGAGATTTATATTGTGATAAAGATGGTTCGGATTATTTTCCAATGCCTTATCTTTCCTTTCTGCCAATTGCTTGATATATTCTTTATCCGCATCTTTTAGGTTTTCTTTATAGATGAATTTTATTTCTGATTCCCGCCCCAATTGAAAAAGTATTTCCTCAAGAATATTAAAAACATTTTTATTTTTTATTTTATCCACAGAAGAAATAGTCGCATCATATCTTCCCGCACGCGATTGGATTAAAGCAGAACTGGCACTGATATTGGCGAATAAAGGCTGAAAAGAAAAATAAACCAAAGCCCAAGCAGTTCCCAGAAAAATAAAACCGCCAATAATATAAATTAATTTGGAATTAAGCTTTATTTTTTCGTCTTTTTTTTCTTCATCATTTTCTTTTAGGATAAAAGAAGTGAAAGCCAAAAGAGAAAAGAACATAAAAAATGAAACGATATTATCGAATAAAAAGAAAAGATGAATGAGATAGGCTGACCACATCCCAATTATTGCCAAAAAGGATTTATCTCGCGTGGAAAAATATCTTTTGTAAAGTAATTGAAATGTAAAAACAAAAGTCCCCAAATAGGTCAAAAAGCCGAATATCCCGCCCAAAACTGCAACTTCCGCAAATTTATTATGAGGCAAAGCGAAACCATATTCCGTCGATTGTCCGCCAAAATTATTTTTGTAATATTCCGGACTAAAATGTTTTTCGAAAACTATATGATAATTTTCCATTCCATATCCGAAAACCGGTTTTTCCAAAAATCCTGAAAAGGCAATTTTCCAATTGATAACACGAGTCTTAACAGTGTTGGAACGGGTGAAAAAATCATATACTCTTCCGGAAGAAACGGAAGAGATTGCGAAAATAACTCCAACAATGATAATGGTCAAAATTATTCCAGATGCCATTTTCCGGATTATTTTTTTCTGATGCGCCAAAAAATATGCCGTTAGAATTGTTATAACTGCGACAATGAACCCTGCCTGACTACCCCGAATATCAGTTACAAAAAATAAAGTTGCGAGTCCAATCAATCCTGAAAATACTGAGATAATTTTCTCCCATTTTTTTCCTTTTGATAGAAATAAGAAAGCTGAAAGGAAAATTATAAAAAGAAGATAGCCGGAAAGATGACCTCGATTTCCGAAAGTTCCTTCCGCCAATTTGTGTTTTATAAATTTTTGATAAAGCGCGACAAATGAAATCAATGTTCCGGTCAAAATATTAAGGCGAATAGACCATTTCCAAAAAAATTCTTCCTTAAAAGTGGAGACGAGAACGATGAAAAGCGCAAAAAAATGAATGCTGGTTATAAGTCCATTGCTTACACCGACAGTTCCAAAAAAAGCGCTACTATGATCTTGAGATAAAATAGCGCTGATTAATGAAAATAAAATATAACCGCCAAGAAAAATAGATATCCAATCGAATTTTTTCTTCCCATCCTGATTGATATGATAAAAACTCGGCCGATATCTTTTGTTTATGAGATTAAGAACTATAAATAATGCCAGAATAGTCTCAATCAGAATATAAAAAATAACCATCTTGGAAAAAACCTGTGGATAAAGAAGATTACTAAACGAAATTAAAGGAACAAAAATTAAGATCATTGCCAAAAAAAATAAGCTCTTCTTGAGAAATTTTTCAAAAATAGTTTCTTCGTAAGATAAAATGTTATTTATTTTTTCTTTTTTTTGCTTGTTTTTTGACATATCCGTCAAAAAGTATTTTTTATTAAAAAAAGGGATACCCCCTTCTTTCCCTATAATAACATAAAATTGGCCATTTAACTATATAAATTCATTATTAAAAATATGCTTTATCTAAGCCATTGATTATCTTAAAGAGGCTTATTTAAAACTAATATTGACAAAAACATAAAATTATGATATTATTTCAAGTTATGAAAATTTGAAAGCATATTAACATTTTATTCTCTCGAAAGGAGAAATCATGAAATTGGATTTAGAAAATACAGCAGCAGAAAAAAACTTTCCGCCAAGCGTAATATTTGGTGGTGAAGAAAAAGCTTCATCTTTATCAGATGAAGTTGGAAAATTCGCCCATGACTTAGGTAATGTCTTGGGAATAGTCACCCTCAGTGTTGAAATCGCTTTAGAAGAAGACAACATTGAAAAGATCAAAGAATCTTTGAGAATGGCAAAAGAGGCTTGCGAAAGAGCTGCTAAACTCAAGGAAAAATTGGTTGAAGTTGCCAATTCAAAAGACGGCAAACTTCAGTCGGAAATAAAATCTACCTCTTTAGAAAATACACTTAGAGAGGTTTCTAGATTGGCTGAGTCTCCGGATCATAGTTGCATAGTAGATATTCCGGATAATCTTTGGATGACTAAGGTCAATCCAGAAATCGATCGGGTTTTCCAAAACCTGATCATAAATGCTCGCCAAGAAATGGAGGAGGAAGTGCGAGAAAAGGGAAAAGGCGGAATTTTGATGCTTGAAGCGGAAAATATTGAGCTTCAAAAAGAAAACCGCATCGGTCTTAGGGAAGGTCGCTACATCTGCATATCAGTTAGCGACACCGGCCGAGGAATTCCCCGGGAAAATCTTCCCAAGATTTTCCAAAAAGATTTCACCACTAAAAAAGGTGGGGCTGGGCTAGGATTAAATATTGCCCAGTCCATAGTAAAGGATCACGGAGGAAAAATTATGGTTAGTTCCAGAGAAAATTTTGGAACAACATTTTCGGTTTTCCTCCCGGCCATCGCAGATGGCCTTCTAGAAAAGCTAGTATTAGTTTCCTAGAAAAAACGAAAGTTAAGCACCTCAAAACTTTAAATAAAGTTTTGAGGTGCTTTTATTTTCCTTAAGAAAAATAGTATGCTACCATTTTTTCATATGGAAAAAACCCAGAAAAAATTTGACATTATCATAATCGGCGGTGGTCCGGCTGGCTTAATATCAGCCATTTCGGCTTCAGAAAATGGCGCTAAAGTCGCCATTTTGGAAAAGAATGACCAGCTGGGGAAAAAGCTTCTTCTTACTGGAAATGGCCGGTGCAATCTGACTCAAGCGCAGTTCGATATTAAAAGATTAGTGGAAAAATATGGATCATCAGGAAAGTTTCTTTTCCCCGCTTTCAACTCATTCGGACCGGAAAAAACTATTGAGTTTTTCGAAAAAAATAATCTCCCGATAAAAATAGAAAAAAATAACCGCGCATTCCCCTTTTCAAATAAGGCTCAAGATGTCTTACAAATCCTGAAAAAAAATTTAGCTAACAACAATATCAAGATATTTTATGGCGCAAAAATTTCCGGATTTGAAAAAAAAGAAGATAGGATAACATCTGTTAGCTTGAAAAAAGAAAATGGAAATTTAAATATTACAGCTGATAAATTTATCTTGGCAACTGGTGGAAAATCATATCCAAAAACCGGATCAACTGGAGATGGATATGCGTTAGCGCTTGAACTTGGACACAGCATAATTAAACCTTCTCCGGCGCTTGTTCCGATAAAAGTCAAAAATATTTGGATAAAAAAACTTCAGGGACTAAGCTTTAAAGACGTCAGTATAACTTTGCATTATGATAAAAAGAAACGCTTTTCTTCCCAAGGAGAAATCATATTTACCCATTTCGGCCTGAGCGGACCGGCTATATTGGATTTGAGCAGAAATATTGAAGCTGATTCACAAAAAAGAAAGCCAGTTATTTCTGTCGATTTTTATCCTTTGATTAAAAAAGAAGAAATTGATCTTGAATTAAAGGAGAGCATAACAGCGAATAACAATAAAAATATATTGAACTTATTGGCGGAAATTTTTCCCCGAAAAATCAGTGGAATAATCCTGGAACTCTTAGAAATAGACCCGGAGAAAAAAGTTCACTCAATTACCAAAAAAGAACGGGGAAAAATTTCCGCCCTGCTAAAAGATTTTAAATTAGACCTAGATGGAGCGCTCGGGTTCGAACAAGCGATGATAACCAAAGGAGGTATAAATCTTAAGGAAATAAATCGAAATACCATGCAATCAAAAATAATAAAAAACCTCTACTTTGCGGGAGAAATTATTGACCTGGACGGACCGACTGGCGGATATAATCTCCAAATTGCTTGGAGCACAGGACATCTTGCTGGAATATCCGCTTCGGATAAATAGAAAATTAAAAAAATAATTTTACTTTTGAGATACTTGACTCTAATCAACAAAAGTCAAAGCTATTCCTTCCTTCTGAGTTCGACCAATGCGATGGATATAATCATCATAGGTCCCTGGTATATCGAAGTTTATCACATGGCTAACATTGGGAATATCTAAACACCTTGCCGCAACGTCTGTCGCTACTAAAATATTTATCACGCTATCTTCAAACATCTTAAGAGCTCTTTGTCTTTTATTTTGAGGTTTATCTCCGTGAATAGAATCGACTTTAAATCCTCGCTGTTGTAATTTATGGGAAAGCTTATCCGCTCCGTATTTTGTTCTGAAGAAAACCAGAACTTTTTCAAATTCGGCTTGGATTAAAATATCATGAAAGACTTCGACCTTGTCTAAGACAACTGAGACACGAACAATATCTTGGTCAACCAAATGTGATGGCTCCTGACTCTTTATGGATATCCTCTTGGGATTAATGAGGAAGCTTTTTGTCAGGTTTTCGATTTCCGCTCCGAATGTTGCCGAGAAAAGAAGTGTCTGACGTTTCTTAGAGATCAGTGTCATTAAGTATTTTATATCGTTAATGAATCCCATATCCAACATTCGATCCGCTTCATCTAATATTATATTTCCGAATTGTGACAGATTTAGTTTTTTTCTCACCACTAAATCCTTAAGCCGACCTGGTGTCCCTATGACGAAATTATGCATTGCCCAAAGAGACCTGATTTGAGGCCGAATATTCGCTCCACCAACAACTGCTACTGAAAAAATATTCATCCCTTGGGAAAATTTAATAAATTCTTCTTGGATTTGAATAGCTAACTCGCGAGTCGGCACGATTATAAGAACTTTTTCAGATTTTTTCTTTATCACTTTATCAATCATTGGAATAAGAAATGCGGCAGTTTTTCCCGTTCCTGTATTAGCAATGCCAATAGCATCTTGACCTAAAAGAATCTGGAATGACTTCGTCCTGGATAGGAGTCGGCGTACTGAAGGCACGCCGTTAAATCATTTTTTTCAACTTATCACTGATAAGAAAATCGTTGAAGGAATTTTTGCAATATAAACATCAGCCACCTTTCCGATTTTAGCCTTATTTATAAACCTATTAATATTGATGCTTTTTCCGGAAAATTTTCTTTTTCCAGATCGTGACTTATTGCCACTATTTTTTTCCAACCGGAATTTTGGCGCGGTTGCCACCTTTCATTTTTTTTACATCGTATTCGACATAAAAATAAAGCATATCATCATTAATCGATCTTATTAATCAGCGACTCTAATTGCACCATATTTATAATTTTTGAATATTATCCTAAAACCCATTGATTATTTTTATTTTTTATTGTATAATACTAAAGTAATAAAAAAAAAATAAAAATTATGCAACAAAAAATTTCTACCGGTCTTGGAACAATAATTCTTATTATATTCGCCCTTACTGCCGGATATTTCGTTTATTTGAGTTATTCTAACATTGTAGCCTAAAATATTTGATTTATAAATCAACTTTCGAATATAAAACAAGAAAGATAGGATGAGTGAAAACTGACCAAATAGGTCAGTTTTTATTTTAAAAATACCGACACTTGCCTGGGAGTATTTACAAAAATACAAAAAGCTGATAATATTAAGTGAACAATAAAAAAAGTTATCCGCAAAACCGATAGCTTGCAAAAGCTTTTTTTGTTTTTTCGAAAAATTAACTAAATGTAAAAAAATGGAAATAAGAAATATAGCAATTATCGCCCACGTTGACCATGGAAAAACTACTCTAACCGATGCCATAATGAGGCAAACCGGAATGATTTCCGATGAGAATACCAGCATGGATTCAAACGCCTTGGAAAAAGAGCGTGGCATCACTATTTATTCAAAAAATACTTCAGTTTTCTATAAAGACACCAAGATAAATATTGTCGACACTCCCGGACATGCTGATTTCGGATCAGAAGTGGAGCGTGTTTTGCGTTCGATTGATTCCGTTCTTCTGGTTGTTGACGCCCAAGAAGGTCCAATGCCACAAACCAGGTTTGTTCTTAAAAAATCTTTGGAATTGGGCCTTAAGCCGATAGTCATAATCAACAAAATCGATAAACCCGCTGCTGATCCGGATATGGCTCAGGAAAAAGTTTTTGAACTGTTTTTAGATCTCGGCGCTACTGATGAACAGCTTGATTTTGCGACTATTTATGCAATCGGAAGAAATGGCATTGCAAAGCTACACTTGAATGATAATTCAGATAATTTATCTCCTCTTCTTGATACTATCTTAGCCAAAGTTCCAGTTGCGTCCTCATCAGAAAAATCAAATCTTCCTCTTCGCATGCAAACATTCAATCTTGGATATGATAATTTCCTGGGAAGACTGGCTGTCGCTAGAATATATGAAGGAAAAATAATGATGGGAAATGTGGTAACCATAAAAAAAATATCTGGTAAAACAGAATCTTTCCGGATCACTAAACTATATAATTTCCATGGGATGGAAAAAAGGGAAGTAGCTGAAGCAGAAGCTGGAGATATTGTTATGATAGCCGGACTCGGACAAATCGAAATCGGAGAAACAATTTGTGATTCTCCAGAACAGGAATCTTTGCCCCATATTGATGTCGATGAACCGACGATTTCTTTGCAATTTTTAGTGAATGATTCCCCTTTTGCCGGACGCGAAGGAAAATTCGTAACCAATAAACAAATTAAGGAAAGACTGGAAAAAGAGCTGGAAATCAATGTCGGACTTAAAATAGAATTTTCCTCTGCAGAATATCATACTGTTTATGGACGAGGAGAATTGCATATCGCCATTCTTCTTGAAAATATGCGACGTGAAGGATATGAGCTTCAGGTTTCCAAGCCAAAGGTTATTATCAAGGAAGTTGATGGACAAAAAATGGAACCTTTTGAAGAAGCTACTATTGATATCCCAGAAAAATTATCTGGAACTGTTATTGAAAAAATCGGAAAACGAAAAGGTATAATGATAGATATGAAGCAAAATGGCACCCAAGTTCGAATGATTTTTGAAATTCCGACCAGAGGACTTATGGGATACCGGAATGAATTTTTAATAGACACGAGTGGTGAAGGAATATTATCACGAAGAGTCATAGGGTTCCGTCCAATAGTCGGAGAAATAAGAGAAAAAGAGACTGGCTCAATGATTTCAATGGCCACTGGAAAAGCCTTGGGTTTTTCTTTAGCCAATCTTCAAACTCGCGGTACGCTTTTTATCGGACCATCAACAGAAGTGTATGAGGGTATGGTAATCGGCAATACATCCAAAGGTTTAGATATGACTGTGAATCCGACTAAGGGAAAGCAAATGAGCAATATGCGATCTTCTGGAGCAGATGAAGCTATTCAACTGACTCCACCGGTTAAAGTCACACTGGAAAGAGGCTTGGAACTTATTTCTGATGACGAATATCTTGAAGTTACGCCAAAATCTATTCGACTTCGAAAGCAACATCTGAAAGAAGTTGAGCGCATCCGAGCTTCAAGAAAAAATCAGTAGCGATTTATACCCACAAAATATTCTCAAAAAAAATAAAGCCGATATTTCCTAAACAGAAATATCGGCTTTATTTTTTCATTTCTAATAATCCTTTAATTTTTTTATCGTCCCATGTTCCCTGATTTTTTCCAGAGCCTTGGCTTCGATCTGGCGAATACGTTCACGAGTCACGCCGAATTCCTGGCCAACTTCCTCCAAGGTATGTTGCACACCATCTTCCAAGCCAAATCTTATTTTTAGGATTTTTTGCTCACGCGGAGTAAGATCATTGAGAATTTCTGTAATATGTTCTTTGAGCATTTTTCGAGAAGCAATCTGATTCGGCATCACAGTTTCAGTATCTTCGATAAAATCCCCTAAAACACTATCGTCATCACTATCCCCAACTGTTGTTTCCAAGGAAACCGTTTCTTGAGAAATCTTCTGAATGTGTCTTATTTTTTCCACTTCCACTCCCATTTCCACCGCAATTTCTTCCGGCAAAGGTTCCCGACCAAGATCCTGCACCAGACGCCTGGTTATTTGAGTATACTTATTTATGGTTTCTACCATATGCACCGGAATACGGATAGTTCTGGATTGATCCGCCAACGCTCTTGTTACCGCCTGTCTTATCCACCAAGTAGCATAAGTGGAGAATTTATAACCTTTACGATAATCAAATTTTTCCACTGCCCGAAAAAGCCCAATATTTCCTTCTTGAATAAGGTCCAGTAGCGAAAGATTATGCGACCTTCCGACATATTTTTTTGCAATACTCACAACCAAACGAAGATTAGCCTCAGTCAATCTCTGTTTAGCGGATAAATCTTCTTTTTCAATTCGCTTGGCCAGGGAAACTTCCTCTTCTGAAGAAAGAAGTTCTACTCTCCCAATCTCCCTAAGATACATTTGAACAAGATCAGCTGATGAATCATCGGATTCAACGGAAGTCATATCTTTTCGAGAAGAAGTTTTCTTGTGCTGAGATTTTTCTTTCTCGTAGTCATCGGAAATCTTATCAGTTTCAATTTTAAGCATTTCATCCGAACCGATGACATTTATATTATTATTTTCAAGTTTTTCATATAACTCTTCCAATCTCTCAATATCTTTTTCCGCATCGGGAAAAATATGGATTATTTCATCCTCAGTAATAAAACCTCTCTGTTTTCCCCGATAAATAAGATCATTTATGACATTTTCCTTTTGATTCTCTTTCTTCTTTAAATCTTCTTTTCGCACTCTTTTTGGTTCAACGATTTTTTTCTTAGGAATATGTGGCTTTTTTGCCTTAACAAGAGTTTTTTTTGTTTTAGATTTTGCCTTTTTCTTATTCAGTTTCTTTGATTTTATATTTTTTTTCTTAGAAATTATATTTTTACCTTTTACCTTAGCAGGCTTATTTTTATTTTTTTTCTTAGATTTTTCTTTGGTCATAATTGAAAATTAGATTAATTATTTCATATATCAAAAAAGTTTGTCGGATTTACTCCGCCATAACCTTATTCAATTCTTCTGTTAATAATTTTATCGCTTTCTTATCATTGTTATTTTCTGCCAGCTTTAAATCTTTTGCTATACTATCTATGTTAATTTTTTTAATTTCACTTTTTATATCTTCCAATATTTTTTTAAAGTCTTTAAAAGGCTCATCGATTGTAACTTCTTCCAAACTGTTATTAATTCCCAATTGGAATTTTTTTCGGAAAAAAATATCTTCCGCCCGTTTCTTATTTTTTTCCGAACATTCCGTCACTAAATTATCAAAATTATAGGAAAATTTTTCTCCTTCATCAATCATTATTTTCAAGAGCGAATCCTTTTGAAAAAATTGATAATATTGCTTAAATTTTTCCGCTTCCATCCAAGCTTCTTTGGAAACCAACATCAATCCGATCAATTCTTCCAAAAGAACATTGATTTTTTCCCGAGGAATAAACTCATCCTTTTTTTCTTCTTGATTTTTTTCATTATAAAATCTATCCTTTAGCCTGAATTTTTTAAGCATATCCGCCAAAACTGCTTCAGATATCTCCATTTCTGCGGAAAGTTTTTTAATCCAAAAATTCTTTTCTATTTCATTGGAAATATCCCCGATTATTTCCAATAAATTTTCAGTTATTTTCCGCCTGCCTTCAACATTATTTTTATCAAACTTTGAAAAATTAATTTCAAAAAAATATTCCATCACATTTTTGGCATTTTTTACCGCTTCTTTTAGGATTTCCGGGTTTTCTTTGGCGATATCGGCCGCATCTTTTCCGGAATAAATCTGGACTATTTTCACATTCATATCCTTTTCAAAACATAACTTTACGCTCTTTTTCGTCGCCATCTCCCCAGCCTTATCCATATCAAAAAACATCCGAATGTTTTTTGTATAGCGTTTTATAATATCAATCTGATCAGAGGTAAGCGCTGTTCCGCTTACAGCGATGGCGTTTTCCAATCCTGCTTGATTGGCCGCAATCGCATCCATATTTCCCTCCACCAAAACCACAAAATCATCCTGTTTCATTCTGGCGCGAGCCTTATCTATTCCATAAAGTATCCGGCTTTTGTGATAAACTTCCGATTCGGGAGTGTTGATATATTTAGCTTGCGATTCGTCTTCTCCGGGAGAAACCCGCGCGCTATATCCCAAAATTTTTCCGGAATAATCCGCAATCGGAAACATTACCCGGGAGCGAAAACGATCATAGAAATTATTCGCATTTTTTTTCCCATTATTCTTCTCGACCAAAAGTCCGGTTCTGTTTATTTCCTCAATTCCATATCCGCGTTTAGTCAGAAATTTTATCATATTATCCCAGCCTTTCGGCGCATAACCCAGGCGGAATTTCTTAATAGTTTCGTCTTTAAGCCCGCGTTTATGGAGATAATTCAATATTTTTGTTTTTCCCGGACCTTCCCACAATTGGAATTCATAAAACTTGGTTGCAATTTCCAATATTTCTAAGGTTCTGTTTTTTCTTTCTGTCGCTTTCGGATCGATTTTTTTCAGTTCGACTCCCGCTTTTTCCGCCAACATTTTCAAAACCTCAGAAAACTCTAAACCGTCTATTTCCATAACAAAAGAAAAAATGTCGCCACCTTTCTGGCAGCCGAAACAATGCCAGCTTTGACGTTCTTCGCTGACCATAAAAGAAGGCGTTTTTTCATTATGAAAAGGACAGAGAGCGCGCCAATTGCTCCCTGCCTTCTCCAAGCGGATGTATTCTCCTAAGACATCCACTATATTAAGTCTTGATTTTATCTCTGAAACATCTGAATTCACTCTGTTTTTCTAAAAAGATTACTGCTTTTTTCCGTTTTTCCCCCACCTGAAAGTTTTTTCGGACCAAACGATTGTAATATACTACATACAATATGGCAAAAATATTGCAAAAAAAGTCTAAAGATATTATAAATTTTTGGTTTTAAGTCATAAAATAAATATATTTCTATAGGAATTTGACTATCTTTATGTCTTTTCTATTAATAACATCCCCTTCTCCAAACTCGAATTCGGCCTTAACAAATTTCCCCTTAATAACTTCCGGCAGCCAGAAAGGATCATCCGGCCACATTTTTTCAAAGGGGATTTCCTCTATTTTGAACCATCTTGGTTTCATTTCTTCACTTTCAGAAATTTCCCCTTCCCAACTTTCACAAAAATATGTATGAACTGCTTGATTCCAATCTGGATTATGCGGAAAATAAAAAGACATCTCGGCCACTTTTTTGATATTTTTAGCGACTACTCCGATTTCTTCCTTCGTCTCACGAATCGCCCCTTCTTCTATGGTTTCTTTCAAATCATCAACTTTCCCGCCAGCTCCGTTCCAACGCCCTTCTCCAAAACCTCTCTTTTTCATCGCCAAACAAATCTCGCTTATTTTCCCTTCTGTTTTTTTGATCAGAAATAAAAGGGTTGAATTTATAAGTTTTGACATATAAAAAATTTATTATGATTTAAATAATTTTCTAAATCTATTCCAAAATGTTTCTTTTTTGAATATCCTCTGACCAATTTTTTTCTTTATTTTTGACATCATTTTTTCCGCTGAACGGAATCCTTCTTCGATTAGTTCCTTGTTTTTCCCGAAATCGGAAAAGGAAAAATCCTTAAGATCTGGCTCAATAATCAACTCCGCTTGGTTTTTAGTAAATATTTTTTGCTGCCTGGTCAATATATCAAAAGAATTAAGAATCACTCCAAACACGTTTTTAATTTTTTTCATCTTCCGCCAACGCCAAAGATCAACTCCGATACGGACATCCGCTCCCATTTCCCTAAGCGGAGAAAGGGGAAGATTTTCCACAAGACTTCCATCTACTAAACGTTTTTTCCCGATTTCAACCGGAATAAAAAATCCCGGAAGACAAGTACTTGCCATAATCGCATCCGCTAAAGAACCTTTCCTGAGAACCGCCTTCTCTCCACTGTCAATATCAGTTGCTATGATTGCAAGCGGGATTTTGGCATCTTCAATATTAACATCGCCCAGATTTTCACGAATAATATCCCCTATTGGTCGGTTGGAATTTATGCCCATCTTTGAGTAACCGAATTCCGAAAATTTCGACCAACTCATATCATCAGACATTTTCATAATTTTATCAATCGGAAGATTGAAAGCAAAACATGCCGCTACAATAGCGCCGGCACTTGTTCCGCAAATATAATCCACTGGAATTCTGTTTTTTTTGAAAGATTTTATAATACCGATATGGCAAATCCCCAAAGCCGATCCTCCGGAAAGGGCCAACCCCACTTTCGGCCTGATTTTTTTTAGCATAAATTAGAAGCTTGATTTTCAAAAATTATTTCTTTATTAATTATACCACCCGCCCAAGAACAAAACAAAATAATCGTCGATATTGAAAAAGTTTTTTAATAATGCAATAATGAAGGTACAATATTGCCTAAACTCACAGCAAAAACTATGGGCATGGCATAATATATGAATCCTAGATGAATAGAAACGGTCTCGTGACCGGCACTTATTCATCTAGGTCGATACTCCGAAAGGTTTATCGGACAGTCCCGAAAGGATTCTGTCGGCTGGCTCGCGGGACCTTTTATGTACCTTAAAAATAAAATTGTTTAAGTTTAATTAATTAATTTTAAAAAACCTAGATGAACGAAACAAACCAGTCTCAAGGGCAGACTCAAAATACCCCTATTAAAAAGCCATGGTATAAAAAATGGTGGGTTATAACTATCGGCATCATAATACTGCTTGTAATTATAGGAAATTCGTCAGAAGACAACACTGACAAACAAAAACCACAAGAACAACCAAGGCAAGTAGAGAAAGCTGATAGTGATACAATCAATAAAACACAAGAAAAACCAGTGGCACCTGCGAAGTTAATTCCCCAAGCTACTGTAACGAGTGCAAACCTTGCAAAAGAATATTCAGAAAATGAAGTTGCTGCAGATGAAAAATATAAAGGAAAGATTATAGAAATATCTGGCAAGGTATATAATATTGATAATGGAATTTTCGATAATGAAATGATTGTTAAACTTACAGATGGTCAATATGACTTTAATGGTCCCATGTGTTATATGAAAGAGAGTGAGAAAGCTAAAGTACTTGTATTTAAAAAAGGACAACAAGTCACCCTTATTGGAACTGGAAATAGTGCTACTATTGGATCGCCAATGTTAAAAGATTGCATAGTGAAGTAAACTTAAATATAGGAAACAAAAAAACAGCAGATTAAACTTGCTGTTTTTTGTTGCTCATTTTGCGAAGACGTCAGGCCTATCTACTTTATGAGCTTTGGCGGAGAGTATGGGACGAAGTTAGAACTTATTATACTATAAACTATCCGCTATGGCAATACTAGCTCTTTATATTCCTCCACACTTTTTTCATGTGTTTCACCTTCAAATTGATATTTTATGTTTAAATTTTTTACTTTTCCCTCATATGGGTCGCCACCCATCGTTTCATTATTAACCAATATCTTCAATGAATTATCCTTAATATAGCTAGCGATTTTTTCTTTTACATCTTTTATTTTATCCTCTAACCCGTATATTGCGGAAACAATCGATAATTTATTTGATTGAAGCGGAGAAGATTCGGCTTGTGCTTTTTTAATGTTTTTTTCAATTTCATCCATATCATTCATTACACTATCTCTTGATTCATTAAGTATGCTTGATTCCCGAAGAGAAACAATAAAGCAAATCGAAGCAACAGCTAAACAAAGTATTGCGCCCATGAAAAAAAACATCCCTCTAGCATTATTAGGTAGATGTTTTCCATATTCAATAAGATATTGCAATGCTAGAGTAAAGCAAAAAGCGGTAAATGCCCAAGCTGTATTCTCCCAACGATTGTGAACATCTTTAATTCTACTGACCGCGCTCTTAATCCTATTCCATTCTTTCCACTCTAACGGCATAAAATGCCTATTTGCTGGTCTATCAAATTCAGCTTCGTCAGATATTTTTAAAAAATTGTTATTCTGATTTTGGTTCATTTTCTTTTGTTATTAGACCTAGCAAAATAGCATTAAAGAAGTGCGTATTGCCACATTTGCTACAAGAAACTGCAATTACGGGAAAAATGGAAGAGTTTTGCCCT
>CAYOTC010000015.1:0-12036 GCA_964406815.1 uncultured Bdellovibrionales bacterium
CCTAGTATGCATCGTTTAGGGCGTGGACTACTGGGGTATCTAATCCCATTCGCTACCCACGCTTTCGCGGCTCAGCGTCAGAAGTGCGCCAACCAGATGCCTTCGCCTTTGGTGTTCCCTATGATATCAACGCATTTCACTGCTACACCATAAGTTCCACTGGTCTCTCACACTCTCTAGAAATACCGTTTCAAATGCAGTTTTCGAGTTGAGCTCGAAGATTTGACATCTGACTAATATATCCGCCTACGTGCGCTTTACGCCCAATAAATCCGGATAACGCTTGAGGTCTCTGTATTACCGCTACTGCTGGCACAGAGTTAGTAACCTCTTATTCCTGAAGTACCGTCATTACATTCTTCCTTCAGAAAAGCGGTTTACAACCCAAGGGCCTTCATCCCGCACGCGGCGTCGCTCCATCAGGCTTTCGCCCATTGTGGAATATTCTCGACTGCAGCCACCCGTAGATGTTTGGACAGTGTCTCAGTTCCAATGTTGGGGGTCACGCTCTCACGTCCCCTACCCGTCATAGCCTTGGTAGTCCATTACACTACCAACAAGCTGATAGGACATAGGCCGCTCCTCAAGCGATAAATCTTTACTCCGTAGAGCACATCGTGTATTATTCCGGATTTCTCCGGATTATTCACGACTTGAGGGCACGTTCCTATGCATTACTAACCCGTTTGCCAAGGGCCTAAACCCTTTCGACTTGCATGCCTTATCCACGCCGCCAGCGTTCATCCTGAGCCAGGATCAAACTCTCAAAAAAAATGAAAATTCCGGTGAAGGAATCTTCAAATTATATAAAGTAAATAAATACTCTAAAATTTTGAATTTAATAGACTCTTTTTGTCTCGAAATAAATCGAAACGAGGACTAATCGCAAAAAATTGTGATTTTATTTCTTCAAATCAAAAGGTAGAGATTTGAAGAAATATTATTAAC
Organism: uncultured Bdellovibrionales bacterium; assembly: GCA_964406815.1. Lineage (GTDB taxonomy): Bacteria > Patescibacteriota > Minisyncoccia > Moranbacterales > UBA2206 > CAYOTC01. The sequence continues at coordinate 949 of CAYOTC010000015.1, forward strand.
TTTTAAAAGTTCTTCCAATAACTGCAAAGTAATGGAGAGAAGAATTTTCTTCTCTAAACTTCTTTGAAGTTATATACGATTTTCCAGCAAGCCACCGGAAATACGGACACTTATAGGCTCACGTGAACAAATCACGGATACTCAAACTATAAGGAGGTCCTATAAACCAGTAACTTACTGGAAAACCACTGAGATTGCCGAGTGTTTTTTATGGGGTTAGAACCCTTTGATCCAAAATTTTATTGGATACGCAATTTTATTATTTTAACACCCTCAATTCTCATCCTGATTTTGCAAAAACTGGGAGGGAGGGATAGCGCTTCCCTTATAAATACCCTTTTATAAAAACTACTGTCCAACGTAAAATATGGCGTGCGCACCGCCAAACACGTTCGACACGAGATTGATTAATATGCTTCACTGCCGACAGAACATAAATCTCTTATCGGTGACGAAACTCCAATCTCTCATTGTGCTTCCGGCGCCCCATGAAAGCACTGCTATTTACCCAGCTTATTATCTGAGTCGATGGCGCGGGGTTAGAACCCGCTATCCAAAACTACGCTAATTCGACCATCGACTCATATGTTAAACCCTTAATAACTAAATTCCCTCCCGAAAAAAATTACTAAGAATAATTGCGATATTTAATGAACAAAAAAACACATCTTTGTGAGCAATTGGAATTACACGCAAAGATGCATTTTCTTTCACCCGATTTTAAAAGATTTTCGTTTGATTATTTAATGCCTCTTTGGTCTTAAATAATTATTCGAACCACATGCCTTACTTTGACCATTTTAACAAAACCCTAAAACTTGTCAAGGCTTTGTAAAAATCCATCTGAAAACGGACTTCATGATGGCTATTCGTAACAGCTTTGTAATAATATCAGACTGTTTAATTTCCGTCAAATAGTTGTTTTTTCTCTTGCTTTTCCGACGCTTTTAATTAACTCTTTATCCTGATAAAATGGAACTATGGAAAAAATCCCAGAAAAATTCATAGTTGCCGTTGTGCCGGTCGCCAGAATTCCGCTTAACCGCGATCAGTCTTTTTTCTATCTTTTTGATTCTCCTATTCCGGAAGGTTCGCTGGTTAGAATTCCGTTCTCAAACAGAATAATCGAGGGCATCGTGACCGGATCAAAAAATGATTTTGAAAGATTGGGAAATATTGAACTTAAGAAAATCAGTGCGGTTTTGGAAGAAAATTTTCTTTGCAAAAAACAAATCCGCATGGCATCTTTCTTGTCAGAATATTATTTTTCTCCGCTCGGCATTATCCTTAAAAGTTTCGTTCCCAAAAGAACCAAAGCAAGGAGCAAAAAAAAGAAAACAGAAAACAAAGAACAAGAAACAAAGAACAGAAAACCAGAGACAGGAATAGTTCTGACTAAAGAACAAAAAAACGCTGTTAAAATAATTTCTGAAACAACCTACAACCTACAAACTACAAACTACTTATTATTCGGTCCCTCCGGTTCGGGAAAAACCGAAGTCTACATCCATTCAATGCTAGAACTTAGAAAAAAAGACAAGGGGTTGCAATTCCTAATTCTGCTTCCGGAAAAAACCCTGACGCCGCAAGCGATCGAGCGTTATGGAAAATATTTTAAGCCGGAAGAAATTGCCGTTCTTAGCAGCAACATTTCCAAAGGACAATTCTATTCCTATTGGCAGAAAATAAAATCCGGAGAAATTAAAGTTATCATCGGCACAAGAATGGCGGTTTTCGCTCCTTTCAAAAATCTCGGGCTTATTATAATTGATGAAGAACAGGATATTTCCTTCAAGCAGTGGGATATGAATCCGCGTTATGACGCTAGAAATTCAGCTGAAAAACTGGCAGAAATATTTCGCTGTCCCATCGTGCGCGGTTCAGCTACGCCTTCTGTCGAATCTTATTGGCGAACGAAAAAAAATGAACTGAAACTGTTGGAACTGCCACAACTTAAAATACCAGATAAAAAATACCCGCTACCGAACATAATTATGGCGGATATGAAAAAAGAACGTTGGAGCAAAAATTATTCCTGCATTTCCAAAATATTGAAAAATGAAATCTCCTATGCCCTGAAAAACGGCCAGCAAATTATTCTTTTCGTAAACCGTCAAGGCCTCTCCAATTTCTCGGTCTGCGAAAAATGCAAGACAGTTTTAAGTTGTCCGAAATGTGAACGCGCGCTTATTTATAAAAATTCTGGAGAATATGGTTGCATTCATTGCAATTATAAAACTTCCATAATCCCCAATTGTCCGAAATGCAAAGGACTGGTTTTTAAAAATATCGGAATTGGAACGCAGAAAGTGGAAAAGGAAATTGAAAATATTTTTCCGGGAGCGAAAATTTTGCGACTTGATAGCGAATCGCTCAAAACAAAAGACGCACACCAAAAAATATATGATAAATTTTCCCGTGGCGAAACGGACATACTCATCGGAACACAGATGATTTCCAAGGGTTGGGATTTGCCTAGAGTTTCTTTAGTTGGTATCATAGATTTAGACAATCTACTGTCTGTTCCGGATTTTTCTACGGAAGAAAAAGCTTTTCAATTAGTCATACAAACAATTGGCCGAACAGGGCGTCCCGGAGCAAAATTTCCCGGCGTTGCCGTCATTCAAACTTTCAATCCGGAAAAATCTTTCTCAAAACTTCTTACTTCTCACAATTACCAGTCTTTTTGCGAAAATGAGCTCCAGGAAAGAAAGATTCTAAAATATCCGCCTTTTGGAAAAATAATAAAGCTTGTTTTTCAGGATTATTCCTTTAATAAAGTTGAAAAAGAAACGGCGACGGTTTTTTCCAGATTTGAAAATATCTCAAAAATACGAGTATCAGAACCGCAAGACAGTTTCATTCCGAAAATCCGAGGACGCTACCGTCGACAGATTATTTTAAGATTTGAAGATTCTCCTACCGCTGAAATCAGAAAAATAATAAAATCACTGCCTTCAGGCTGGATAATCGATGTCGATCCGATTTCCATTGTTTAATATAATAATTTTTTAGCAATAATATTACCATGTCAGTTTTACCGATAAAAACCTATCCCGATCCGATTCTTAAAAAGAAAACCACCGAAATAGAAAATCCGAAAGATCCTTGGGTCAAGGAACTTATTTTTGACATGCTCGAAACGATGGAAAAAAACAACGGTATGGGATTAGCCGCACCGCAAGTGGGAAAATCAGTGCGTCTTTGCGTTATCAAATTCGACCGAAAAACTTATGTGCTAATTAATCCGAAAATAAAATCAAAATCAATTCGCTGTGAGATTATGGAAGAGGGTTGTCTTTCTTTTCCAGGACAGTTTCTTTCAATAAAAAGACCGAAAAAAGTAAAGGTAATAGCCTTTGATAAGAATGGGAAAAAAATCCAAATCCAGGCCGAAGGAATTTTGGCTCGAGCTTTCCAGCATGAAATTGATCACTTGGACGGAGTTTTATTCATAGAAAAAAAATAGAAAATATCAAAAAAATTAAAATTTGGATTTAAAAATTATGAAAGAAAAAACTATCGGACTTAGAATAATCTTTATGGGAACATCTTCTTTTGCGGAAAGTATCCTTAAGGGACTCATTGAATCAGGATACAATATTGTAAGCATATATACCAAACCTGACAAAAAAGTCGGACGGGAACAAAATCTCAAAAAAAGCGCCGTTAAAGCCGTTGCTGAAATTAAGAATATTCCGGTCTTCACTCCGGCAAGATTCGATGATGAAGAAATTATAAATCTTGCCCAACAAAAACCAGACATTCTAATAGTGGTGGCTTATGGGAAAATATTGCCGAAAAAAGTTTTGAATATGCCGGGATTCGGAGCGATCAATATTCATGCTTCCCTGCTTCCGGAATATCGCGGGCCATCCCCGATTCAAAATGCCATTCTTGACGGAAAAAATACCACCGGAACAACCCTGATGATTATGGATGAAGGCATTGATACCGGACCGATAATCAGTCAAAAAGAAATTCAAATAGATCCGGAAGATACGAGCCAAACCCTTTCCATTAAACTGTCAAAAATTTCTTCCGAACTTCTTCTTAAAACTTTACCGATTTGGATAGAGAAAAAAATAGAAACCGTTCCTCAAGATGAATCTCGAGCGACTTTGTGCCAACTTATAGAAAGAAGCGATGGAATGATCTTGTGGTCGGATAATGCCCAAACAATTTACAATAAATACCGCGCTTTCATTCCTTGGCCGGGAATATTCACCTATTGGCAAAGAGGAAATGAAAATATCCGCATCAAGCTTAATAAAATAGATTTTCGAAATGAAAATCCGAAAAAAGAGTATCATCAGGGAGAAGTTTTCGAATCGGAAGAAGGAGAATTTTGCGTCCAAACAGACTTAGGCGTAATTATTCTCAAAGAAGTTCAAACAGAAGGGAAAACCAATCTTCCAATCGATAAATTCATAAACGGAAATCGAGAATTCATAGGAAGCATATTGAAATAACAAAAAAATAAATGCCATACGCTAACGGAGATAAAAATGAAAGTTTAAAAGTCCTATCTATCGGGATAATTCTTATTGTTGCGGTAGTGGGAATTATTTTTTTGAAATCAAGATTTGGAGAAAATGAAAAAAAAGAAACCATAGAAAATATTCCTGGTTCGGAAAATGAACTCTCTCAAAAAGCTGCTGTTATAAGCGAAGAAGATTTAAATAAACAAATGATATCCGGAGCGGATATGTTAGTGATTGATATCCGAAACTTGAAAGAATTTGCCATCGAGCATATCATTGATTCGAAAAATATTCCTCTCGAAAATCTCTCGGAAAACATCACCTCACTTGAAAAACATTCAAGCTATATTATTGTCGATAATTCCGGAAATATCGATTCCATAAAACAAGCGGTAGAAATTCTTTCGGCGGCAGAAATAAGCAATATTTATTATCTTGAAGGAGGCTTCTATGCGTGGAAATCGTCTTTTAACCGAACCATTTCAGCGGGTGACCCAACTTCCTTTTCTGACAGAGCCAAGGTTTCTCCCATAAACAGCGACGAATTTAAAAAAATAATCGACACAGAAAAAGATCTCTACATAATCGACGTAAGGAAATCCGGCGCTTATCAAGAAGGTCATATTGCCAATGCTAAAAATATCTTTCTTGAAGATATAGAAAGCAAGAGAAAAGAAATTCCTCTTGGGAAAAAAATCATAGTTTATGACAATGACGGGTTTTGGTCATTTCAGGCAGCAGTGAGACTTTTTGATCTGGGATTTATAAATGTTTTTCCCCTTTCCGACGGATTGAATGCATGGAAACAGAAAGGCTATGGAATTACCAAGGAAACTACAGCTAAACCATAAATTATCATAAATAAAGACAATTAGAAAAAGAGAAAGATAAATTTCTCTTTTTATGTTTCTGAGTTTTTTAAGGTAACTAAAGGCGCGGTCCGACATGAGTCGGACCGCGCCTAAAAAATTCCAGTAATCAATAGTATCCTATCCGACAATCGCCAAAATATCTTCCGCTTTTATAATCAAATATTCTTCTTCACCAACCTTTATTTCATTTCCTGAATATTTGGCAAAAATAACTCCCTGTCCTCGTTTTACTTTAATTTTCTCACTATCTCCAATTGCCATAACTTTCCCTTCTTGCGGTTTTTCAGCATTAGCCGTGTCCGGAAGCACAATTCCAGACTTGGTCTTTTTGTCAGATTTTATCGGCTTTACCAGAATATTTTCCCCTATCGGTTGGATATTCATTTTCTCCATATATTTAATTTATATTAATTATTAGACTTATTTTTTTCCAATTCTTTTTTTTCAACTCTTGCCTCACAGATAGACTTTTGAGAATAGGCATTTAAAAATCCCGCCTGCGTTGCGAAAAGTTTCAATATTTCCAAATTTTTCGGCTTTTCTTCTTCCTTGTCATCACACCCCCCTAATATTATATAACTTTTTATCTCATTAAATGATTGCGGCGATGAAATTATAAAATTTTCATCAATCTTTTTTGCATTTACATTTTTTTCCATCGCAAGAAGATCGCCGTTTGAAACCCGAAAAAAAATATCCTCCGGAACTTTTATTTCCTTTTCCGTTTGCTTGGTATTCATATTGACAAAACGCAAACTGCCCGATTCCGCCTTAAAAATAAACATCGCCGCGTCAACAATCGATCCATAAGCTTCCTTCTCACTTTTCTTATCAATCACTGAATTGTTTGATATTCCCAAAGCCACTCCCATCATAATATCCATCTTCCGATTTATTTCCCCGATATAACTATATGACTCGACCAAATCTTTAATTGTTTGATTCATCTTTTTTTGTGCCATTTCTTTTTCTTTTTTTTGTTGAGCAATGCGCTTCTCATTTTTAATGAATATTAAAAAAGCAATCGCTCCTATCAGAAAAATTGCAACTTCTTCAGAACGCTCTTCGGCTAAAAAATAAACCGGTCCGCGAATAATATCCGGAATCATTATGGCTATGGCAAAAAATGTAAGAAAAATCCAATACATAACTCAACTTCTGATAATTGATTGGTTCGATCTTTCGAGCCTTTTAGTATTAGAAAATATGAAAATATAAATTATGTCAAGCACCGCTAAGGTATTCAGAAGAAGAAGGGCTATAAACCAGCCTTTCTGTCCGTTTTTCGCCGCTTTCCAAAGAGCCGCTCCTTTCCAAGGAATAACCCAGATATATGCGATTAAAAGAATAAATGGAGTTAAATTTGATTCAAACATTATTTTTTTCGTTTAATATTTCTATAATTTTATCAATTTTTTCTTTTTCCAGTTTTTCCAATTTTTCCTGAATCTCCTCAATCTCTCTTTCTGCCTTGCGATCAGTTGAAAGGTCCATAGCTGTTTTTCTTCTGTCCCGATCCGCTTCCCTATTTTCACTCATAAGAATAATAGGCGCGGTATAGGCCGCTTGAAAACTGAGCATCAGGTTAAGAAGGATAAAAGGGTATGGATCCCAATGTTGGATATACGCAGTAATATTCAGAATAATCCAAATGACAAGAATTATGCTTTGAATGATTATAAATTTCCAACTTCCGACAATCTTTGTTATCCTATCGGCCGATTTTTGACCAAAATCCAATTTTGTTTTTCTCATATGTATTTAATATATCACATCCGGGAAAATTAAATCAACACAAGAGAAGAAATCTTTTGTTTTAATTTTTCTATAGCAGAAAAATCATGAATAGAAACCACTAAGATTTCTGGATTTAATTTTTTCATTTTTGTAATTGTTTTTTTAACGGTTTTTTCATCAGATAAATCGCTCTTGGTAAGTAAAATAATTTCCTTTTTTTCTAAAAGTTTTTTGTCATACTTTCCAAGTTCTCTCCTGATTGTTTTATAATCTTTTTCGGGATTTTCCGATTCCAAAGATATGCAATGAAAAAGTATTTTTGTCCGGCTGATGTGACGTAAAAATTTAATTCCTAATCCCCGTCCTTCGGAAGCTCCCTCAATTAGCCCGGGAATATCAGCAATGATTATTCCGTCCATCGATCCCAAATTAGGCTCAAGCGTGGTAAAATGATAGGCTCCGGTTTTAGCGCAAGCCTTAGTTATTTCATTAAGAAGTGACGACTTTCCGGCGCTTGGAAGACCGATAAAACCGACGTCCGCAATCAGTCTGAGTTCTATGAGAAAATCAAATTCCTCTCCCGGTTTTCCCTCTTCTCTTTCTTTGGGAGTCGTGTTGGTTGAAGAACGAAAATAAAAATTTCCGCGTCCGCCAACTCCACCCTTGGCAACTAAAAATTTCTCCCCTTCTTTCGTGATGTCGATATCTTTTCCGGTTGTGAGGTTGTGGATAACTGAACCTATCGGAATAGTCAGCACAATATCTTCTCCTGTGTGACCGTCGGATTTATCTCCCTTACCATTTTTTCCGTCTCCCGCAAAATATTCAATTTTGTGCTTATATTTGTTAAGCGCAGACAAATTAGTCACGCTTTCAAAATAAACATTTCCTCCATTCCCTCCCCTTCCGCCAGTCGGTCCCAGAGACAGTTTTATCCTATCAAAAGCCACCACACCGTCTCCGCCGCGTCCCGCGATTACCTTAATTTTAACTTCGTCAGTTAACATAATAATTTATTTGAAATCTATTGCTTGTTTAGAAAACTTTTATTGAATAATATTATTTAAACTTTTTTATTTCTTTCAAAAACCCCCTTAGCAAATCGCCTTCTTTCACTTTTTTAATTATTTTTCCCTTTTTGGCAATAAGCCCGACACCGCGACCACCAATAATCGCCAAATCAGCTTCGCGCGACTCTCCCGGACCATTCACTACGCATCCCATAACCGCCACATGAATATCCTTATCAATTTCTAAAACGGCATCTTCAACTTTTTTAGCAAGACCTATGAGATCAACTTCTGTTCTTCCACAAGTCGGACAGCTTGTTACAGTTATTCCTCTTTTTCTGAGTTTCAATGATTTTAGGATTTCCCAAGCAACTTTAATTTCTTCAATCGGATCAGCTGTGAGAGAAACGCGCAGAGTATCTCCAACACCTTCATAAAGAAGAATTCCAAGACCAATTGATGACATTACCGTTCCCCGAAAAATCGTTCCAGCTTCCGTCACCCCGATATGCAATGGATAATCAACTTTTTTTGAAAGCAACCGATAAGCTTCGACCGTTCGTTCAATGTCGGAAGCTTTAAGCGAAACCAAAATATCTTTAAAATTATATTTTTCCAAAATCCTAATATGTCGCATAGCGGATTCCACCATCGCCTCAGCCGTGACTTTATTCTTGTATTTTTTGAGAAGATCTTTTTCCAAAGATCCCCCATTTATTCCGATTCTGATTGGAATTCTTTTTTTCTTCGCCGCCAAAACCACCGCTTTTATTTTTTCTTCCGAACCAATGTTGCCCGGGTTGATTCTGATTTTATCGATTCCTTGATTGATTGCTTCTAGCGCCAACTCGGCTGAAAAATGAATGTCGGCCACTAATGGAATTTTTATGCCTTTTTTTATTTTTCCCAAAGCTCTAGCCGCCACCATATCCGGAACCGCCACCCGCACCATTTCACATCCGGCTTTTTCCAAATCTTTAATCTGCTTTATCGTAGCCTTATGATCTCGCGTATCAGTATTACACATCGATTGCACCACGACTGGCGCATTCCCACCGATAAAGATATTTCCCACTCTTATTTTTCTTGTTTTTCTTCTTTTTATCATAAAATCCGATTATTAAAAGTAAATTAAGCTTAGAATAATAAGCCGCTAAAGTCAATAAAAACCTGCCTCTTGACAAGACCGATATTACGGTCACGATTTCATTTAGCAGGTTTTTTGGTTTTTTCAGGAAATAAAGGATTTTTAATCCGCTCCAAAACATCCAATTTCGGAAAGAAGTTCTTTTCCTCGAAGGATCGGTTTAATTTCCAAGCAATTGATTATTCCTTTGATAACATTGTCCGGAATATATGAGAGACTTGGTATTTCGAGAATTTCTTCCATACTCTTAACAATATCTCTTTTTTTGGAAAATTCTTCATGATATTTCAAAAAAATTTCCAACCTCTCGCGTATCAGATTCCCGTCAATTTCTTTTTTATCAAAAAGAAATTCACAAAAAGGACAATAATCCAAACTTGGACTCAAAAGCGCTTCTGTTTCTTTTCCTCTATCTTCACATCTCACCTTTACAAGCGCATTTCCTCTGGCATCAAAAATCCTAATAATTTTATGATTGCCTGAAATGGAAAAACTCTTTTCAATAGACATAAAATCCCTCCCTCCTTTTTCCCTTTGATTGTTATTGTTTAGGTACTACTAATTTATTTTAAATAAAAAATTTTCTATTTCTCCGGCACCGGATCATATCCGCCGTCGTTCCATGGATGACATCTTAAGACCCGTCTCAATCCCAAATAGCATCCTTTCCAGATTCCATGCTTCTCTATCGCCTGATAAGTATATTCACTGCAAGTCGGATGAAACCGACAAAGCCTTTCGGAATATATCAAAGAAAGAAAACCATGGTCGAGCGACAATGTTTTTTGATAGAACCTGATCAAAAGCAACAACATCCTTTTCATTTAATTAATTTAGACGTCTGAAGATTTTTTGTCAAACACCCATTTAACTGATATAATATCATCATTAAAAAACAATTAGATGAAAATTATGCAAGAAATAAAAACAGAAAAATTCTCCTGGGTAGATTTCCAGGAACCCGATGCAGATGATGTCTTAAAAATAAGTAAGAGATTTAATCTTCACCCACTGGTGGTCGAAGAATTCTCCACCCCAACTCTCAGGCCAAAAGCTTCAGAATATGATAATTGCATATATTTGGCTGTTCATATTCCTCTCTATGACACCAAAGATAAAAAAACCTATCCGGGAGAGCTGGATATTGTGATTTGTGAAGGAACACTTATTACCTCACACGATGCTGAAATTTTCCAGCTCACGGAATTTTTTAATGAGCTTAAAAAAAGCAAGAAAAAGAGAGAGACTTATATGAATCAAAGTCCGGGATACCTCCTGAGATACATTTTGGAAATCCTTCTTGAATCCTGTTTTCCCCGTCTTGATCATATCTCAAAAAAACTCGACAACATTGAAGAACAAATATTTTCCGGTAACGAAAAAGAAATGGTATTGGAAATATCCCTGGCCAAACGCGATATTTTGAATTTCCGCCGGACAATGAAACCCCAGAAAACCGTTTTTGAATCTTTGGCTTTTAATGATTATAAATTTATCGAAAAAGAACTTCACCCTTATTTCCAAGATTTAATCGGAACCAATATCCGTGTCTGGAACGCTTTGGAAAGCGCCAAAGAAACCATTGAATCCTTGGAAGCCACTAACAATTCACTGCTCTCTAACCAGCTTGACCTTACTATGAAAGTCCTCACGATTTTTTCCGCCGTGATGTTGCCAATGACCGTTTATTCGAATATATTGGCAATGAGTGCCGACATTCCCTTCGGCAGCAATCCCTATGGTTTTTGGATTCACCTGGCAATAATGATTCTTATTTCTGTTTTCACGATAACGATTTTCAAATGGCGTAAATGGTTGTGATCAATAGTAATAAATAA
>CAYOTC010000015.1:12046-19590 GCA_964406815.1 uncultured Bdellovibrionales bacterium
TTTCATTATTTTAAATAAAAAATGCTCAAGATATATAACACCCTCTCAAGAAAAAAAGAAGAATTCGTCCCGATCCATCCCGGCAAAGTCGGGATGTATGTCTGCGGTCCGACTGTTTATGACCATTGCCACATCGGCCATGCTCGCGGTTATGTTTCAATGGACATAATCCGTCGCTATCTCGAATACTCCGGATACGAAGTCCGTTTTATCATGAATTACACTGACGTAGGACACTTGGTAAATAACGCGGAAACCGGCGAAGATAAGATTGAAAAAAGAGCCAAGACTGAAAAAATCGATCCAATGGAAATTGTGGGAAAATACATCCAATCTGCTAAAGATGATTTTGATGCGCTTAATATAAAGCCGGCTAATTTCAATCCCCGCCCGACTGCCTATATTGCCCAGATAATTAAATTCGTGGAAGAATTGATTAAAAAAGGTTTCGCCTATGAATCGAACGGCTCGGTTTATTTTTCGGTGGAAAAATTTCCGGAATATGGAAAACTTTCCGGACGTAAAACCGAAGAATTGATCGAGGGTTCACGGATAGAAATCAATCCGGAAAAGAAAAATCCGCTGGATTTCGCCCTTTGGATCAAAGCCGATACGGAACATATTATGCAGTGGCCGAGTCCCTGGAGTGTGGGCTATCCCGGCTGGCATATTGAATGTTCGGTAATGTCTTGCGATCTTCTTGGCCAAGACACTTTCGATATTCACGGCGGCGGCAATGAAAATATTTTCCCGCATAACGAAAATGAAGTGGCTCAGAGTGAAGCTTATCTTGGAAAAAAGATGGCAAATTTTTGGACGCTTTGGAGCATGGTCAATATCGGCGGAGAAAAAATGTCCAAATCCAAAGGCAACCACACCAGCGTTAAAGATATTTTGAAAAAATATCATCCCGGAGTAATCAGATTGTGGATCCTAAGCTCACATTACAGAAGCATCATTGACTACACCCCGGGCTCGATTATGCAAGCAGAGAAGAATCTTCGAAGAGTTTCCGATTGGATTTCTAATTTGAAAAATATCACAGACGGAAAAAACATCGGCACTTCTGAAATAGATTTCTCTCATATATATGAAAAACGTTTTGAAGAAGCGATGGATGACGATTTCAATACTCCGCTTGCTCTTTCTGTTGTTTATGAACTTATTACTGAAACCAATAAACTTATTGTCGAAGAAAAATTAAGACTGGAAACTGCCAAAAACATTTTGAATTTTTGGGAAAAGATAAATAAAGTTTTCGGTCTTGTAATTTCAGAAAATAAACAAGAAATTCCACAAGAAATAATTGATTTGGCCGAAGAAAGAAAATCCGCTCGCAATAATAAAGATTTCCAAAAATCAGATGAGTTAAGAAATAAAATAGACGACTTAGGATTTGCAGTTGAGGATCTGAAAGATAATAATTATTCCTTAAAGAAAAAATAAACCTTGCTCCTATTGACTTTTTCCCGATTTTGCGCTAGAATTTTGCGTTAATTTTAAAGTCATAAAACTATGGAAATTCCTTGTGATTGCGGCGGAAATTGCGCCTGCAACAGAGAAAACAGCATAAGCGAACATTTTGAAAGTTTGGAGAATAATTCTTCAGCTGAAAAAATCAAAAAACTAAAACAAGCAATCGCCGAGATTGGTTTTAGTGTGGAAGAGACGGAAGAAGGAATTAGAATAAGCTAAAGCTGATCAATAAAAAAGTTTTAATGATGGGAACGGAAAGAATCCGTTCCTGCTTTATATGAAAAACAATTTTTGGAAAAAAATAAATAAGCCAATCCTGGCTTTGGCTCCTATGGCCGGCATAACCGATAGCGCTTTTCGCGAAATTTGCCACAAATATGGAGCCGATGTCGTATATTCCGAGATGGCTAGCGTCAGCGCATTATTTTTCAAACCGCAAAAAACTCTGGAATTGGTCAGGTTTAAAAAAACTGAAAGGCCCTATGTCGTCCAATTATTCGGAAAAGATCCGACCCATTTCGCCAAGGCCGCAAAAATAATCACTGAAAAAGTGAAACCGGACGGGATCGACATCAATTTCGGCTGTCCGGCCAAAAAAGTCTATGGCCACGGTTCCGGTTGCGCCCTTATGCCACAAAAAGATTTGGCGCGCGAAATTATTTCCGCCGTTTGTGAAAATACCAAACTGCCGGTTTCCATAAAAATCCGCGCCGGCATAAAAAGCAAAAATGTCGACGCATTGGAATTTATTGAAAACACCAAAGACCTTCCCTATTCTGCCGTAATGGTTCATGGCCGGACATATGAAGGAGGTTTTTTCGCTCCGGTAGATTTTTCTATTTGCGAAAGAGTGAAAAAAATCGTTCCGGAAAAAATCGTTCTGGCCAATGGCGGAATAAATACTCCCGAAGAAGCGGCAAAAATCTTAAAAAATTATCCATCATTGGACGGGCTTGGAATCGCTAGAGGCACCTGGGGCCGGCCATTTATTTTTGATGAAATTAAATCATTATTAGAATGTCATCCTGAACTTGTTTCAGGATCTAAAGAGATGCCGGAACAAGTCCGGCATGACAAATATAACTTTTCGCGTATAAAAAAAATCATGCTCGAACACGCCAAACTGATCTATGCCGACAAAGGCGAAACGGGGAAATTCGAAATAAGAAAACACCTGGCTTGGTATGTGAAAGGCTTCCCTGGTGCCGCCGAACTTCGCCGAAAACTCGTCACCGCCGAAAGCCTAAAGGAGATTGAAAGCATCCTCAAAGATGCCTAAATAAGAAAAAAAATTTATCAGATTATTAATTTTTGTATTTAATTCCGAACTTTGCGAAGTGCGTTTCTGGATTTCCGCTGGCGAACGTTAAGAAATTTTGAAACGAAGCGTAGCGAAGTGTAAATTTTAGTGAGCCAGCGCAGAAATCCGGCCAGCGCGAGCACGTTCGGCGCTTCTTTTCTAACTTTTCTTGGCGACAAGAAAAGTTAGCGAAAGTCAAACAAAAAGAGCGGATGCTTGAAGAAGCAAACGCTCTTTTGATTTTTCAATTACGCCAATTTTCTAATCAGAAGCATATTCCGGTATATCAATTCCGATATATTTAAATTCTATTTTTAAAAGAATTATGCACCCCCTGCATTTTTTCGAATCTCCCAGATTAAGAAAATCGATATTTTTCCTTCGTTCATAATAGAACTCCTTACAATCCTTCAAGAAAGATGACGCCTCCTCAATCTTTTTCATCTTTTTTATCTTTTTTACAATTATCGCATCAGCTTCTTTCTCTAAGATATCTCTTAATTTAAAAAGATACTTAGAAAGAGATTCAAAAGACTCATTCTGCCATTCTACAGTTTTTTCCATAATCCCTCCTCTCACAACCACTTTCTTATCCTATTTTTTTCTTCCGTTTCCCTAATATAGCTTTCGAAACTTTCAGATGAAAGAGCCATGCAAACAAAGAAACATATTAATACAAAAAGCATAAAAATTCCTCCGCCCATAATCTCCTCCCCGTATTATATGATTAATATTACTATATATTTTTTTAAAAAACTGTCTTCAATCTGATACCAAAATATATTATAAAACCGGCAAAAAGTCAAAATTGTCGATAATTATAGGATAAAATAATAGCTTCGGATAAAAAAACAAGAGCAAAATTTATTCTTAAATTTTGCTCCCATTTAGAACGGAATGTCATCATCGTCTTCATTGCCATCTTCACATAATAGATTATTATTAGAAAATTTTTCTTCATAATCATAATCTTTGAAGTCTTCATCTTTACCTTCAAAATTCTGCCATTTGAGTTTTATTTTGAAAAACCTAGCTAGGCGAATTATTGCAGGATAGAATCCTTTTTTTCTCATTTGCGCATAAAATCCAATTATATCTCCACTCTTTTTACATCCGAAACAATGAATCATTTGTTTGTGTGGACTATAGGCAAAAGAAGGTGTTTTTTCTTTATGAAAAGGACATTTCAGAAAAAAATAGCCCTCACCTACCTTTTTGAATTTATTTCCGGCAATAAAGGAGCTAAATCATCGATGTTATGACTTTTTATTTCTTCCAAAACATTCCTTAAATTTTTAATGAGCCGCCTTTTCTTCATCACTTCCTCCTCTACTAAAGCGTGGCTTTCTGTCGCGCCCCGGTAAGACTTGTCCGCGGGACTTGAGGATTCATAAGAGCACCTTTCGTGCCGCGACAGAAAACCAGAATTTGCACTAAGATACACTCATTCCTC
Organism: uncultured Bdellovibrionales bacterium; assembly: GCA_964406815.1. Classification (GTDB taxonomy): domain Bacteria; phylum Patescibacteriota; class Minisyncoccia; order Moranbacterales; family UBA2206; genus CAYOTC01. The sequence continues at coordinate 16,276 of CAYOTC010000015.1, forward strand.
CTCAAGCAAGTCTTGTGAATAGTGGTAGCACAACTTGTGTAAAAGCGCAAATTGACCCAATCCAATGAGTTGTTATAATAGATAAACCGAAACTATGACTAACAATAATTCCAACCAAAATTTGAAAGTTCCGCCACAAAACATCGAAGCTGAAAGATCGGTGCTCGGCGCTCTTATGCTCGACAAGGATGCGATAATCAAAGTCGCCAATCTTGTGCGTGTCGGCGATTTCTATCGCGACGACCACAATATGATCTATGAAGCGATGATCGAACTCTATGAACAAAGAGAACCGATCGATGTTCTCTCTCTTTCCAACCGGCTGGAAGAAAAAAGCCAGCTGGATAAGATTGGCGGTTCAAGTTATCTGGCATCTCTTGCCGCCAACGTTCCGTCCAGTTCCAATGTCGCCCATTATGCCAAAGTCGTCCAGAAAAAATCAACTCTTCGAAAACTTATTTTAGCTGCCAGTGAAATTGTCGAGCTCGGATATAAAGAAGAAGAAGACGTGGAAAAACTTCTCGATAACGCCGAGCAGAAACTTTTTGCCGTTTCCCAAAAATATATCAAACAAGATTTTGTGCCGATAAAATCAATTTTGGAAGCGGCTTTCAATCGCATTGACGAACTTCACAAAGGCGATCATAAACTTCGCGGAGTACCAACGGGCTATGCCGATCTCGACAAAATTTTGGCTGGATTCCAAAAATCCGACCTCGTCATATTGGCCGCTAGGCCTTCAATTGGAAAAACCACACTAGCGCTAGATTTCGCCCGGATGATTGCCGTCAAACAGAAAATTCCCGTTGGGATATTTTCTTTGGAAATGTCCTCCGATCAGCTTATCGACAGGATGTTGGCCGCCGAGTCTAATGTTGATTTGTGGCGCCTTCGGACCGGAAATCTTAAAACCGGCGAAGGAGACGACGATTTTCAAAGAATCGGTGAAGCGATGGGCGTGCTTTCGGAAGCTCAAATATTTATCGACGATGCCGGATCAGCTAATGTGATGGAGATGCGAACCATGGCGCGCCGTTTGCAATCCGAACATAATGTCGGCGTAATCATCATCGACTATCTGCAGCTGATGGAAGGTCGTTCCGGTGGAGACAATCGCGTCAATGAAATTTCTGAAATTTCCCGCGCCCTAAAGCAACTGGCTCGCGAACTTAATATTCCGATCATTGCCCTGTCACAATTGAGCCGCGCCGTGGAATCAAGGAGTCCGCAGATTCCGAAACTTTCGGATCTCCGTGAATCCGGATCAATCGAACAAGACGCTGACGTTGTGATGTTCCTCTATCGCGAAGACCGTGAAAAACCAGACACCCCGAACAAAAATATCGTCGAAGTCCATATCGCCAAACACAGAAATGGCCCCATCGGCAAAGCATCGCTTTATTTCCAAGAAAACTCGACTACTTTCAAATCATTGGAATCAGTCCATACGGAATAAATTCCTATGAAACAAATTTTTAATTTTTATATATGAAAAACACAAAAGAAATTAGATTATTTAATACAAAAAGCGGAGAAAGTAAAGCTGGAAAACTTACTTATTACTCGCAAGGTAATGATTATTATGTTATTTTAAATTTTAACGGAAAAATTTTTTCAGCTATTTCCCCTGATTAATTTGAATCACTTTGCCAAGTAAGAAAAAAATTGGAAGCAATAGATATCATCCCTTTTTGCTATGGTGCTTCAAAAAATGTATATCCGTCTGGAATGGCGAGAGATATGGGAGGCGGACTTATGGCATATAAAATTAAAATGGGTCAAAAAAATATCTCCGAACTTGTAGAAAACATATTCAATGAGAGTGATGATATTGAATTATCTACGGTCAATGAGCAAAAGGAATATTTTGAAAAATGGATAAAAACTAATGGTAAACAAGATTGAATAAATAAAATTTAGACGAAGTGTAAGGTGCTTTTATGTTAAAATGGTTAAAAAAAATCACATGATCCAAGATTTATAAATTTTGTTGATGAATTAGTTGAAATTTTTAAAAGTAAAATAAAATTTTCAGAGATTAAATAAAAAAAATATGTACCCAAAATCTTTCAAAAAACTAATCGAACATTTCGCCTCTCTCCCTTCTGTCGGGCCAAAGATGGCGGAACGCTTGGTCCTCTATCTTTTCAAACAACCAGGAGAAAAACTCTCCGATTTCGCCGAAAGCCTGGGGAGCCTTAAAAGCGACCTGAAACATTGTGAGAAATGCTTCAATATCAGCGAAGATGAGCTGTGTTATATCTGTCAGGATAAAGACCGCGACCAGAGCAAAATCTGCGTCGTCGAAGACCCGCTGGACGTCATTGCTCTCGAAAAAACCCGAAAATATGACGGCCTCTATCACGTTCTGGGCGGAGTGCTTGATACGGTAAAAATGAGCGCCTCAGGTGAAATAAAATTTTCCGAATTGGAAAAAAGAATCGAAAAAGAAAACATATCCGAAGTTATCCTCGCCACTAACCCAACCACTGAAGGCGATGCTACTGCCCTCTACATCACCAGAATGCTCAAAGACAAAGATGTGAAGATAACTCGCTTAGCCAGAGGCCTGGCAACCGGCGGAGACATTGAACACGCGGACGAAATCACTCTAAGTTCCGCAATAATGAACAGACAGTAGTATTTGTATTTTGTATTTAATATCTCTTATTTTTTATAATTCCGCACTTAATTCGCGAGATTTACAAATTAAGTGAATGAGTGATAAAATCCGGTCTTGTTGCCGAAGGAACAACCTGGATTTTGAACGAATGAGCGAAAATTTGTAGCGAGCGAATTTGTGCGGACAGTTTCTTTCCGTCCGCTTTCTTTGCTGACAAAGAAAGCGGACAAAAAATAGAAAAAACGGGCTCTTGGCCCGTTTTATTATTTCCCTATTTTCGTTATCTCCACTTCTGTCATCGTCTGGCGATGTCCGAATTTGACCTTATATCTTTTCTTGGCTTTATGCTTCATTCCGACAACCTTCTTGTTTTTGGCGGTCTTCAGGATTTTTCCCTCGACAGATTCGCCTTCAATGAAAGGAGTGCCGACTTTAGCGTTTTTGTCGTCACCGAGAAACATGACTTCCGAAAAAACAACCTTGCCACCCTCTTCTCCCTCGAGTTTTTCCACTTTAATCTTATCCCCCGCTTCGACTTTGTATTGTTTTCCACCAGTCTTAATAATTGCCAACATAAATATACTCTCAATGATTACTTTATTGAATATACAGGATATTTTAGGACTTGTCAAAGGCTTGTACAAGATGAGTACATAGGTGACAAGTGGCTGGCTTTCATAGGTGTCTGGTAT
>CAYOTC010000016.1:0-18834 GCA_964406815.1 uncultured Bdellovibrionales bacterium
CCTTATTGGGGGTTTTGCTCAAAAAATGTTCGAACTTCGTTCAAAAAACACCGCATCAAATACATAGTATCAAGAATTAGAAAAGGTAGCTGGGAGATGGTTATACCGGAGATCATTGATAAATTGCTTACTCCGACTGGAGTCATAACCACTGCACTTGGAACTTATGCGACAATCACTGCAAAAAAGGCTGCGGAAGATGGTTTGTTGAATACGGGCACTGCAAAAGATATAAAGGCTACTTTTCGTGTTGCACTAAAATCTGCTCAATGGGTAATAAAAATAGGATCGCATGTTGGATCTCTAGCTATAAAGGAATTTAAGAGCGGATTAATTGATCAGAAAACGCAGGAGATAGAAATATTAAATGATAACAAAGAAGCCCTGCGTGTTCCAAAAAAGTATCTGGATATTTACAGAGAATGCCCGACTAAATTATTTTCAAAAAGTGCTGGAGTTATCGGGCCTGAACGTACACTTGAGCTGGGTGTTTTTGATGGAGAAAGGATAGAAAAAGTTTCTATTTCTGAAAATCAGAAGAGTATTTATTGTACGGAGAAAGAGGATGGCAACAACGATATCGTTCTTCCAGAATTGAAACATGGCCAATTCGTTGAATTAGAAGGAGAGATAACGCGAGCTACTGAAAGTATGAATACAATAGGCTTTCGATATGAAGACCACACTCTTATTTGCAAGCCAGAGAAAGGAAATATCGCAGATTTTAAGCAAAGAGTAATTTCAAAGATGGATAACCACCTTTTTCCAAAGGTTAAGTTGATTGGGGTCGTAGATAGAACAAGTGAGAAAGGCGATTTTAAGGAAAGAAAACCCAGTATTATTTTTAGCGATATTATTACACTTGAAAAACCAGAAAAAAAGCAGTCACTTTTCTAGAATATTGAAGTGATTGAAATTGAATATATAAGAAACATTGTACTAAGATGCCCCTTAAGGGTATTTTATTTTTCTCAATATAACTTTTAGTTATAAAAACTTGACAAGTTTTTAGACCCATGCTAAGCTGTATTTGAGGACGATTCGTCCTCTATGCTCATTGACAGTGAATTAGAGAGAATCACCAAATATAAGCGAGCTTTGGCTTTCACGGGCTTTGCCCTTTTTGAAAAGAAGCTTTGGCTTCTTACTTCTCCATCGGAGAAGGCAGTATGTCCCCGGCATACATTGTGTTGATATGCAACAAATTATATGGATTGCTACTTTACCGTAGTTAATTCGTAATTCGTAATTTGTATAACGGCATAACTTTTACGCAATTTTGTCAGGATATAATTTATCTGAAATTTGTATTTTTCCGTTTCAGGTAATTTAACGGTTCTGCTACTTTTAGTAGTCGCAGGCCAATTTATTGCCAATGAGCCGAGAGCCATAATTGGCTTGCGATGAAATAAGTGCCGGATCGTTATTAAAATTAATAAAAAGATAACAGATCAAATATATAGCAAAATTTCATACAAAAAATGAGGTGGTTAACTTGTTAATCTCCTTCAATAAATTGACCGATTCGGTCATAAATTGAAGATAAAAGACAAACAAGCTCTCGGCCTGCTTACTGAGGCCGTGCAAATCAACAAGCAGATATTATCTCTTTTGAGGGATGACAAGATCAGCATGGAATTTGCAAGGCAGACTTTTTCCGTAATCTCAGGAATTTTGAAAGAGATCGTCAGTAAGTGGCTTTTCCGTTACCAAATAATTACTTTAAATACATGTTAACAGTAGGACAGTTGATAAAAATAGCTAGGATAAATAAAAAGCTTAGCCAAGAGGATATTGCGAAAAAAACGAAAGTTTCAACGAATTATATTTCGTTAATTGAAAATGATAAAAAGGATCCTAGTCTTAATTTTTTGCGTGAAATCGCGCAATTTTTAGACATTCCATTTATTCTTTTGGCATGGGATAAAATAGATATGCCGAAAGGCAAAACCGAAGCGGAAAAGAAAATTTCTTCACAGCTTGAAAAAATGCTTGAGGAAGCTCAAGAATTATTTGCTAAACAAGCGTTGGGAATAAAGAAATGAAGAAGCGTCGGTTTCTTAAAATAAACACTGTTAAAGAACTTGGATATCAGCTAGGCCTTCCAGACGATTTTTTAGAGAGCACAATTGATAACATCGAAAATTGTTACAAAACTTTTAAGGATTGTGACAAAAAAGGAAAGAAGCGAGAATTTTATAAAGCAAATGATAATCTCAAAAAGATTCATCGAAAAATTAATAAATTGCTAGACGCTATTGATTATCCGGTTAGCATACAGGGCGGAATAGCAAGACGATCTATTGTTACAAATGCTTCGTTACATTGCGGAAAGAAATATGTTGCTAATTATGATATTAAAAACTTTTTCCCTAGTGTAAGTTATAGAGTTATTTATAAAGCGTTTAGGAATCAAAAATGCGCGCCTGATGTAGCAAGGATATTGACCAGATTTACTTCGGCAGACGGATTTTTGCCCCAAGGATTTGCAACTAGCCCAAAAGTCTCCGGTTTAGTGCTTTATAGAGTAAATTTTAGAATTGAAAAGTTGCTTAAAAAATTTGGATTGATGCATTCTTTTTGGATTGATGATCTTACTATTTCAGGAAATTATCCAATCAAAAAATTTCAAAAATTATTGTATAAAATTTTCCAACAAGAAGGATTTGCTTTGCACGATGATCCTAAAAAAGCAAAGATAACCGATTCTAAAGAAAAGCAAACCTGCACAGGATTAATTATAAACCATGAGCCGAATGCGGAAAAAAGTTTGCGGAATAAAATCAGGAAGGAATTATATCTGTGCAATAAATATGGGGTTGATAATTTTTTGAAAAATCATGGCCATTTTTTTAATAAAAAGGCATATTTAAAATCACTTGCTGGCAGAATAAGTTTTTTATGTAGTGTAAGCCAAAAGAACCTAGCTTTTAAGAACCAGTTTGAAAATATTAAAAAATAATTTATGTCTCAATATTACAATTCACAACGCATAAGAGGTCTCTATGGAGAAAATATTTCCGAACCTTTTAAACTTTCGCGATCAAAGATCGATTTGTTTTTACAATGTCCGCGGTGTTTCTATCTCGACCGGAAATTAGGCGTGGGACGCCCGCCCGGCTTCCCCTTTGCCCTAAATTCAGCCGTAGACGCCCTTTTGAAGCAGGATTCGATATTCACCGTGTCAATGGCACAAAGCATCCCCTGATTGAGAAATACGGCGTTGATGCCGTGCCTGTTGCACACGATGATTTTGACAAATGGCGTCATAATTTTACCGGTATCCAACATCTGCACGAGTCGACCAATTTTCTTTTTTTCGGAGCCATTGATGACCTTTGGCAAAATTCCAAGGGCGAATATATCGTCGTGGATTATAAATCCACTTCAAAGAACGAGGACATCACAGAATTAAACAAAGACTGGCAGGACGGCTATAAGCGGCAAATGGAAGTCTATCAATGGCTTCTGCGCCAGAACGGCTTCAAAGTTTCCGACACTGGATATTTTGTTTATTGTAATGGGAAAGCCGATCGGAAGGCTTTTGACGGAAGACTTGATTTTGATGTGACGCTTATTCCATATACAGGCAATGATTCGTGGGTTGAAAAAACAATTATCGAAGCCCACAAATGTTTGAATAGTAACAAAATACCAAAATCTAATCCCGAGTGCGATTATTGCGATTATGTAAAGTCAGTAAAATCAAAATGTTAAGTATTATATATATTTCCCTCTGATAAATACATCAAAGAATTCCAGGAGATATACAAAAAAGAGCATGGAAAAGAACTGTCTTGGGAGGACGCCGCAGAAGGAGCGCGCAATATTAAAATGTAATTTATAAAACAATGATAATTGATTCCCACATTCATATTTCGTTATACAATGATAATGCAAAAAATTTGAAGGATGCTTTCAATTTGTTTTTGCAAGAAATGGAGAAAAATGGAATAAGTGGGGCGATAATTATTCCGGACAACGTTGAAGGTAGCGACAGTATCGCTGATTTGGATAAAGCGATTGAACTCATCGGCGAGCGTAAAAACTTGTTTCTTCTGGGTAGTCCGCAGATCATCCAAAGAGGCTCAGAAGAATTGGAAAAATATCAAAGATTTTTGGAGGAAGGCAAGATTAAGGGCATTAAATTTTTTCCAGGACATGATCCATATTATCCGACTGACGAAAGATGCTTGCCGTATTATGAATTGTGCCAAAAATTGGATGTGCCAGTTTTGTTCCATACCGGTGAAAATTCAGGCGATAGTGATTGCGCCAAATGGAATGATCCAAAATATATTGCAGAGATTGCAAAAAAATATCTGCAACTCAAAGTCATCATCACGCATTACTATTGGCCGAAGATGGATTATTGCTATGAAATAACCAAGGACATTACAAATATATATTTTGAAACCGCAGCCATGGCAGATGAGGAAGTAGTTGAGAAAAGCGGAGGCATTGAAAAGGTAAAAGAAATTCTCAAAAAGACAATTGCCAACCGTCCAGACAAAGTTATTTTTGGCACCGACTGGCCGATGTGCAAAATCGAGGAGCATATCGAGTTAGTAAAGTCATTGGGATTAAGCGAAGATTTGGAGAGCGGAGTGTTTAGGGAAAATTCAAAAAGAATCTACAAACTCTCGCTATAATTTGCCAAATAATTCAAAAGACGCTAGCATATAAAAATTAAAAAATAATACTATTAAGTAACATGAAATCACAAATTTACAATCAGGCCAAATATTACGAAATCGCTTTTAGCTTTGTTGATTCAGAAAAACAAGTCGATTTGTTTGAGAAGTTTATAAAAAAATATAGCAAGACGGGCGTAAAGTCTGTTTTGGATTTGGCTTGCGGAACTGCTTTGCAACTCAGGGAAATGGCAAAAAGAGGATATCAGTCAATCGGACTGGATTCTAGCGAAAAGATGTTGGCTTATTTAAAAAGTGAATCGGTAAAAGAAGGGATTAAAATAGAAACAGTAAAAGCCGATATTAACAACTTTAAACTTAAGGAAAAAATTGATTTTGCGTATATAATGATGGGGTCTATCATCTATGTCAAAAGCAATGATTTATTTCTTTCACATTTAAATTCAGTCGCGGATTCGCTAAATTCCGGCGGACTGTATCTTATAGAAAATCTCGCTATAAATTGGGCTGATCCATCTTTTTTTAAACCGCAACGCTGGATAATGAAAGAGGGTAAAATTAAGGTAAAAACAACTTATCAAATAATTCCGAAAAATCCGCTGAAACAAACAGTGACCCAAATATTAAAGATGGAAGTAGACGACAATGGAAAAAAGATGGAATTTATCGATAAGGATGATCTTAAGATAATTTTCCCTGAAGAATTGAGACTCCTTGTGGATAAAAATAGTAAGTTTGAATTAATTGGTTTTTTTGAGAGAAATGACGCGAAGCTATTAAAGAATGTTTCGCCCGATAATATTGTTTTATTAAGGAAAAAATAGTTTCATTTTAAAATTGTATAAGGAAAATGACCGGCTTTTCAGTCGGTCATTTTGTTTTGTGAAGATTCTCACAGTGATGCCCTGCGGATTTTCAGCTTTTTTAAAGCTGGGTATACACCGCAGTGGTTGGTGTCTTTGTATAGGTGTCTGGACATTGCCATGTTTTGCAAATCGCAGTGTCCACCGGATTTGAGCAAAGAGCAGTTGATGCATCCGGAAAAGGTATCGATTCGGAGTTTTCGTTCCTCTTTAAAGGCTTGAAGCCATGCGTCTGAAAATCTTGTATAACGAAGGTTATATTTTGATTTCCAGTTTTCTGCAGCATAGTAATTGTCGGCATACAAAAATCCATCCGAACTTACATATGCCACGAAAAGGCCTGGCTCCGGCCTCCCAGTTATTCTGACCAACTCCGAGATCGACTCGTAGATATTCGGATTTGAAACAGGATATGTAGGCATCGGAATTGAGCGATTAGATTCGTAGCTCCTCCTGGCTTTTTCGAGCTCCAAAAGTTTCAGGAGCTGATTTTCGCGCAGAAGAAGTGACGGATTTTTCTTCGCTCTTCCGATTGGCAGGATGTCATTGAGAGAAAAATCGATGCCACTTTCAGCGCACCATTTTGCGGCTTGGATTATCTCGTCAATATTGTCATTGAAGATCAGTCCTTGGATTGCGAATGCCCTCCTTTTCGATTTGAGATTATTGATTATACCCAAGATTCGCTCTCCTTGGATATGCCGTAAAATCGCGGTGCCTTTTTCTCCGTCAAAACTCAACACCAGAAAAACATCTTTGGGGATATCATCTACATTGATATTTTTCTCAAACTCAAGCCCGTTGGTTAGAAGATTGCAGTTTAACCCGATCCTCCTGGCATAAGTTACAAGTTCTATGCAATCTTTCCGCAGCAATGGATCTCCGCCGGTAAAGTATACATTTAAAACCTGCAACTTTCTGAGTTGATCTAGGATGTTTTTCCATTCGGTCGTGGACAACTCATCTTTTCTCGGTTTTCCGGCAGAGATGTAGCAGTGCTTGCAACGCAAACCGCAACTTTGGGTAAGTTCCAGGTGTACTACTAATGGTGATTTTAGCGGGCAGGGTTTTGTTGTTAATTCGACAGGATAATCGGACAGTGGTTGATTGTCTTTGTTCAGGAAAATCAATTTTCCATCACCTGTTGATCGGATATTGCAGTAGCTTTCATGCCTTTCGATTTCTATATACATGGAAACCTCCTTGATTAAGTTGTTAAGGTGCATCTTCTTTGACTTTCAAGACTATCATATCGATTTTGTTTAGTCAAAATGACCTGCGCGAAATTTTGACAAAAGCAATATTTATCTGTATAAAGATATGAACTGCATTTATGCAGTTAATTAAACGGATTGCAACTTAACAACAGAATATACGATAAAAGGAGGCCGTGATGGCAAAGCGATTTTCAAGGCGTATCGAGGATTTTGTTTGTGAGAACTGTGGGGAGCTTGTTGAGGGTAATGGGTACACGAATCATTGTCCCAAATGCCTTTTCAGCAAGCATGTTGATGTTAACCCAGGAGACAGAGCGGCCACTTGTGGCGGGATCATGGAGCCGATCAGTATTGAGGGCGGAAGAAAGGGCTTCATGATAACATTCCGATGCAAGAAGTGCGGCCATACGAAAAGAAACAGATCATCTGAAGTTGATGACATGAATAAAATCATTGAGCTTTCCAAGGGATATGCTCAAAAAAGGAGGTGATGCCATGAATATCTTTATCCCAAGTGTTCCGCATCTGGTTCACATAGAAACAACCTATGCCTGCAACCAGAGCTGTCGTTTCTGCTATAACCCTAACCGCAACATGAAAATTGACCGGGCGATTATCGATAACATCGTTAGGTCAATTTTCGAAGCATGGATTCCTCATGTGTATCTGATTGGAGGAGAACCCAGCTTGCTCGGTGCGAAGAAGCTCAATGAATATGTAGAACTTCTCTCGCAGAGATCGTCGGTCACCATCGTGACAAATGGCCAAGTTTATCTCGAAGGCCTTTCCGACAAACTGGCCTGCATCGGGATACCTATGCATGGCATCGGCGAAACTCACGATTTTCTTGCTGGAAAAAGCGGAAGCTTCGAAACAGCAATCAAGTCGGTCGAGCGGTATTTGAAAAGAGGATTTGATGTCCGGTGCATACCCGTGCTGACAAAGACCAACTTCGACCAGATGTATGATGTCATCGGGTTAGCGAAAAAGCTCGGGATGGAAAGCGTCTTCGTAGACAGATACGAGGATGGCGGCATAGGCAGTCTTCGCTCATTGGAGCTTAAGCCATCACTTGAACAATTCAGGGTGGCGCTGGGGCAAATGATCGAAGGCAGAAATGATTTCGGTATCCCCGTTGGATGGGGAACGGCCATACCGTTCTGCTTGGATGAACGGTTGATCACCGAAAACATGTTTGCGGATTGTGGAGCAGGTATTACATTCTGCGCCGTCAATCCCAAGGGTGAAGTAAGGCTGTGCAACCAATCCGAGCGGATTTACGGCAATGTGCTGAGCGAACCGATGAATGAAATCTGGCACAAGCCGGAACTTTCGGAGTTCCGCGATCTTGGATGGGTTGAAAAACCATGTCTAGGTTGTGCGGTTTTGTCAGATTGCATGTGCGGTTGTAAAGTTGATGCTAAACACTCGGAAACATTCTGCATCGACTACGCCGTAAGGGAAAATGGTAGCTTTTGCGAACCCAAACCCTTGATTCACGATCGGGAAGGCTCGGGCATTCCTCACGAATTGCGTCGCTTCAAACTGAACAAGTACGCGCGACTCAATTCTCAACATAAGGAAAAATATCTGGTGACTCAATACCAGACAATTATCCTTGACGACATCGCCCTGTCTATGATGCAACAAATACTGTCAGGTGTAGTATGCGAAGAAGCCCTGATAAGTATGAATGCTGAATTTGTAGATGAGGACGAGGTGAGGAAGTTTGTGTCTGTCCTGGATCAAGTCAAGGCAATAGACATTATCAAGGAGTGAACAATGGAAAGAGAGCTGGCAGTGCGAGATTGGCACTGGGAAGTCACAAAAAACTGCAATCTGAAATGTCTCCATTGCATACTTGGGGGCTGCAGTAGTCAGGAGCAGGAGTTGACGACTCAGGATTCGCTCAGGGTCATATCTCGCATTGTCCAGCTTGGAGGAAAAACTCTCCGAATTACCGGTGGGGAACCTCTTATGCGAAAAGATCTAGGCCTAATTATTAGGGAGGCACATGCTTCCGGATTAGGCCTAGACTTAATAACTAACGGGACAATGTTGGACGATGACTTCCTGAGAAAGTACGGACAGTGTATCAGTCACATGGCAATCAGTATTGATGGACAGAAAGAAGCCCATGAATATCTGAGAGGAAGAGGGTCGTACGAAAAGTCCATACTGTCTGTAAGAAAGTTTATGGACGCAGGTATAGATCTTTCTGTCTACATCACGATACACTCATTAAATGAAAGCTCACTCGATCTTCTTGTGGATGAACTTGTATCCCTTGGGATTGGAAGTTTTCATTTTAATGAAATCAACATGGAAGGGAGAGCATCGAAAAATCGGCATTTGCTTCTCGGGCAGGAAAAGACTTTCAACAGACTGGATCGCATATTGTCCCAACTACAAAAAGTCGTAGACGTTGGGCATGTTTCTCGCGATTCAAGATGTTCGATCTCTTCAGACTCGGTCTACCTTGCTTCGGACGGAAGAATCTATGCTTGCGTGGAGATAGCTTTTAAATCTCCCGAGCAAAAGATTGCCCATATTCTCGACCCTGGGGCTGAAGGCGAGATAAACCGGTTCTTTTCGGAAGTGGTTATCCCGAAAGACTGCATTTGCCGATATTCATCATTTAGCATGCAAGGTATTAGTGTGTTACTTAATGAATCGGAGAGATGTCCAATTCTAAAGGAAAGGAGGTTTGACAATGAATAGTCATCTGCGTAAACTGTACTCAGAGTTTAGTTTTCTCTACAGGGACATTCGATCTGTTTGCGCAGATTGCAAAGATCATGACTGCGAGGGATATGTGTGGCTTCTGAAAGACGAGGCATCCTTGCTGTATGATCTGAATGTTCCTATAGTGGAAATAAACGATAGTACCTTTTTCATCCACTCATTCGAAGGGGTTGACGGATCATTGTCGATCGACAAGCCAAAACCTCCATGCAATCTGAGGCGTGATGGGCTCTGCTCGATATATGATTCTAGACCCTTAGTGTGCAGGATGTACCCGGTGGGACTCGTAACTGTTGATGGCGAAGTTTTGCTTGTCCTGCATAAGGACTGCAAATTCTCTCGCGATATCAATGGCGAGGATAAGGCAGCATTCATCGCGCAAGCGATTGAAGTGCTGAAACGGGCATCACCCGATCTTCTTTTGGAAGTCATGACTTCCTACAGAGAGGTTGATGCAATCTCGGTCTTTCCTGAAGGCCCCAACACCTATGAGGTTATCATGCCTCTTAGGTCACTCATCCAAGAAAGGAGGTGAGCGGTTATGTCGAAGTGCAAAGCTGTTTTGGACAGCCAGAAGGTGACCAAGATCACGGTCAAGAAGAAGGGCGAGAAGGCGACGGAGGTGCCGAAGGAAGTTGCGGCGGCCAAGAAGCCCTGAAGAGCGTGGCGGTCTTACAGTGAACTCCAACAAGGAGGTTCGGTTAAAAACTGAATCTCCTTTTTCTTTATAATAATTTTTGAGACACTGCACTGTCTTATTCCCCAAAATAAGACAAGGTCTGTCCTGTGTCTCATTTGGCCTTCAAAATTGCGACCTAACCTCCTCAAATTCCCATTCTGGACATAACCCCGAAAAAGCCTTACAGTGCCCTATAGTTACAAGTTCTAGACTGATGTAGCCCGCAGCGAATGAAATGAACGAGGAAGAGAAGCGAGCAAATGATTTTGCTCGCGTCGGGATTCGAAGGGTTTGAGTGCGCACAGAACCCCGGCTTGAGTCGGAGCGAGAGGAATCCCTGTCTCTCCGCATCGAACGAAACCGTCTAAATTTGGCGGTTTTTGTTTTACTTCAAAAGTTTTTTGTTATAAAATAAAGGTGAAATAATATCTTAATAAAAAACCATGAACGAACAAAATAACATTTCTTCCGGTGCTGAAGCTATGGCGGGCAAGCAAGATGAAATAGAATGTTGTCCAAAATTCGATCCTATGCCATGGGACGGAAAAATTTTGGAATGGAACAATAAGAGATTCATAAAAGACAGCGTTTTCACCTTGTTCTATATGCCGGTCAATTTCGGAAAAGTGATTACAAGAATGATGGAGAAAATTGAGAAAGTTGGAGCCAAAGCGCAAGATTGGATGAGTCTTTCTGATCATACTTCAAAATGGAATATGGATTTGTATGTGGCAGTAGATAGGGAAATTCCTGACGCGGAAAATATTTCCTTATCTGGAAAATTTTTCAGTAAAGTTTATGAAGGGAATTTCAACGATGCTGGGAAATGGTGTCAGGATTTTGAAAAAATTGCCAAAGAAAAGGGTATAGAAATTGAGAAAATGTTTATGTGGTATACGACTTGTCCAAAATGTGCCAAAAAATATGGCAAGAATTATGTTGTGATTATTGGACAAATTAATTAAAAAATTTTCAATATTTTTATGGAAAAAATAATCAAGGAAATTCGAAAAGAGTTGAAGCAAAATGCGGATGAAAAATTGAAAAAAAGCGGGGAAAGATTTTTCAAAGAAAAGGTCAAGATGTATGGGATGAAAACCGCTTTAGGGGTTCAAATCGGAAAGAAATATTGGAAGAAAATCCAAGACAATAACAAAAAAGAAATTTTTGATATGTGCGAAGAATTGTGGAAATCAGGCTATATGGAAGAATCTTTCATTGCTTGCAATTGGTCATATTATCTTTGCAAAAAATATGAGCCGAAAGATTTCTCTATTTTTGAAAAATGGGTGAATAATTATATTTCCAATTGGGCGTCTTGCGACACATTCTGCAATCATACGGTTGGCGCTTTTTTGGAAATGTATCCGGAGTATCTTGAAAAAATAAAAAAATGGACCAAGTCGAAAAACCGCTGGACCAAAAGAGCTTCAGCTGTAAGTCTTATCGTTCCGGCAAAGCGGGGAAAATTCTTGCCGGATGTTTTTGAAATTTCCGATATCTTGCTTTTGGACAAAGATGATTTGGTGCAAAAAGGTTATGGCTGGCTTCTTAAGGTTGCATCTGATAGACATCAAAAAGAAGTTTTTGAATATGTGATGAAGAATAAAACCAAGATGCCACGAACGGCGCTTCGTTATGCAATTGAAAAAATGCCGAAAAATCTGAAAGCCAAGGCTATGACGAAATAAATAATAAATTTTTCGGAAAATCTCCAAATATGAAAATATTTCTGCGACTATAAACTTGGTGGCGGAAGTTCTCTGTGCCACTGATCCAATATGTTATAATAAGGGCGGATTGGGATTTGACATAAGGATTTTTTAAAGCTAAAATGCGGTCTCTTAATAAATCATAATATGAAACCGATTGCAATAACATTTGAATTTTTATCATATGATTTCCAGCCGGAAAAAAGATGGGCGGTTTTTCGTTATGCTATTAATTTTAAAAATCGCGAACCGCTGGAATTTTCGGAAAAGATAATTTTTAAAAAATCTTTTAATACAAAAAAAATTCCAGCGGAAATTTTGCAAAAAACTTTGGAAAGTGTCCATCTGATGCTCGGTATCAGTTATTACAAATTATATTGTCCGAAAAAGATAAAACTAAATATTGAAATTTCCAAAGAGCAGGCAGATTTTTGGAATGAAGTTTATACAAAAGGTCTGGGAGAATTTTTCTATTGTAACAAAATTGATTTTCGAAATCTTATAAACTTTCCCTACGATAAAAAAATAAAAGCACAGTCTTATCAGATCAAGAGAAAGGGAAGATTCCTTTTGGGAATCGGTGGAGGAAAAGATTCTATCGTAGCGGGAGAAATATTGAAAGGTATGGAGGTAGATTTTTCTGGATTGGTCATAGAAACCGGAGAGAGAAATATGATAACAGAAAACATAACCAAGCTTCTTGGAACTAAAAGTATTCTTATTGAGAGGAGATTAGATCCCGAGATTTTTAAAGAACACGAAGGCGCCTATAATGGCCATATTCCGATTTCAGCCGTGTTCGCTTTTTTGGGATATCTTTCGGCGGTCGTCTATGATTATTCCGCGTTTGTCGTGGCGAATGAGAAGAGCAGTGACTTTGGAAATATAAAATATTTAGGCGGAGAAATAAATCACCAATGGAGCAAATCGTCGGAGTTTGAAGAGCTATTTCAAAATTATTCCAGAAATTTTCTGAGTCCGGATATCCGATACTTCTCAATTCTGCGTCCGCTCTATGAAATCAGAATCGTTCAAGAATTCTTAAGATACAAAAAATATTTTCTAATCTTTACCAGTTGCAATCGGAATTTTCGAGTGGAAAAAGAACGGCCGGAAAGTCTTTGGTGCGCAGAATGTCCAAAGTGCGCTTTTATGTTTCTTTTATTCTCGGCGTTCCTTGGAGAAAAAGAGCTAGTTTCGATTTTCGGCCAGAACCTTTTCGATAAAAAAGAACTGTTGGAAACTTTCAGAGATATTTTGGGAATTGGAAAAATGAAACCGTTTGATTGCGTGGGAACTTTTGAAGAAGCGCGCGCAGCTTTATTTATGGCGAAAGACAAGTTTGAAGATACTTTTATTTTGAAATCAGTTTTGCCAAAAATCAAATTCAAGGAAAAAGAAATCGAGAAAGTTTTTAAATTTAATGCGGCGAATAATCTGCCGGAAAAATTCCTTCTGGCAGTAGCGGAAAAGATTCTGATTCTCGGTTATGGCAAAGAGGGAAAGGTGACGGAAAAATATCTCAGAGGAATTTTTCCGGCCAAAGAGATTTCGATTGCAGATGAAAATATTTCGAAAGATTATCTTGAAAACCAGGGAAGCTATGATTTGGCAATTAAAACTCCAGGAATAAAAAAAGAATTAGTTATGATTCCATACACAACAGCAACCAATATCTTTTTTTCGCAGACGAAAAATCTCATAATCGGCGTGACTGGAAGCAAAGGGAAAAGCACAACTGCTTCTTTGATTTATGAAATTCTGAAAGCGGCCGGAAAGAAAGTTGCTCTTTTAGGAAATATTGGTAATCCGATGCTCGAGATGCTTCTCAAAAAAAATGATCCGAAAGAAATATATGTTGTCGAACTTTCTAGCTATCAGCTCGACGATATCAAATACTCTCCGTATATTGCAGTTGTCACCAATCTTTTTCCGGAACATATGAACTATCATGGTAGCGTTGAAAAATATTATGTGGCGAAAAAAAATATCATAAAATATCAAGATGCTTCTGATTGCTTCATCTATAACGGGAAAAATCAAGAGATGAAAAAATGGCTGAAGGAAAGTCGCGGCATCAATATTCCATTTAATGATATAAATATTAATGGAATCAAAATTCCGCTTAAAGGAGAACATAATGCGGAAAATGTGAAAGCGGCTTTGAAAGTGGCGGAGATTTTGAAAATTCCTAAAACTATTTCAAAAAAAGCGATTGAAAATTTCAAGGCTTTGCCACATCGGTTGGAATTTGTCGGAGAATATCAAGGAATAAAATTCTATGACGACGCAATTTCCACCGCGCCGGAGTCGACGATTATGGCAATAAGATCGATTCCAAACATTTCTACGATATTTTTAGGTGGGGAAGACCGCGGTTATGATTTTTCAAGTCTTGAGAAAGAAATCCGAAGGAATAAGATCAAAAACATCGTGCTTTTCCCAGAATCTGGAAGAAGAATTTTCAAATCTAAAAAAGGTCTGAATATTTTGGAAACTAAAGATATGGAAGAAGCTGTCAAGTTTGCTTATCAAAATACTGAAAAAGGAAAAGTATGTTTGCTTTCAACTGCCTCTCCTAGCTATGGTGTTTGGAAAAATTTCGAAGAAAAGGGTAGTGAGTTTCAGAAATTAGTCAAAAAATTTTCCAAGGCATAATAAATATGACAGAAAATAAATTCAAAATCAGTTCTAAATTTAAACCGGAGGGAGATCCGCTTCGACTCGCGGAGACGCTCGTCGATGCGAGGCGAATCAGCCATAAATTATAAGTTGTATGTCAGAAAATAGATTTAAAATAAATTCTAGATTCAAACCCGAAGGAGACCAGCCTCAAGCGATAAAAAAACTTTCTGGTGGCCTAAGAAAAGTAAAAAAATTCCAGACGCTTTTGGGCGTGACCGGATCGGGAAAAACTTTTACCATTGCTAATGTGATTGAAAAAGTCCAGAAACCGACCTTGGTAATTGCGCCCAATAAAACCTTAGCAGCTCAACTGGCGCAGGAATTCAGGACTTTCTTTCCGAAAAATGCGGTAGAATATTTCGTTTCCTATTACGATTACTACCAGCCGGAAGCATATATCGCTTCAACTGATACTTATATCGAAAAAGAATCCCAAATTAACGATGAAATCGATCGGCTTCGCCATGCGGCAACTGCTGCTCTTATGAGCCAGCGCGATGTGATTATTTGTGCTTCGGTTTCCTGCATATATGGTTTGGGTTCTCCTGAATACTATCGCGATATTACGTTGGAACTTGGCTTGGGAAAGATTGACAGGGAAATAATCGTAAAAAGGCTTATTGATATGCAATATGATCGGACCGATATATTATCTCGCGGAAAATTCCGTCTTACTGGGCCGGTTTTGGAGATAATGCAGCCGGGAAGGGAGATTGTTGTGAGGATTGAGACTGAAGGGGATGTGATAAAAAAGATAGTCGAATATGATTTTCTTACCGGTGAAGAATTGTCCAAACCGAAAAAGATTTTTATCTATCCAGCCAAACATTTCGTCGTTCCGGAGCCGATGATGGAAAAATCCATAATCGAAATAGAAAAGGAACTCGAGGAAAGGCTGGAATTTTTGCGCAAAAGCGGAAAAATTCTGGAAGCGGAGAGGCTTGGCAGGAGGACGAAGCAGGATATTGAGATGATGAGTGAAATCGGATATTGCAACGGCATTGAAAATTATTCCCGTTTTCTGACTGGACGCAAAAAAGGGGAGCCACCCTACACCCTCATGGATTATTTCCCCGACGATTTTCTTTTGGTGATTGATGAATCACATGTGACTGTGCCGCAACTCAATGGAATGTATAACGGCGACCATGCCAGAAAAACTTCGCTTATTGATAACGGTTTTCGGCTTCCCAGCGCCTATGATAATAGGCCTTTGAAATTTCCGGAATTTGAGAGAAAAATAAATCAAACGATTTTTGTTTCAGCTACTCCGGCGAAATATGAAATAAAAAAATCTACCTCGTCCTCTGCCAGCCGGCAGACTTCTTCTGATCAAGGCGAGGATAATATTGTGGAACAAATTATTCGCCCGACGGGACTTATAGATCCGGAGCTAACGATAAAACCGATCAAGGGACAAGTGAAAGATGTGACGGAAGAAATCAAAAAAATAATTTCCCAAAGTGAACGGGTACTTATTACCACGCTTACCAAAAAGCAAGCCGAAGACTTAAGTGAGTTTTTGAAAGAATCAAAAATAAAATCGGAATATTTACATTCTGATGTTGACACGCTTGACCGCATCCGGATATTGGAAGGTTTGCGTCGTGGGGAATTCGATGTTTTGGTCGGAGTTAATCTTTTACGTGAGGGACTGGACTTGCCGGAGGTTTCTCTGGTGGCTATTTTGGATGCGGACAAGGAAGGTTTTTTGCGGAGTGAGACTTCGCTTATTCAAACTATCGGTCGGGCGGCGAGAAATGTGCGCGGACGAGTAATCTTATATGCCGATTCTGTAACCGGTTCAATGAAGCGGGCGATTGATGAAACTGAAAGGCGTCGAAAAATTCAGATGAAATATAATAAAAAACACAATATAACTCCAAAGACTATTATAAAAAAGATCGAATCAATAGTCGATCACGAAATCAAACCACAATTTTCGAGAGATTTTTCAGAGCTGGAAACATTGGAAGATATTGCTGGATATGTTAAACAGAAAGAAAAAGAAATGAAGGACGCGGCAAGGAATTTGGAATTTGAGAAAGCGGTAGTAATTCGGGATGAAATTTCGCAATTACGCAAATTGCAACTGAAATAAATGTTCGATATGTGATGTGCCCTGTGGATAACTTTCCCTTTGCAGATTAAGAGAATTTATTGTAAAATATATACAAGCAAAGATTCTGGGCTTAAGATTGTCATGCTGAATTCATTTCAGCATCTAATAAAACAGATTCCGGACTAAATCCGGAATGACAGAGTATAAAATCTAGAATAACGAAAGAAATAAAAACCAAACGAAAAAACAGACGATGCAATCAATAAACAAAAAACAATCAAGTTTTAAATGTTTGTCTTTGAATAAAAGAAGCGGATTTAATCTCCCTTCTTTTTTGTTTTTACTTATTCTATTAAGTCTAATATTCTTATCAAACATCAATTCAGCTAAAGCCGCTTGTCCTTCTGGAATGATAAGTTATTGGGATTTTGACGATCAACAATATGATGATAATTTTTCCTTGGCAAGTATAGATAGTAATAAATGGACATGTAATAATTCGAGCATAATTAATAGTAGACTTAAGATAGTTAGTTCCAATCAAAGTTATAATGGTTGCGCGAGTAAAATAGCATTAAATGGGGATTTCGATGTGCAGGTTGATTACACAATAGTAGACCCATGGCCAACTACCCAAGTTGATAGTACTACCGTAAGGCTTGAAGCATCAAACAACGGAAAAGTATTTTTTCCTCATCGCTATAAAAATTTAATCAATAGCCAACGATATCAGATATATACAACTATGGTGGGTTCTTTTAATTATGGAACTGTTTATAATACAACTGATACTTCCGGAAAACTAAGATTAGTACGTGAAGGTAATGTTTTTAAGGGATATAGATGGAGCAGTGGCAGTTGGGTCCAGATGGGAAGTTCTGTAACCTACTCAAGCGCTGTTAGTCGAACAGATATTAGTTTGAGATTTTGGAATGGTAATTCCATAGAAGCATCTGTTTATTTTGATAATTTTATTATAAACAAAGGGGAAAGAATAGTAGATTCGCAATCAAGTAATAACGGAATTATAGATGGCGCGACTTGGACAACGGGAAAAGTCGGTAATGCTCTGAGTTTTGATGGAACTAATGATCGAATAACAGTAAATGATAATGCGTCTTTGGATATTTCAGGAGCAATCACTATGTCTTCCTGGGTATATTTCAATTCGGTTCCCTCAGATCTTCATTGGTTTGGGAAATATAGCACTAATTCGACAGGGTATGTCCAATTTCTTACTAGTAATGTTACATTTTTTGGCTTGTATGGTACTTCACAAGGTTATCTCGAAAGTTCTTATACTCCTCCGGCAGGACAATGGTTGCATGTAGTAACGACTTGGGGAGGAAGTGGCACGAGAGCTTATATTTATGTGAATGGAGTTGAAAGGGCAAATGGCTTTATAAATGGCAATATCGGCACTAATAACGCAGCCCTTCTTATAGGTGTGGATGCATATAATCGTTATTTGAATGGCAAGGTCGACGAAGCGGCAATTTTTAATCGTGCCTTATCTGCTTCAGAAGTACAAGATTTATACAATAAAGGTGTTGCCGGAATAGGTTATTGCGAATCATTAGTCTCATCTCCCGCTATAACCACCAACCCCACCACCAACATCACCAGCATCTCCGCCACCGCCACCGCCAACCTAACCGCAACCGGAGGCGAAGACCCAACCAGATACATAGAGTGGGGAACCCAAACCGGAACCTACACCAGCTCTTGCAATGCCGGCATAGGATCAACCGGAACCTACCAATGCAACCTAACCAATCTAACTCCAGAAACAACATATTACCTAAGAGCTAAAGCCACCAACTCCGGAGGAACAGGCTATGGAACAGAAACCAGCTTCGCTACTCTTCCCGAAGAAGAAACCATCCCTGCTCCGATCCCAGAGGACATAACCGATGCCTACAATAGCGGCTATCTCTCAATCGGTTCAGGAACCCTAGACGATACCGATGAAGTCACAGTAAACCTCGATCTTACAATGACTGACACGGTCGGCCAAGCCACCCTCCCAGTAAACACGACAATAACCAACTCAGACTCCGGAAACATCGATATGGAAGCTTTCTCCATCTCCAACGCTACCACCCAGACCAAATCAACAGTCTCCACAACCAGAGGCGCCATCGAGATCGGAATCCCCAACACTAACTTAACTTTCTCCCAACCGATAGAAATATCAATAAGTGTAGGAACTCAAT
>CAYOTC010000017.1:0-16891 GCA_964406815.1 uncultured Bdellovibrionales bacterium
CAAATGGGTTCCGATTCAGGTGAAATATTTTGCCGATCGCGAACCGAAAATAACAAAATCTATTTTCAAGTTCGTGAATAACGGATTTAAGATAATCCTAAAAGCAATCAGGGATATCCGGCCGATGAAATTTTTCGGCGTGCCGGGACTTCTGATCCTTGCCGCTTCATTTATAGTTTTTTTAATTTTTCTAATAAACTACATCATTACCCTTCAGGTGACAACCTATCGAAATTATCTTTTTCTGGCAGTGATTCTATTTTTTGTCGGCATCCAGTTTCTGATTTTCGCCCTCATTGCTGATATGATTAAATCCAGCCGCAATCTGTCCGAAGAACAACTCTATCTTTTCAAGAAAGACAAATACGGCAAACATTAAAATGTTGAAAATGTTATAGTTGTTGAAAATGAAAAACATTACAACACTTACAACAAGCGAAGCGATATAGCACTTATAACAACTAAAACATCTTATGGAGTTTAATTGTGAAAAATTACAAGTATATCAACTTTCTCGTAAATTAATTATTGCTTCTTATAAAACGATAGAAAAACTTCCCGCAAAAGAATCCCTTGGATTAGTTTCTCAAATGAGAAGAAGTGTTATATCTGTTTGTTTGAATATTGCAGAAGGAAGCGCAAAAGTAAGTAAAAAAGATTTTGCCAATTTCATAATAATTTCTATTGGATCATTAATTGAATTGGATAGTTTATTAAAAATTGCCATTGATCTAGGGTTTTTAATGCAAAATGATTATGATAATTTGGACCCACTTATAAAAGAATTATATTTCAAATTAATAGCATTACACAAAAGTTTGAAGAAATAATTATGGAACAATTACAACAATTACAACATCTCGAACACTTAGAACATCCTCGTATTCTTTTTATCTCACACACTTATCCTCCGATTGTTGGCGGAGTAGAATCGCAGAATTTTGAGCTTTACACTTGGCTTTCAAAAATCGCTGAAGTGAAACTTCTAGCAAATAGAAAAAGATGGTTCATCCCTTTCTTTTTAAAATATGCCGGTCTTTACGCGCTTACATTTGGTAGGAAATACGATGCGATTCTTTTGGGGAGCTGCATTTTGGGAAATGTCGCTTGGACAATAAAAAAGTTTTCTAAAATTCCAGTGATTACCGTGGCGCACGGACTCGATCTGACTTGGAAAAATAAAATCTATCAGAAATTGTGGATTAAAATATTTCTAAAAAGTGTTGATAAATTTATCTGCGTTGGGAATGAAACCGTAAGAATTGCTAAAGAAAAAAATATTCCGGAAAATAGATTGGTTTTTATTCCAAACGGCATTGATACGAATAAATTTCTAGGGGAACATTCCCAAGAGGAATTGGAAAGAATAATCGGGGAAAAATTAAACGGTCGGAAAACAATCCTGACCACCGGAAGGCTGGCGGTTCATAAAGGCGTGGATTGGTTTTGTGAGAATGTAATGCCAAAAATGGGAGATAATGTGATTTACATAATTGCCGGAGACGGAGAGAAAAAAGATGAAATCAGAAAAATCATAGAAAGAAACAATCTGAAAAGCAAGGTAAAATTATTAGGATATGTAAGCGATAATGATCGCGATATTTTGTATAATACGGCTGATGTTTATGTGAAGCCAAATATCAAAATCGAAGGAACTATGGAAGGTTTTGGCATAGTGGCAATCGAAGCGGCTTCCTGCAAAATTCCAGTCATCGCTTCGAATTTAGAAGGCTTGAAAGACGCGATCAAAGACGGACAAAACGGATTTCTGGTCGAGCCATATAGCACAGAAGGTTATGTCAAGAAAATCAACGAGCTTTTGGCGGATGAAAATTTCCGGAAAAATTTTGGTGAAAAAGCTCGGGAGTATGTCGTGGAAAATTTCACTTGGGAAAAAATTTCCAAAAGATATCTGGAAGAGATAGAAAAAACCATTAAGAAATACCAATGTTAGGATTTATTTCTGATCAAATACTATTTTATGTTTCAATAATTCTGGTGCTTTTTATGCCGGGATATTCTTTTATTTCGGCAGTTTTTGCTAAAGATCGTTTCTCTTCTTTGGAAAAACTTATCCTGTCTTTTGGATTAAGCATTTTGATTACTGATTTTTTAATGATAGCCCTTTCGAAATTTAAGATTTTATTTACGGAAACTTCCCTGATATCAACGCTCTTGATTTTTTCCATATTATTTTTTGTCATTGATAGGATAAAAAATAGAAATGCCGTAAATGATCAGGCTTCATTGGGATTTTCAAAAAAACAATCCACCGCAATAATTCTTATTATTTTTATCACTGTACTTATAAAAATAATTTATTTGCAAAATGTCATAGTTCCGTCAAGTACCGATCTGGGACATCATATGTATTGGGCAAAGTCATTTGCTCAAAACGGACAAATTGGAGAATACGTATCTCGCGATATTATTACCGATGCTAATGGTGCCTATCGAATGAGCCAACCGCAGCCAATCAGTGATTTTATTATCGGGGAACATCTTATTTTTTCTGCCATAGCGATTATTTCCGGCTTGGATTTTTTGTCATATTTCCCAATAATTACACTATTTCTAGTTAATATTTTCAGCCTGCTTTCGGTTTTCATTTTGACTTTTAGAATTTTCGAAGATCACCCGAAAAAGATAATAATTGCCATCCTGTCGCTTCTTCTTATTGGACCGCTCTTTGCCATTGACCCTCCTCAGGCTAAATATGTCGCTGGAGGAGTGGTGGGAAATATTATCGGAAACCTACTTACTCCCTTGGCTTTTTATTTCTATGTTCGTTTTTTCAAAGAAAGAAGAGCGGAATGGATTTTTGGAGCGCTGTTATTTTCCATGGGGCTGTTCTATACCCATCATCTTTCCGCTCTAATTTTTTTGCTTTCATTAATAGCTTCCGTTATTCTCCTGTTTGTATTTAATTTTAAAGAAACAAAAGAAATATTGGCTAATTGGAAAAAATACACGCTTTCCCCGATTTTTATCGGTTTTATTGTTTTTTCAATCGTTTTTATTTTTTTCATCTACACTCCCTCATATCTTAAAAACAGTGCTGTTGACACGGTTATCGGAGAGGTGAAAAAAATCGAACATACCGGGCTTACTTTTTTTCAATTTAAGGATATTATCGGCGAGCCAAGAGTAGGGCTTTCTCTTAGTGGTTTATTTTTTGCTGCCTATCTTTTTAGGAAAAATAAATGCAAATCTTCTTTAATGATACTTTTCGGATGGACTATGATAATCGGAATGATTTCTTTGGCACCGAGCATTATGAAACTCTCGATTCCTTCCGGCCGAGTCGCTAATTTTGCAGTTTATCCTTTTTCTATACTGAGCGCTTTAGCTTTTATTTCTATTTTTTCATATGTAAAATCATCCCTAAATAAAACGATGAAATTAAATAGAAATTTCATATATGCATTATTTTTTCTCATAATGACACTGCTGTTTAGTTTTGGGTTTAATTACAATAGCCAATATTTAGTTTTTAAAGATGATAGAAAAAAAATTAAAAATACTTTTGACGCTTCAGCCTACTTAGCTTCAAGAATAAAACTGAATGATAATTTAATATCGGATCATATTTATATAACAGCTGACTCGTGGACAAAATTATATTTTATGCGCGATTATAATTTCCCTCTTTATCGGGCTAATTTGGAACGTTATGAAAATAAAATAGATAAAAAAGAATTTTGTACCCTTTGGATGATTTCTGAACCAGGAGAAGAAAAAAGCCGTCAATGTTTCAATGAATTGGGAGTTAATTTTGTAATGGTAAATAAAATAACAGATTCGCAACAATTCTTAAAACTCCCCGAATTTTCCAAGATATATTCCAATAACGATATCGCCATATTTTTTAGAAATTAATATGAATGAAAAAATAATACCAATATTAATAGCTCTCATGCTTTTTATAGGCTCAATTTTTCTTTCTTTTATTGGAAAAGATAAAATCTCCTCTCTTTCTTCAGAAAGCAATTGGGAGGTTTATTTTACCAATCCTTCAGAAAAAAATATTTCTTTTAATATTAAGAACAAAGGTAAGAATGGATTTTTTTCTTGGCAAATAGAATCAGAAAATAAAATTATCATAACGAATGGAAAAGAGGAAATTAAAGGTGGTGAAATTAGGATTATTTCTCCGGAAATTTCTCAAGAATTTTTAGAAAAAAAAATAATTGTGGAAACAGTCGATGAAAATGGAAATAAAGAAAGTATATATAAAATTTTAAATAAATAAAAATAATGTCCCTAGCTAAATCATTTATCTGGATGACTCTTGCTGAAGTTTTGTTTAATATTTCTGGCTATGTCGTACACTCCGGCGCAGGTCGGATACTTTCACCGGCTGATTATGGAAGGTATGGGCTCATTGTAACGCTTTCTATAATAATAATTGCACTTATTGGAAATGGTATTCCCATTTCAATGAGTAAATATCTAAGCGAAGCAGCCGAAAAAAATCCGGAACTTATATCAGTTATAAAAAGAAAAGGATTCTATCTCCAAGCAATTATCATTGCTTTGATAATGGTTATTTTTTTTGTTTTCACTCCGATAATTTCAAAATTCTTGAAAGACGACTCTCTAACTCCACTTTTCCGTATTTCTATTTTTATCCTGCCTGCTTATGCTATCGATACATTCTATTTTTATTATCTAACCGGAATTCATAAGTTTAATTTTCAATCTGTTTTAAAGCTTATTCGTTCAATCCTTAGAATGACCATAATATTAGGAATGATATATTTATGGAAATTAGAAGGAGCTATTTTTGGATATATCGCCGTGCCTTTCATAGTTTTCTTGATTGCCTGGATATATGATAAAATGAAATATTCAAAAAATTATCCTAAATATGACAATAAAATATCCTTTGATTGGAAGAAACTTCTAAATTATGCTTGGCCAATAACGCTTTTTATGATTTTTTATGAAGTCCTTATCTCTCTTGACATTTATTTCATAAAATCAATTCTTGAAGACGACTATCAAACCGGGATATATAACAGCGCCCTGATGATTGCTCGAATCCCCTATTATCTTTTTTATGCCTTAAGCATAATCATCCTCCCATCAATTTCGAAGTCTATCTCTCAAAATAATCACGAAAAAGCAAGAAAACTCATATCCCAATCTCTTAGATTACTTTTTATTATTCTTACTCCCCTTTCGGTTTTAATGGCAGTATATTCCAATAGGATAATAAATTTTGTCTTTGGAGTAGAATATATCAGTGCGACAGTCTCTCTTCAGATATTAGTTTTTGGCATAGGATTTTTGACAATTTTTTATATTTTAAGCTTTGCTTTAAACGGAGCTGGAATAGTTAAGACACCGATGTGGATTGCTCTTGGTGGCATGATTCTAAATGCCATTCTTAATTATTTTTTCATCCATTATTGGGGAATTACTGGTAGCGCTGTCGCTATGACAATAACTTCTTTTATTGTTATGGCATTTTCCCTTATTTATACATCCAAACATTTTAAAAATATATTTTCTTTCAAAGATATATTTTTTATATCTATAGGAGGAATAATCCTTTTCTTCGTTGCGAAAATGATTCCTTTCAATAACTTCACCTTCATTCCGCTCGGCATAATTTTCTCCCTTCTGTTTTTCACTCTTATCTATTGGTTTAAGATAATAAATAAAAGCGACCTGCAGTTCGTTATACAAGAATTTAGAAGAAAAAAATAGAGCAATGAAATTACTGCTCTATTTTTTTTCAAAATATCACTTTATAAATTTATTCACTTTTATCATTCTCAGAAATATCCACATCCTCAGCTTTATGAATGCGGATAAAATTCTTATATCTTCCATCCAACTCCATTTCCCAAATAGGCTCACTCATTTTATGGGGAAAACCCGGTTTAAGTTGACCTTTGTAAGTCCGATAAAAATAATCAATCTTGTATTTTTCCGTGTTAACTTTTATCTTACGGATACATTTTCCCACATAAAACTCACAAAATCCATAAGCATCAGACCAGACAGTCGTTTCTCTTGCGTTAGGAAGAGAATTCATATACTGAGCCGCTTCGTATCCGCCATAACCCCAAGCGCCAACGATTATGTACTTTTTTGGAAGAAGGTCATTGGTATAGCTAAAATAAAATGGTCGTATCAGAAAAATACTAATTAAGCTTAAAATAAATAATCCGATGAAAACGTGCATTTCTTTTATTATTTCTATTTTTTTCCATTTTAGAAAGCGATAAATAACGAATATGGTAGAAATTGAAATTATAAACACTACTAATGAGAAAAATATTTTATGAAAATTGATAAATATCCGTAAATTTTTTTGATTCAATAATCCATATTGCTCCAATGAGGACATAATATATATAAGAATTGATACGGATAGAATTAATGAAAAAACTACTAAAGTTTTTTTTGTTTTTTTCTCAGTTTCTTCTTCCTTGATTGAAGGAAAAAATTCGCGAAAAGCCATAGCCACTAAAAAGAATGATACGGGATATAGGATGATGCTATAACGAATAGTGAGGAGAAGCCCTTGTTCAATGACTGCTACATAAAAGATGATTAAAAAAGTTGAAAGTATGAATATCAAATAGCCATGAACTAATTTTTGAAAAATTCCTTTTATCCACAAAAAAATCAAAGAAAAAAGAACGAAAGGTGTTAGAGAAAAAACCAATGGGACTGTCTCCAGGATAAAACGATGAGCATAGGGTATTTGACTGAACTCTTCTTTTCTTTTTGAATCAAACGGAATATCCTCAAGATCGATAAGTCTATGTCGAGAAAGCCAATTTATAATAACAAAGAAAAAAGTCACTGCCAAAATTAAATATATTATTTTTGGCAAAATTTTCACCAACGGTTGAAAGAATTCCAACATCTTTTCCAGAAAAAAACTTTTTTTAAGGAAAGCATCTAAAAGAAGTAATGAACAAAGAATCATTATTAACCAAAAAATCGGTTCCATTCCGGGAAAGCCAATTGTTCCTTCATAGAAATATTTTACTTTCACAAAGACCGCTGGCATCATGATGGCAAATATTGAAAATCCTCCAGCAATTATTCCTAAATAATAAGCAACATCTTTTTTTAATCTTCTGCACAAATTCTCTTTTTTCTTAATATTTTTAAATTCAAAAAGATAATAAGAAATCATCATAAGGAAGAAGAATGGAATAAATATTATGGCAACATATTTACTGGCCATAGAAAGACCAAAAAAAACCAGAGTCATCCAAAAAAATTTATTTTCTTGCAATTTAAGAAGTCCCAGGAAAGACAAAAGCCCGGAAAAAGAAAATATCCAAAATAATGAATCAGGATTTACAATTTGTGAAATTCCTAAGATAACCGGAGAAAATAAGGTTAAAGAAGAGGCAAAAAGAGCAATCCATTCGTCGCCAGTAATTCTTTTTATCATCCAAAAAAATAAAAATGAGAAAAAACCGCTTATAAGAAGTATCGGCAATCGATAAAGAAAATTTATCTCTTTTATTTTTTCAGGATTATAAATTTTTACAGTTCCATTAGAAAAAATAACTTGTTTTTCAGGATCTTTTTCGAAAAGCAGTCCAATTCCTGAAACATAGGCCAATGTAATTCCCGGCTTATCGTTAATTCTAGTGCCTTCCCAATCTCCTTTTTTAATAGCTTCCCAATAAGTATGAATGCGGTCGCTTTCTGGATTGTAAAGCCAAAAATGTTCATCTGAAGAAATAAATTTAGTAATATGCATGAGACCAAAAATAAAAAAAATGATGACTGAAAAGATTAATAGTAAAAATTGTTTGGAAAATATTTTCATAATTGTTTATTTAGTTATTTTCTTAGATTTATAATTCTGGCAATAATTTTTCCTCTTTTTCTATCTCCTTAATGTTTTTTGTTCTCAAATATGTCGGAAGAGCAAGGAAGCTTAAAATCATTTGTAAAAAACGACTAATTATTGCGGCAATAACTACTAGTGATTGATTTAGTCCGAAAATTCCAAAAAATGTTACATAAGCCCATTCTTTAAGACCGATATTATTAATAGTTATCGGAATAGAAGATATTATCGTGATAAGAAATATCACAGATAAAAAATTTAAAAAATTTATATGGATACCCAAAGAATAAAATAGAACATAGTTTGCTAAAGCCATTCCAATGAAAGAAAAAACGCATCCCCAAGAAATTGCTCGGCTGATTATTATCCCATTTTTATTATAATCATTCAATTCGCGAAAAAGATAAATAATTTTTTCTGGAATTATTTTTTTAAAATATTGAGCTAAGAAAAAATTATTTTTAAATTTTATCAAAAATATATAGCCTGCAAGGAAAAGAATAATAACTAGATTTGCCACAAATAAAACATAATTTTCTAAAATTATCTTATGATTCAAAATACTGAAAAATAAAGAAAGAATCATTGCAGAAATAAACCCGGTTATTCGATCCATCATGACAGTCGAGGCTGCTGAAGCGTATTTTTTTGTCGGTCGACCGATTTGATAAGCCCGATAAGCATCACCTCCCAGAAAAGACGGCATAAAATTATTTATAAATGTTCCCGTCAAATAATATCGAAAATAATCCTTGTAAGAAATTTCAATATTCTTATGCTCGGCAAGTAGCTTCCATTTATATGAAGATACGGCAATTCCAATTATAACCAAAAGAAGATATAGTCCGATTTGCCATATTTCTATGCGCCCAATATATTCAAAAAATTCATTCCAATCAACTTTGAAGACAACCCAAGCCAAAAGAGCCAGGCTTATGGTTAATTTTAGAAAAAATTTTGTCAGTTTATTTATTGTCATCTACTACATTCAATTATATTTTTCGATATTTTCATATATTCTTCAGCTACATTTTTCCAACTCATCTTCTCAGCTAAATTCCTACTCTCAGATGACATTTCTTTGCGCAAAGCATCATTTTCAACTATCCTCACTATTTTCTCAGCAATATCATCTGAATTTTTCATTTTTAAAATAAAACCATTTTTTCCATCCTGAACCAATTCATCAGATCCGCCAGTCGGAGTAGCCAGAATTGGAAGACCAGACGCTAATGCTTCCAACATTGCATTGCTCATCCCTTCATTAAAGGAAGGAAGAACAAAAACAGAAGCTTTTTGATAATAAGAAAAAGTTTCCTCTCTTGGAATGCGTCCCAAAAATTTCACTTTTTCATTCATATTCAAGTCTTTAACCGTTTTTTTCAGTTTTTCTTTAGCATTTCCCTCCCCCATTATTTCCAAAATTATTTGCGGATATTTTTCTTTTAATTCATTCACTGCTTCAATGAGATAAATAAGTCCCTTACGATCGGTTATGCGCGATGCGCCTGGCGTAATAATGAAATGTTTCTTATCTCTTCTTGCTTCATCTGGATAGAACTTATTCGTATCAATACCATTATAAATTATATCAATTTTTTGATTCGGATTAGTTTTAAGTGCTAATTCTTTCAATCCTCGCGAATTGGAAATCACTGCAGCCGCTTTTTTCCAAATTAATCTAAAAATCGGTTTTAAAAATGCATAAATTAAAGGAAAGCGATCGGAATATCCAGGCACATCTGAACCGCGTAAAGATACTATATATGGCAATTTAAATTTATTTTTCAAAAGTAAGGAAATAAATCCGCAAGGAACGGTAAAGAATGAAATAGCCACATCAAATTTATTTTCACGGCACAATCTTTTGGAAAACCAATAAGCTTTCCATGTATAAAGCAAAAGATCTTTCTGAGATTGGAAATGAAGATTTTTGGGGTTTTTACCGATTGGTAATCTGTGTACTCGAACATTTTCACCAACTTCTTCTATGTGGTATTTTTCGTCGATTGAAGAAGTTACCAGATTGACTGAAATTCCAGGCATCTTCGAAAATTCATTTAAAATACAAAAAGTGGCATTAGCTGCCCCGCCCCCCAAGGGAGGATATTCGTAATTAAAAAATAATATTTTCATAATTTTATACTATCCAATTATAGCAACAACAAAGCAAAACAGCAACAAAATAAAAGCTAGAAAAAAATAATAGCTATTGGGCGAAATTTCGCCCAATAGCTATTAAAAAAGCACTATGCCTCCATATCGATAAATGAAAGCTTTTTATTGTTTTTTCCTATTCCAAAATATTCTATTCCCATCTCTTCTAAATCCTTTGGATTATAGAGATTGCGCCCATCAAAAATAATTGGGAATTTCAAATGTTTCTTTATAAAAGTGAAGTCCGCTGATCGATAATCATCAGTCTCGGTTGCGATAATCAGAGCATCACAACCGGGGACAATCGAATACATATTCGTTTCCTCATAGGAAATACCCTTAATATCCTTGAAATAAACCTCTTTAGCCTCTTTTATGGCTAGTGGATCAAAAACAGCCACTTCCGCTCCACGC
The DNA here is from genome assembly GCA_964406815.1 of uncultured Bdellovibrionales bacterium. Lineage (GTDB taxonomy): Bacteria > Patescibacteriota > Minisyncoccia > Moranbacterales > UBA2206 > CAYOTC01. The sequence continues at coordinate 10,406 of CAYOTC010000017.1, forward strand.
TCCGTTAAATATTTTACAATCTCTATGGAAGATGACTCGCGCATATCGCCAGTTTTCGCCTTAAAAGCCAATCCCCAAAGAGCAAACTTTCTCCCAGTAACATTTCCACCAAACTTGGAAATAACCTTCCTGGGAATAATTGTTTTCTGATAATCATTTACCTCCAAGATAGATTCCAACAGTTTTATATATGGCCGTGGAATATCTATTTTTTTAGCAAAGGAAATCAGAGCTTTAACATCTTTTGGAAAACAACTTCCGCCAAAACCAGAGCTTGGATAAAGAAAATGCATTCCGATTCTTGGATCACTTCCTATGCCAACTCTGATATTGCCAACATCCAATCTCATTATTTCACAAATAATGGCTATAGTATTTATATATGAAATTCTCATAGCCAAAATTGCATTGGCGGCATATTTCGTCAGTTCCGCCTCTTCAGCGGTCATTCCAAAAAACCTTTCGACTTGCTGCATAAAGGGAGAATAGAGATTTTTCATAACCTTTAAAGCTTCCTCGTTTTCCGATCCAACGACAACCCGGCCAGGCTTAAGCATATCCTCAACAGCCCTCCCTTCTGCCATAAATTCCGGATTGCTTATAACGCTAAAAGGTATTTCCATGTTGCGTTTTTTCAGATTCTCAGTAATAATTTTTTTGACAATATCAGCAGTTCCAACTGGAACAGTTGACTTATCAACAATGATAAGGGGGTGATTCATTTTCTCTCCGATTTCTCCAGCAACAGCTTTCACATAAGTGAGATCAGCCTCTCCATTTTCTCCTGAAGGCGTCCCGACAGCAATAAATACTATATCGGAAGCATTAATGGCAAGTTCTAAATCGAAAGTAAAACTTAATCTCCCGCTTTTCAAGGTCTTTTTCAAAAGATCATCCAGCCCTGGCTCACTTATCGTTGAAATACCAGCATTAAGTCTCTCGATTATTTCCAGATTTTTATCGACACAAATAACCTCATTTCCCTTTTCTGCAAAAGCTGCCCCTGTCGGCAATCCAACGTATCCAGTCCCAATAATTGCAATTTTATACACTTTATTCCTCCTTTTTAATGGTTTATATTTTTAAAAAAGGTCATAAAAAAGACCTTCTTAGGTATTAGGTACTAAAAAGATTCTATTCGAAAATAAGCCAGAAGTCAAATAATTAAATTATAAAAAAACAAGGTTTTTGGCCTTGTTTTTTCTATAAAGAAGCAGCTTTTATTTTTTTAAAGGTCTCCCGATAGAATTATAAATAAAGCCTGATACTTCCATTTTTTCCGGTTCATACACATTTCTAAGGTCAATAAAAATGGGTGATTTCATGATAGTTTTAATTTTTTCTAAATCCAGCGCCCGATATTCATTCCATTCGGTCATGAGAATCACAGCGTCCGCTCCATCGCAAGTTTCATAAGGACCATTCATAAGTTCCAAAAATGGCATTTCTTTTTTAGCTTCCTGCATAGCTTGCGGATCATGCGCTTTAATTTTTGCACCTTTTTCTGCCATAGCAGAGAGAATAGAAATCGATTGAGCTTCGCGCATATCATCTGTTTCCGGCTTGAAAGCCAATCCCAAGACAGCAATTGTTTTCCCGGAAAATTCCCCTCCCATAACATCCTTTATTTTTTTTACCATCCTGGCTTTTTGGGCAGCATTCACCTCAACAACCGCTTCGACTATACGAGATGGAGCACCATGTTCTTGCGCAGTTCGAAGGTAGGCTTTGGTATCTTTTGGAAAACAACTCCCTCCATATCCAGGTCCGGCATGTAAGAATTTTTTTCCAATGCGATTATCCAGTCCCATCCCTTTGGCAACATCATCAATATTAGCACCAATTTCTTCGCAAAGATTAGCTACTTCATTTATAAAACTGATTTTTGTCGCCAAGAACGCGTTAGCGGCATATTTCGTAAGTTCCGCTGATTCTGGAGAAGTCATAACAAACGGGGTCTCTAGAAGAAAAAGAGGATTATAAATCTCTCGCATTACTTTTCTTGCTTTTTCCGAATCGACTCCGACCACAACTCTGTCTGGACGCATAAAATCAGAAATGGCTGCGCCTTCCCGCAAGAACTCAGGATTTGAAGCAACATCAAAATCAGCTTCGGGGTTAGTTTCTTTTATAATTCTCGCCACTTGCTTGGCTGTTCCAACTGGCACAGTGCTTTTATCAACAATAACAGTATAGCCTTTGAGATATGGCGCAATTTGTTTAGCCGCTTCGAAAACATAAGTCAGATCAGCATATCCGTCGCCACGTCTTGAAGTTGGTGTTCCTACGGCAATAAAAACCGCATCCGCCTCAGAAATCGCGTCATAGGAAGTTGAAAAAGTTAGTCGTTTTTCATTGACATTGTCTTTAATAAGCGTATCAAGCCCTGGTTCATAAATAGGCACTTCACCTTTTTTTAACCGTTCAATTTTTCCTTCATCAATATCAATGCAAGTAACACTATGTCCGAAATCAGAAAAACAAGTTCCGCTCACAAGCCCGACATATCCGGTACCAATCATGACTATTTTCATATTTTTATCTGCATTAAATTATTAAAAAATAAAAATTAAAAAATTCTGGTGATATCGTTATAGGTTACTAAAACCATAAGCAGAATGAGAGCGATGAAAAAAACAGTATGGAAAATTTGTTCCATCTTTTGGTTGAGCGGAGAACCTTTTATTTTCTCGATAAGAATAAACAATATCCTCCCCCCATCAAGTGCCGGTATGGGAAGCGCATTAAGAATTCCGAGATTAACGCTCAATATCGCCGTGAATTGGAGAATATAAACAAAACCCATCCGAGTAACATCACGAGTAAGAATGGCAATTCCTATCGGTCCGGAAACTTCTGCGCCCGCTCCTTTTCCCATAATAAGGCTGCCTAATATTCCAAAAATTCCGAAAATTATCGCAACAATCAAATCCCAAAGCGATTGCAGTCCCTTCCAAATTGCCTGATACCAAGGATATGTGAATATTCCGACTTCTGACATAGCAATACCTAAAGCGCCTTCGCCTTCCGGAATATCTCTTCTGGGAATACCGGAAAGTTCCATAATCTCTCCTCCTCTGGAAATTTTTATAGAAACCCTTTCTCCTCTTTTTGAATTTATATAATCCTGAATTTCCTTGATATTTTTAATAATGATCAAATCTCCAGCATCATTGAATTGTTCTTTTAAAATTTCATCGCCAATCTTAAAACCCATCATCTCTGCCGGAGATCCTGAAACAACTTGAGAGATTTTAATTTTAAAATTATCGCCAGTCACTCCTTTTTCTGAATTTATGGTTTCCGGAGCGCCAATAATAAAAACGATTGACAACAAAAACCAAGCCAAGATAAAATTCATAATTACTCCAGCTGCAAGAACCTTCACTCTCGTCCAAGCGCCCTTTCCGGAAAAACTGTCCGCATCTTCTTTGTTTCCCCCATCCTCTCCTTTGATTTTTACAAAACCTCCTAAGGGAATCCAATTCAAAGAATATATGGTTCCTCCAGGAATGTGATTTTCATGAGCATATTCGAGATCTTTTTTTTCTGTTTCATCATCCCCATCCCGATTCCCCCAAATTACTCTCCATTTTTTCTCGCCATTTTTCATTGGCTGAAAACCGACTATCCGCGGAGGAAAACCAAAACCGAACTCGGAAGCTTTTATCCCATTTCTTCTTGCCGTCACAAAATGCCCCAGTTCATGGACAAATATCAAGACTCCCAATATTAATATGAAGATTATTATCGTCAAAATCATTTTATTTTTTTCAATACAGGCATTGATTTTCCTCTAATTTCTTTCCTAAAAAAATCACTTAGGAAAAAACACGGAAGCATAAAGCCCGCTGAATATTTCTTTAAAAAATTAAACTGTCATCACATCCTCTTCTTTCTTTTTCTTTATCTCATCGATTTTTGTATTATATTCATCAACAACTTTCTGAAGAATTTCTTTTCCCTGAAACATATCATCTTCTCCTATTTTTCCAGTCTTTTTCATATCCTCAATTTCATTCAGAACATTTTCGCGACATTTTCTTATTGCCACTTTTCCATCTTCCGCTTTTTGATTAAGAACTTTTACCAATTCCTTGCGACGTTCTTCATTAAGAGCCGGCATATTAATCCTTATTACCTGCCCGTCGTTTAACGGATTCAAGTTAAGATCGGATTCTTGAATAGCTCTTTCAATATACACAAGACTTCCTTTATCCCAAGGAGATATCATTATCGTTCGCGCTTCCGGAATTGTAATACTGGCAATTTGTTTTAAGGGAGATTTTGAGCCATAATAATCAATCATAAGATTTTCCACTAAATTAGTTGAGGCTCTTCCGGTTCTTATTTTTCCCGCTTCTTCCTTGAAATATTCCACTGCTTTTTCAAATTCTGTTCGACTTTTTTCAATAATTTCTTTATACATATTTTATAAAAATTAAATTATTATTTTCCGGAAAATCCAGCATAAATTGTTTTTGTATCAGTAGGACTAAATCCTAAAAAACTGATTTTTTTCTTGAGATTAAATTGTGAAGTTGTCCACGTTACACCATCATCCAAAGAGTGAAAAGTCGCCAAAGCTGATCCATATATTATTTCTTTGGAATTATTGGGATTTATCGCAAATGCAGTTATTGGAGCAGTTTGAGTATTGCTTAAAATAACCACCTCTTCCCAAGTTTCTCCCCTATCTTGACTTCTGATTATGCCATTTTTTCCAGCTAAATATATTCTACCCGAACGATCATTGGCTATTTCCAAAAAAGAATATCCCCCGGTTGGAACTTTTGAGGCATAAAGTTTTTCAGAGAGATTTTCAAAAATATTCCCCTCATCAAAACTACGATAAATATTTCCGCTTCTATCCAAAAGAAATATGTGTGCAGAATTTTCAGGACTAACAGAGACTCGAATCATTGTATTATTTGTTTCATATATGTTTCTCCAAGAACCGCCTTTGTCAACACTTTTTATCACTCCATTATCGCTAGTTGTGGCATATATGATTTTTGGATTTTTTCTATCCACCACCAAAGAAGTAACATAGGGACCGTTAATGGAAAAGGTGTAAATCTCAAACCAATTCTCTCCCGCATCTTCACTGGTGAGTATCTTTCCCCTGCCATCAGCCACGGTTCCGACGAATATAGTTTCCGAATTGGAATAATCCAAAGATAAAGCATAGATCAAATCAGTTTTAAGATTCATAAAATTCCAAGTCTCTCCTCCGTCATTCGTCCTTAAAATACCTCCTTTCTTAAGACCAAAATAAACATCATTTCCATCTTGCGGATTTATCGCCATACTAAGGATATTAAGATTGGCAACTGATGGCTTGCTTAATGACTTATTTGACAGTTCCCAATTCTTTCCTCCATCGCGAGTGATTTCTATGCTTTCACTTAAATTATAAAGTTTTAATCCAGATTTTTCCTCTTTGACATCTTTTTTGCCAATCGAACAACCTGAAAATAAAATCACAAAAATCAAGCAACTTATAATTTTTAATTTTTTATTCTCCATAAGGGTATTATACATCAAGAAATAAAAAAATCCAAAATCTTTTACATCAATAAAAAACAGCTTCCATTAAAGAAGCTGTTTTATTTGTGCGCCCACCAGGATTCGAACCTGGGACCGTTTGCTTAAAAGGCAACTGCTCTACCAACTGAGCTATGGGCGCATTATTTTTGATATTTTTAACGAAACAAAAAAAACCGTTTTTTCAACTTTTTGCATTATACCACTCATAAAAATTTCGTCAATAACGGCCACTTTTTCGATTTGCAAAAGCCAAAAAAATAAAAGGAATAACCATCCAAATAAGTCGAAAATCTTGAGAAGCGACATAGCCAAAAGCGTTAACTGATACATAATTAGCCGCTATTTTATGAGGAATTATCGTCAAAACATAACTTAAAATCAGCATGATTTCAAAAAAACTCATCACAAAAACTTTCCAGGAGAAACCATAGCCAACCGAAGCGAAGGAAGAATTAAAAAATTTGTTCTCCCAGAAAACAAAAATAGCAACAAGAATAAAAAATAAAATCAGCCGATAAATATAGTTATCAAAAAAATCAAATGACACCGCGCTTGTTATAACAATGGATATATATATTCCGGAAAATATCGGGGCCAATTTTCCTCGTCCAAAAACAATTCCCCAAATAAAAGTAATGATCGCTATTATTATAAGTAAACTTATGTCCAGAGACAGTTTTTGTTGAAATCCTAAATTTTCCAGTATAGAATTAAAATCCATAATAATATTTTTGAAATATTAAAAAATATCGTTTTCATTATACCACAATAATCTCATTTTGCCTTTTTCCAAAAAACACCAAGCCCCCAAATCCTCCATTGGAGAATTTGGGGGATGTTAAAAGTTTCTCATTTTTTCGTGAAATTCATTTACAAACAGGACATTGACTTCTTTTAGCCCTCTTTGTTTTTCATTTCACCTTAAACTTGAATTCT
>CAYOTC010000018.1:0-16672 GCA_964406815.1 uncultured Bdellovibrionales bacterium
GACTTGTTCCGGAATCTGTATTATTATTTCAAAATTTCTAGATGCTTAAATTTATCTATTATGACACTACCGCACTTCCACCCCCTCTCCTCTAATTCCTTTCACAAATGGGAGAGGAAATTTCTTATCCCCCCCTCCTTACTAAGAAGAGGGTTGGGGTGAGGTGAATTTCCTCTAATATCATAATTTTGTCCTCCTCCTTATTATAAAAATTATTCCTGCAACAAGCATCAAGAAACTCAAAATTTGTCCCAATGTAAGAAAAGAGAAAAAATATCCGATATGTTCGTCCGGCTCGCGCAAAAATTCTATACAGAAACGAAAAATAGCATATCCGATAAGATAAATGGGGAATAATTTTCCTTCAAACTTGGGATTTTTGCGCCAAACCCAAAGAATAACAAAAAGGATCAGTCCTTCGAAAAAAGCTTCGTAAAGTTGCGAAGGATGGCGCAAAAATCCATACATATCGCTCGGAAAATACATCCCCCACGGCTTTTCCGTTATTCGTCCATAAAGTTCGCCGTTTAGGAAATTGCCAATTCGTCCAAAAAAATAACCAGCTGGAACGGCAGGAATGACAAATTCCAGCATATCGGAAAAATTTATATTTCTTCTTCGACAAAATATCCATGAAGCGAAAATAACTCCGACAAGACCCCCGTGATAACTCATTCCATAAATCCCAATGAAATTTCCAGACTGATCAAAAGGAGAAATGATGGAAAAAATATTATGCGCATAAAAAGATGGGTTATAAAATAAAACATATCCCAGACGTCCGCCGATTATGACTCCGAGAAAAACATAGAACATAAAATCAAAAATATCCTCCGCACTCTGAAAAAAATTTCCTTCGCTTTTTATCATTCGATATCTCAAAAGAAAATAAACGACTGAAAAAGCGACCAGATACATCAGCGCATACCATCCGACTGAAAAAATTCCTACCGAAAAAGCTTCTGGATTTATAAAATATGGAAAATTTTTATAATCATTGATCATAAAATTACCAAAAAATTTTTCTAAACTGCTAATTAATGATAGAATTAAAAAATGAGATTATTAATTTCTTAGAAATATAATATGGCATCAACCGTAAGTATTTTTAAAATAATCTGGCAAGGAATCTTAGTTTTTTCTGCCGTTATTTTTGCTGTCTTTCTTTTCGCTTATCTCAAAAACAATTATACCCCGAAAAATGACGCTTCGCTAACTCCAGCCCAAAATAAAAATTTCACAAAAGAGAAAAATCCAGATGACAAAAATAAGCTCATACTCGAAGTAACTCGTAAAGACATAGAAAAAACAAAATATTTCGGAAAAATTAATTGCGATGATTTTGAGGATAATATAATCGTTGGAAAAATTTTTGATTTTATAAACAGAGACAGGCAGAGCAAAAATCTCAAATCCTATGCTTGGAATGAAAAACTTTGCGAATCGGCTAAACTGAAAATCGAAGACATGGCAAAAAATAACTATTTTGAACATATTTCTCCAGCTTCAGTCACTTATTCTACTTTTATCGATAAAATCGGTTATAAATATTCTTTTGTGGGAGAAAATTTAGCGATGAATGCCACAACAGCAGAAATAGCCCACATGGGATTTATGGATAGTCCGGGACATTATAAAAATATTATGAGCAGTGACTTTTCGGAAATCGGTATCGCCTATGGTTGGGGAGAAATTGACGACCAAGAAGCTTTTTTCATCGTCCAGCATTTCGGCGCGCCTATCTCAAAAACAAAAACAATCTGCACGGATAAAAAAAATGTTGAGGATAATATAGAAAAAATGGAGAAACAAAAAATAAAGATTGCAGATGATATAAAAAATGCTAATGATATTTATGAAAGATTTAAAGAAGCTAAGAAAGATACTCAGGAAGTCAAAGATTACATAGCTGGATTGGAAAAAGATTTAGCTGAACTTGAAAAATACCTTGGAATTAATAAAGAGTATCTTGCCAAATGCGATAATTAAAGATTGAAACAATAAAAAGAATAAAAAAATCACCGACATACAATCCGGTGATTTTTTATTACAAATCACTATTTGTCATGATTTTCTATTTCCTTCAATTCTCTAAATGATGAGCCAAAAGGCTCCGCCTTTTGGCTCATCAAAAAATAAACCATAGAAAAACTATTCCGCAGTTTCAGAAGAAGCTTCTTCGTCATTATCTTCATCTTCTTCAATCACAGAATCAGTTTCATTTTCGGTCTTGCCAGCTGCAGCCATTGCCACTTTGAAATCTACCTTGGCCTTTTCTACTGCTACTTTGAATATAGCATTAGCGTCCTCGATAGCTTTTTTTCTGACTTTTATCAAGGCCTCAATTGAAACATTCGCTTTTTCTATTCCTTGTTTGGATTTTATCAATTCATCTTTTCCGGCTTTCAAGCTAGCCTTAAGAGTGGTCCTGATTTTTTCCCCATCCAGAGATCCACTGGCACAATCAGCAGAAGATTTTTCCAAGGCTTTCATGGTCGCGACCCTGAAGGATTCCGCATAGGAATTACGAGCATTTTTTCGGCTATTGATTATTTCCGACATTCCTTTCCTGAAATCAGTTATTGCTTTTTTAATCGCTATTCTCCTGTCTCCAATCGCCTTTTTCATTGCTATATGAAAATTATTAACCGCTATTTTCTGTTCGTCAGTTCCGGCTTTTTCCGCAAGTTTTTTAAAATGCTCTTCCAGATTTGCATCCCGCTTGGAAGAAAATTCTGCGAGTTTATTGTCTCTTGCTGTTTGCTTTTCCAGCCAGTTTGCTTCTCTTTCTTGTGATTTATTTTTTAATTTTTCTTCCCGGGATAAAACTTCATTTTTTATCTTATCCAGTTTTTTCTGTATTTGATCGCAATATTTATCAATCTTTTTGCCTTTGATTTCTTCCAAGTTTTTATTTTTGCTTTGATTGTCATTACCTATAGCCTTACCTGGTTTAGCTGAAACTAAATTAAAAGAAAAAACAAAAACAGTCACAATGGCAATGCTTAGAAATATTTTTTTATAATTCATTTTCTTCATATGAATTGCTTAAGTCATTTATATCTTCTTCAGAAACTGACGCCCTTGCCTCATTTTCCTCCTCTGAAACAATCGCGTCTTCCCCTTTGGCAATTTCCTCTGCCGCTTCGACTGCATCATCGACATTACCGGTCGCCTCCGGAAGTTTTTCCGAAGTATTCGTAGTCTCTTTCTTTTGTTGGACTTTTGCTTTTGGAGCCTCTATCTGAGCCGGATTATTTCCGCAACCTGCCAAAACAAGAAACCCGAAAATTACAATAATCCCTATTGATATTTTTTTCATATTTTGTTAATTATTAATTTTTTAATAATGCAGGAGTCCGACCAAACCCCTTATTTTAGTTTATAAAGTTAATAAAGTTACTAAAGTTGAAAGTTCTAAATATTGGCTTCATAAACTTACTCTATGCAACAATCAATAGCTTTTCTAACTAGATCACCCATCTTTCCCAAAAATGTTAACTTGTGGGCTGGCGCATTGTTATTAGTTTTATTTTCTATTTTTTCTTCCCTAGAAGAAGTTTCTAAACTTTTATCTGCCGAAGATTTGTCGTCATGAACATTCAAAGCATTATCGTCGATTTTTTTCACATCATCAGTTTTAATAATATTCATATTTAGTGCCCAAAACAGAGAGTATAAATCATATGACTTCTGAAAAAGCTCTTTGGCGTCTTCCTTATTTTCCATCCCCTGCTGCTTGGTTCCGACTTCCATGAGGCGCATCGAAGCTGCGAGAAGATGTTTAGAGATGCACCAAATTTCCCCTTCCGGCTCTTTGACAATTTTGCGCAACAAATCGCCTCTCATCTTGCGCACTTCTTGAAGCAGATTGAAATACTCCGGTTTTCCGAGTTTGGCTCCGGTAAAGAAAAAATGCTCCTCAATACTCACCAAATTCATAATGGCAATCGAAAGGTCTTGATCGGAAGAAAGATCAAGTTTATCCTTCTTCTTCATATCATCAACCTTTTCAATAAGTTTATTGACATTATTTATAAGCTCATCCTTTTGTTCCATAATTTTAAAAATTTTAATTATATAATTTAACTTTTAAAAAATTAATGAATTATTGAAAATATTTTTCCGAGCTGCTGAGTGCACTACTGAAAGCCGAGGAAAAATATTTTCAAAAATTATAATTCGATTATTTTAATGTATTATTTATCGATAAAATAAAAAACTCCGCTGAGAATTAAAAGTGGCGCAACAGTGAAAACAACTTTCTGGAAAGGGAAATAAACTTTATCGCCATTCCTTTTTTTCAGGAAAAAATGAAGTTGTCCTCCGGCATAGAAAGCAATACTGCCGATAATTATCCCAAAGAGTAATTTATCCACTCCCAAAATAGTGTTGTATTCCTTTCCAATATATCCCTGCCCCCAAAGCGGCCAAACGATCAAAAGATAATAGCCTACCCAAGTGACAAGCCGCTTCATAAAAAAGCGGATATTTTTCCGATTAAACCAATCAATCGTCCAAAGAGTCATCGAAACCACAAGTCCTCCGATCCAAATTCCGGTAATCACATCGTCTATTCCCCAATATTCAAAAAGTCCGACACCCGCTCCGACCGCGACAGTGCAGACCGGACAAATCGCATGGGCTTTATAAAAAGGAGCCAGAAGTGCTAATATCGAAACAAAAACAAATTTGTATTTTTTTATAATTTTCATCAAATATTCAATAACTAATGATTAAGATTAACTATCAATTGTCACTTTTTAATACGCTGGTTAAATTTATTTCATTACTCACTGTTCCCTGATTCCTGTTCTCTATTTTCTGTCTGTTCTATCTTCTCTTTGAAAAAATTTATAATATCCTTGTCCCCCATCAAACATTTCCCATCCTTAGTCCACAAAAACGGCACCGCTCCGACTAAATCCTTTTCAATATTGCAAGCTTTCTGTTTTTCCACCATAAAATTTGAATTGGATTTCGCTTCGCCGAGCATCCCGACTTCCTTCTGGGAAAAACTGACTTTTTCTTTCACGCCATTATTTTTGATGAAATCTTCGACATTCTTGCAGTGCGGACAAGTATTGCTGAAAAACAGGATAATATCCCCGCCATCCGCAGGAACGACTTCTGCCGGCTCTTTTGAACAAGCCGACAAAAAAACCATAACAAAAAACAATGAGAATAAAAAAAATGCTTTTTTCATAAAGTATTCCTTAAATTTATTACGAATAAAAAGAATTAATTATTGCCTTGATATTATACACGAATTAAAAGACAAAATAAACAAGGCATTATAAAAACCGCTTAGACAAAACTGTCCTCGCGGTTTTTATTGAAACCTAGACCTTTTTCTGGCTCCAATTTTTCCAATCAATATCTTTTGAATACTGACTGATTATTCTCCCTTCTTTATCGAGAAGATTTCCTGAAACAATTATTTTTCCCTCTATCTCATCGATCTTTTCTACTAGAACTTTGTAGTTCTCAGAAAACTCGAATTCAGAACCATATGCCCAGTTTAGAGTGTCCTTTTTTTCCGATGAATATTTTTCTGCATATATCATCGGCACATTGTTATTAACCTCCGTTCCGACGATGAGCAACCCACCGTCAGAACAAGTGTAGGATTTTTCTGAATTTGCTCCAGAAATACCCTCATCATTTACGCCATTGATAAAAAAAGCCATACAAACAACATAAAGCACCAATACTGACATTTTTCTTATATCCATATAATCTCCTATTTTTTTAAGTTTCTAGATAAATTTTCCACGACCCTAAATAATAGCATAAATTTTCGATTTTGTCAATCAAAATTAAGGTTATCTTAAGCCTTTTTATCCATATTTTTTCACAATAAAACAACCCCGATTGCTCGGGGCTGTTTTATTGAAAAGCGTATAATTCGCTTATTCCCTTCCGTATCCTGATCTCTGCGGACGTGGTTCCATCGGACGAGCTTCAGTTACGGTCAAAGTTCTGCCTTCGAACTCTTTTCCATGGAACATTTCGATAGCTTTTTTAGCTTCATCTTCTGATCCCATTTCGACGAATCCGAATCCTTTTGACCGACCGGACATTCTGTCAGTGATTATCACAGCTGAAACAACTGATCCAGCTTGGGTGAAATAATCCTGTAAATTGTCTTGGGTTGTCTTATACGGCAGGCCTCCAACGTAAAGTTTTGATGCCATTTTCTTTGCCTTATATAATTCTTAAATTGCAAGGCGACCTTCTCACTAAGCTTATCTCCGAAAATTAACTTTTCGTAATGGTCCTTACTATATAAGGCGCACACTTCTTGAGAAACTTACAATAAGCTGATTATACACTTTTCACCAAAAAAGTCAAATTTTTGTGATTTTTCCGAATTGGCTCTAAAGTTTACTTTTTCTCGGTTGACAAAATTCCAAAAATCGGCTAAAATACTTGCGGAAGTTTTATTTTGGCTTTTTACAAATTTTTTAAAAAAATGGAGGGTTTATAAATGAAAGGATTGTCCGCAGAAAAAGTAGAAATGGAAATTGAAGCGCAAGCAGAAACTGGAATGGCATTAACGGAAAAAGATCTTGCTAAAGTTGGCGAATATAATGCCTTAGTAAGATTGATCAGGGCAGATGATAACAGCGCAAGAACTGGCCCAAAGAACAGAAGAAGAAGAGAAGCCAAAGAAAAACTTTTTGCTTCCTTGCCAAAGGAAGCATACGAGTTACTTATAGATCTAAAACTAAGACGCATAAAGTAATTCGACAGGAATGGAGCGGCGAAGAATCGTTTCGACGCTCCCCCTATTGATTTTTTGTAAGTTTTTGATATAATCGTTTCATTAGATAAATAGTCTTAAAAAGGCTATTTAATATTGACAATTAAATATTCTCAGTCGAAGACTGACCAGCCATTTATTCTGCCTATGGAAGATGGCTGGCGCGATTCAATCAAAAGACAGTAAAACAGTTTCCGCCAAAAGCGGACCAGCCTCTGGCTAGGACTGTCTTGATTTATAAAAACATATGTTTAGCGTTTATGTTTTAAGAAGTTTAAAAAATAAAAAGAGATACATTGGTTATACCTCAAAAGATTCTCTCGAGAGATTGTGTGAGCACAATGCAGGAAGCAATAAATGGACCCGTCAAAATAGGCCATTTAAAATAATTCATACGGAAGAGTTTGCAGACAAAAAGTCTGTTATCCAAAGAGAGAAATTTTTGAAGTCTGGCCAAGGAAGAAAATGGCTTGATGAAAATGTTGACAACTAAATAATATTCCGCGATAGCTCAATGGTAGAGCAGTTGACTGTTAATCAATTGGTTCCAGGTTCGAATCCTGGTCGCGGAGCCCTTCGACAAGCTCAGGACTTTTGCGCCCTGAGTTTTTGTTATATATAATTCATATCATATGTGGTATGTATATATTCTTTTTTGCGACAATAAAAGTTATTATGTTGGAATGACAGATAATTTAGACCGCAGAATTGATCAACATAAAAAAGGTAAATCTTTTTATACAAAGCAGTTTTCAGATATTCAACTTGTATATAGTGAAAAACAATCATCGAAGGCAGCAGCGGAAAAAAGAGAATTACAAATTAAAAAATGGAGTGTTGCAAAAAAGAAAGCACTTATAAATGGGGATTTAGAACTTCTTAAAAAATTAAGCAAAGGTCTTGAGTTTGTTGATTGATTTCCGCAGAAAGCAATCCTGAGCCCGTCGAAAGGGTCGCGGAGCCAAATAAAATAACCCTCATTTAAAGGGTTATTTTTATACCCAAATAGGACGGACGTTAGAAATTGTGATATAATCTAATTGTAAGAATTTAAAAAACATATGAAAATAAATGACTTATCAACCAAATTAAAAAATTTAGACATTCCTAATTGCTGGTATTTAATTGGCGATAAAGGCATAACAGATAACAAAACTGTTATCAGATTGGATGATTATAACACGTGGAGTGTTTATTATAGTGAGCGTGGCGTTAGACATGGAGAAAAAACATTTAATTCGGAATCCGAGGCTTGTGAAGAATTATTTAACAGAATGAAAGCAAAAAAGAAACTCTTTGAAAAAAATAGTTAAACTAAAAACTGTTTTAAGATTCAGAAGATAGATTCTAATGTCGTTCAGTCCCTGGATCTAGACTAAAAACGTGCTATAGCACGTTTTTTTATTGGGTTATTTTTATGTCCAAGCAAGATAGTAGAACTTATGGTAAAATTAAAATATATTTTTTTATTTTATAAATGATACCGACCAAATGGAAAAACTGGAAATATAAAAATACCGCTTTGCTAATTTTAAGCATTGCTTTTTTGGTATATTTTCTGGATAGCAGTTTCATCCAATTTTTTATAAAAAATATAGGCAGGTTTGGCTATGTTGGAAGTTTCATTAGCGGAATGTTTTTTGTGTCAGTTTTTACAGTCGCCCCGGCTTCTGCAATTATTTTTGATATAGCAAAAACACTAAATCCATACCTAGTTGCTCTTTTTGCTGGAATTGGAGGTGTTTTAGGAGATTACATAATTCTAAGAATTCTAAAGGATGGAGTTTTTGAAGAATTGGTTCCGATATTTAAAAAGATAAACAAATCCTTTCTGGGAACGATATTTGAAAGTCCATTCTTCACTTGGCTAATACCAATAGTTGGCGCACTTATCATAGCTTCCCCGCTTCCGGACGAAATAGGCATAAGTTTGATGGGACTATCAAAAATAAAAAATTGGCAATTTATCTTAATAACTTTCTTGCTTAATTCAATCGGAATTTTTATCATTATAAGTTTAGCTCAAATATTTTAGATTCATTTAAAAATTTTTTAATAATAACTGCGTTAAGATATTGATATGAAAAAAATTCTTCTGAAAAAATCATGGGCTATAAAAGCTCCTCGCGAAGAAGTTTATAAAATAATGAGCGATTTTGAAAATATGCCGACATTTTTTCCCAAAGTCGCGAAATCACTTCGCATATTGAAAAGAAATGGAAATAATCTTACAATTGAAGCTAAAGCTAAAACATTTGGCCGATTTTTTACTGCAAAAATGCAAACCCAACTGCTTCCGCCGATCGGATATGTCTCGGATAATAAAAGCGAAATCGGAACTTTCGGCCACGAAGAATTTCTTATGGAGGAAATACCGGGAGGCACAAAAATCAACTATTCATACGACATTACAATAAAAAATCCGATTTTTGCCATCCTGGGGAATTTTTTGCTGGGATGGTACGCGATGCGTTTTTGGGAGAAAGCTGTCATAGATAAATTGAAAGAAATGCTGGAAAAATAAAAATTGTATAAATCAAAAAACGTACCGTTGGGTACGTTTTTTGATTTATAGGAAATACTCGGCTTTTTACTTTTTCTTCTTACTAGCAGTAGTTTTTTTGACTACTTTCTTAGTTGCCGGCCTTAGGGCGGCAACTTTCTTGGCAGAAATTTTTAACTCCTTTACTTCCTGAGAAATATTCGGCTTAGCAAAAGCGACTTTTTTTTCTTGCTTTGCTCCCTCTGAAATATTTGACTTGAGAGAAGAAACCACTTTTAAAATATTGTCGAGTTTCAGATTCAACTGATCAAATTGAGCTTTATAGTTTTCAGTATTCGCACTGGAGTTGTTGCGATATGACGGCTTATCATTGAATCTTGGCCTGTCATTTCTGTCTCCGAAACTCCTGGAATCTCTGCCTCTGGGCGCGCTTCCGCCTTGTTTTTGAAAACAATCACTGCAAAAAACGGGCTTGTCCCCTGATGGACGGAACGGAACTTCACAACTTTTTCCGCAATCACTGCATATTGTTTGGTGCATTTCCGGACGACCTTCACGTCTTCCACCACCGTCTCCGAATCCCCTGCCCCTATTCCTGTCACCTCCGAAATCGCGATCTCTTCTTTTGAAATTATTCATAATAGTTTTGTTAATTAATTAATAATTGGATAATAAGGTATCCTAGCACCATTACGTTTAAAGAGCAAGGAAATTATATTTTTAAAAAAATTCTTGCTTTTTATTTTTCAATTTACATTTTAATATTTATTTGACATAATATATCTACTAATGGAATAAAATAAAAAAAATGGATAACAAAAAAATTCCAACCTATGCCGGAACAATAATAATCCTAATTTTCACTTTCACTGCCAGTCTTTTTGTGGTGAAAATTGAAGAAAGAAAAAATGCGGAAGAAACACAAATTAAAAATATGACTGCATTAAATAGAAGCTCTGCTAAAATAAAAAAGGTGGACCTTGCCGTTTTTGGAAATAATAAGGCCTACACAACAAAAAGAGACGACAGAAATTATGTGATTTTAGAAGAAAATGGAATTGAAACTATTATCGATAAAGGAGAAGCAGAAAATACAGAAAATCCTAACGATACCATTGAAAATTTTAACGATACTCTCAAGGTTATATCTTTTGGAAATCTAAAATTCTCCAATACTGGAAAATACCTACTCTATGAAAAATATAGATGGGAGTATATGGGCGTCATTATTTATAATATGGAAAAACAGCAAAATATCACGGAAATAGCTTATCCTACAAATATCGGTTTTTCAAAAGATGATAAATATTTATTTATGTGCACTTCTGCCGGAATCGGAAGCGGTCCTGACGGAGAAGTATATTCCCTGCCGGATATGACTGTTAAATTCGATTTGGTAAAAGGTGAAAAGGAAGAATCCACTTCGGAATTTCTGGATGTTGATTGTAAATATGATGCAAATAAAAATGAAGTTCTGTTTAAAATGAGCGGTTATGATATGTGGAGCGAAGCGTTAAAAGATAAAATGACTGAGAAAATTTATACTTTAGAATAAAATCAATCTATCATCAGTTGAGGCATAAAATAAAAGCGTCCGTTTCGGACGTTTTTATTTTGCTTTAGTATTTAATTAAACGTTGAGTGTAAAAATTACCTAATACTATTTCCATTCCCCTAAAAACTTTTGACACGAATTTTTATTTATTGTAGTATTCTAATATAAATTAGAATACTTTTTATTATGAAATTCAAATGTTGCGCTAAAAATTCCGCAGAAGCAGATGCTATCGAGAAAGCCTACTCATTTCTTCGTGCAGTTGCCGATCTGAACAGGCTTAAAATCTTTTGCGTTCTTCAGGGTGGTTCGAAATGCGTGTGCGAGATAATTCCTGCCATCGGCATTTCAAACAAGTTAGCCTCTCATCACCTCAAACAATTGAAAGGAATCGGACTTTTGATTGAAAAAAGAGAGGGTAATTTTATTCGTTATTCACTTAATAAAAAAGCTGTCAGAGAATATAAGAAAATTTTTAATCAAGTAATAAAATAAATTTATGAACATTAAAATCCTAGGAACGGGCTGCCCTAATTGCCAAAAACTGGAAGCTACCGCAAAAAAAGCTTTGGAAGAATTAGGCATAGCAGCTAGTGTGGAAAAAATAACAGATATCCAGAAAATTATGGAATATAATGTTATGAGTATGCCGGTTTTAGTAGTGAATGAAAAAATATTGAGCTATGGAACTGTTCCATCAATAGAAGAAATTAAAAAACTGATTACAAAAGATGATACGATGCATTCAGATGAATCTTCTTGCGGATGCTCTTGCGGTGGTAATTGCTAAATAATCATTAAAACAAAAAATGACCTATGAAAAAATCATGGAAATATTTGCTTTATGTGGGCGTTTTGGTTTTTGCCATCGCCATTATCTATATAATTGTGAACCCGAACAATAAAACACAGCCTAATAATACAGACACGCAAAAAAATTCTCAACAAGTCGAGGTTCAAGAAAATAGACCGGCCGAGAAAGTCCAGGTATATGTCTTCCACTCCACTAACCGCTGTTATTCCTGTATCACGATGGGAAAATATACCAAAGAAACAGTTGAAAAATTTTTTCAACCGGAACTCCAAAGCGGTAAAATTGAATTCAAAGAAATAAATGTTGATTTACCGGGAAATAGAGAAATAGCAGCTAAATTCAAAGCAACTGGATCATCTCTTTTTATAAACGCCATAACTGACGGCAAGGATAATATTAGGCAAGAAGTGCAGGCATGGAGACTTTTAGGAAAGCAGAATATTTTTCACGATTATCTTTCTGCTAAAATAAAAACTCTACTTTAAATCTGATGGAATTTCTAAATATTTTAATTGATCAATATAATATTCCGCTGTTAACAGCATTCTTGTTAGGCGTGATGACTTCCATTAGTCCTTGTCCTTTGGCCACCAACATTACTGCTATCGCTTACATTTCTAAGGATATTAAAACTGCTAAGCATACTTTGGTGAGCGGTCTGGTTTATACCTTAGGTAGAGGAGTTAGTTACACTCTTTTGGCAACACTGATTTATTTTGGTTTTTCGGCTTTCAGTATTGCTAGTATTTTTCAAGGCTGGGGTGATAAGGTTTTGGGAATAGTTTTAATTTTGATTTCTTTGGTAATGTTTGGAATTATAAAAATAAACTTCGGCTCCAAAAATAAAAAGATAGAAAAAGCCAAGGAGTGGCTGGCGACCAAAGGTCACATTGGAACATTGTTTTTAGGGATGTTGTTTGCTTTAGTGTTTTGTCCTTATAGCGGAGTGCTTTTTTTTGGAATGCTTGTTCCTTTAGTTATATCATCAACTGAAAGCCTGCTCCTGCCTCCATTGTTTGCCTTGGGCACAGGTTTGCCAGTAATAATCTTTTCTATTATTTTGGCGTTTAGCGTGGAGAAGGTCGGAAAAATATATAACGCCATGGGAAAAATTGAAAAAATGATGCGATACGGCGTAGCAACGATTTTTCTCATAACGGGCGTTTATTATCTCCAATATCTTATTAAATATTTAATCAATTTATAAAACAAAATATGATAAGATTATTTTCCGATTGGCTAACTTATAACGTTTTTGAATTAGACCAATATTCTAGAATCTCTGATGGAATAAATTTTTTTATTTATGATACGATCAAAATTGGATTGCTTTTAATTGTTGTAAATTATGTAATGGCAATTACCCGCTATTATTTTCCAATGGAAAAAGCCAGGAATATTCTAACCAAAAAACGCTGGCATGGATTGAATTATCTTTTTGCCGCTCTTTTGGGCATCGTTACTCCTTTCTGTTCTTGTTCCTCAATCCCCCTTTTTATAGGCTTTATAAGTGCCGGAATTCCTTTAGGAATGACTTTTGCATTTTTAATAAGTTCTCCTTTGATTAATGAGTCATCACTCTATCTTTTCCCCGCGTTATTTGGAATGAAAGTTACTATTTTTTATAATTTATTCGGACTAGCGATTGCAATAATGGGCGGAATGTTAATTCAAAAACTTAAAGTTGAAAGATATGTCATTCCCGAACTTATGCAGTTCAAATCAAGAAAGCAGGTTGAATTAGGCAATGGAGGCAATAAACTTTCTTTCCGCCAGCAAGTTTTATATTTTTGGAAAGACGGAATGAAGATAACAAAAAATATTTTCCCTTATGTTATTTTGGGTGTTGGGATCGGAGCTTTGATTCATGGTTTTATTCCTAGCAATTTATTTGAGCATTATCTATCCGCCAAATCTTGGTGGACTGTTCCGATAGCCGTTTTATTAGGATTTCCTCTTTATGCCAATTCCGTTAGCGTCCTTCCTATAATGGACGCCCTGGTTGGAAAAGGCGCGCCGCTAGGAACAGTCTTGGCTTTTATGACTGCGATTGTTACTCTATCTCTTCCTGAAGCCTTAATCCTCAAAAAAGTAATGCGATGGCAACTCTTGGCAATTTTTTTCGGAATAACAATCGTCGGAATAATTATTATGGGATACCTGTTTAATGCGATATTTAACTAGATTATAATTTTATAAAAGGAGTTAGATATTTTTTCAGATCTTCCTTAAAACATTGTGAAGAGAAATTTAGGACTTTATTTAAAGTCCTATTTTTATCATTCAAAATTTAAATAGGGACTTGTGATATACTTAAAACGTAGCTTAAACAAACGCTAACTATTTGTTAAAATCATTTTCATATGAAAATCATCTCAATTGAAAGCAAGGAAAACAAGAAAATAAAAGACTTGAATAAATTAAAGTTGAAAAAATACCGCGCGGAACGTGGGGAGTTTGTGGTAGAAAATTGGAAAATAATAAAAGATACGGCGATGAGCGGAATTTATCCTAAAGAAATTTTTGTGACTAAAAATTTTCTCGAGAATAACACAACGGAACTTGAAAAATTCTCTGATGGAAAACGTGAACTATTCGTCCTTTCTGAAAAAATTAATATTAACAATCTCTCTTCACTGGATTCGCCTCAAGGAATTTGGACGATTTATCCTGAACAGATAAAAAAAATAGATTTCAAAAAAGATATCGCTTATCTCAATGGCATCAATGATCCGGGAAATTTAGGAACAATTCTTCGGAGCGCTTTGGCCTTCGGCATAGAAAATGTCGTTTTGGATGAAACTTGCGTCGATCTTTATAATCCCAAAACGATCCAATCCGCCAAAGATTCCATTTTCAAACTGAATATTCTCTTCGATAAGGACAGGAAAATAGCCGAAGAAATAAAAACAAAAATGGAATTGGTTTCAACTGATGTAGAGAAAGGCACTGATGTTTCTGAAATATTTGAAGCGGGAAAAAATTTCTGCATCATTTTGGGAAGCGAAAGCCAAGGAGTCAGTGAAGGATTAAATGCAATGGCAGATAAATTTATCAATATAAAAACCACTTCCAAAATAGAATCCCTGAATGTAGCCGTAAGCGCCGGAATCATCTTTCATGAAATTTTTAAAAGCAAAATGAAATAATATGATAAAATTAAATCACTAAATAATAAAAATACTATGCAAAAAATATCCATAAAAATAAATGGGCAAAAAATCATAGCGGAAGCTGGTAGAAGCATTTTGGATGTTGCCAGCGAAAATCAGATCGAAATACCTTCACTTTGTTTTCATCCGGATGTGGAAATAAAACACCACTGCGGAATGTGTGTTGTCAGAATCAACGGAGAAGAAAATCTAAAACACGCTTGTGTAACAATCATAAAGGAAGGCATGGAAATCATAACAGACTCCGATGAAATATCTGAAGAAAGGAAAAAAAACCTGGATAAAATCTTGAAAAAACATCTTTTGGAATGTGACGACTGCGTTTGGTTCCAGCATTGCAAACTTTTGGAACTGGTAAAAAAATTTGAAGCGAAGCCATCAGCGAAAAAAGATGAGAAGGATAAAATTTTTCAAGTTGGAACCATGGTTTTTGACCAGACCAAATGCATTGGGTGTGAAAATTGCATTGATATTTGTCCGACGAATTTTTTGAGCTTAAATGATAACGGAAAAGTGGAACTTTCAAAAGAAAATGAGAATGATTGCATAAACTGCGGCCAGTGTGTTTTGCATTGTCCTGTTGGAGCAATGGAAGGCGCTGGAGAATTCGAAGAATTGGAAAAAATATTCCGAGATAAAAATAAAACAACCATTGTCCAATTCGCACCGTCCATTCGAGTGAGTATTGGAGAAGAATTCGGAATGAAAAATGGAGAAATTGCCACTGGTCAATTAATTTCCGGGCTCAAAAAACTTGGCTTTGATTATGTTTTTGACACAGCAACCGGAGCGGATTTCACCACCATGGAAGAATCTGATGAACTCATTGAAAGGCTTTCCAAAAATGAAAATCTTCCTGCAATGTCTTCCTGCTGCCCTGCTTGGGTAAAATTTCTTGAATTTAATTATCCGGAATTCATTTCCAATCTTTGCACCTCCCGCTCACCGCAAACAATGTTGGGAGGAATAGTTAAAAAATATTGGAGCAAAATAAATAATATTGATCCAAAAAATATCCACGTTGTCTCCATAATGCCCTGCATTGCAAAAAAATTTGAAATCAAAAGAGAAGAATTAAAAATAGACGGCCAATATCCTATTGATATAGTCCTGACCACCAGAGAATTAGTAAGATTATTAAAGAAAAATAAAATTGATCTGAAGAATATCGATGAGAAAGAAGCTGACGATCCGCTGGGTTTCCCTTCAGGCGCAGGAATTATTTACGGTTCCAGTGGAGGTGTATTTGAATCAGCTCTTCGAACCGCTTATTTTAAGATGACAAATTCAGAACTTCCCAATAAAGCGATAGAAGAAATTCGTGGAACGGAAGGTATAAAAACCAAAGAAATAAAAATTGGAGAAAAAATCCTGAGAGTTTGCGTTGTTAGCGGAATTAAAAATGCGAAAAAAATATTAGAGAAAATCAAAAAAAATCCTACCCTTTATGACGCCATTGAAGTTATGGCTTGCCCGGGTGGATGTGTGGGCGGCGGCGGTCAATCAATTCAAACAAATAAAAAAATAACCGGAGAAAGATCAAGGTCTCTCTATGAGATTGATGATAAAAAAGAAATAAAGCGAGCGCATGAAAATCCGGCGATTAAGAAAATATACAATGATTTTTTCACCAACGAGGAAATCAGAAAAAAAATCCTTCATACTCATTTTCAAAAAAGAAACAAGGAAGAAATAAAACAACTTAAAAATTCAAGAGAAACCCTATAAAAAATTATAAAACTTATCAGTGAAAAACTAACCTTGGAGGATTTTTAATTTCTAGGACATAAAAATTTTATCTTGATTTGTTTTACACACAAACATTTGTCGGTTCTGTATTTAATAATAATTGTAACATTTC
>CAYOTC010000019.1:0-16206 GCA_964406815.1 uncultured Bdellovibrionales bacterium
AATTCCAACCTTCTGGAACCTATACCGTTACAATAACGATGACGGCGACGACGCTGTAGATATTAAAGTCAGAAACAGATTTTTTGTTGACGGATTTTTTTGTTCTTATAAAATATAAGTAGGTGTTTCTCATAGTATTATTTTTTTTCGAAAACTTTCAACGAAAAGGAGCAAAGGAAAAAAATGAAAAAAATTATGATGATGACAGCAGTATTAAACACAGGCCAAAAAGACATGACAGCTATGGAAGTAAAAGGTTTTACCGCAGACACGATGATGATGAAAAAAGTGGTGGAAGGTTCCCAGGCAGCGGCAGCGCTATAGGATTGCAGATGCCGTTTCACGGAGCAGAGGCATTGATACAGCGATATCAATGCCTTTTCATTTTCCAGAAATTTAATGTTATCATATCTGTATATCTAATAGACGAAAAAATAAAGAATGGAAACTAAAGCGGAAAATAAAGAAAAAATGGCGTTTGATCTGGAAAAAGGCCTGATTGAAAATGGTTATAGTTTTGTTATCGGAATCGATGAGGCTGGGCGAGGTCCATTGGCCGGGCCGGTCGTGGCTTCGGCATGTATTTTTAAAAAAATATGTCATGCTGAATTTATTTCAGCATCCCAAGAGAATCAAATAGAGATTCTGAAACAAGTTCAGAATGACAAAAACATTTCAATAATTCGCGATTCAAAATTGCTTTCGGAAAAACAAAGAGAGGAAATTTTTGATTTTATATTTGAAAATTTTTATGTTGGATTGGGAATTTGCGATCATGAAACGATTGATCGGATAAATATATTGGAAGCGACATATCTGGCGATGAAAAAATCCGTATCGGCGCTGAATGATAAATTGCAAATAACAAATGACAAAAAAATAATTTTAGTAGATGGAAATAAAATGATTCCCAATATGTCGATAGAACAGCGGGCAATAGTTGGTGGTGACAAGATTGTTAAATCGATTTCCGCCGCATCGATCGTTGCAAAAGTTACACGCGATCGGATGATGCATTCTTGGCACGAAAAATATCCGCAGTATGGATTTTCGAAGCACAAAGGATATGGAACAAAATTCCATATTGATGCGATTAAGAAATATGGTCCGTGCGAAATTCACAGGAAAAGTTTCGCTCCGGTCAAAAAAGCGATTGATGTGATGAATAATATATTTTAGGGTTGATTTTTTATTTAAAAAGGGTTAAAATTGTGGCACGAAAAAAAGAGGGTATAAAAATTAAAATCCTTTTTAAAGCCAAAAAATTGATTAATTTCCTAAGATTAAATATATGAAAATTGGAATAGACGCGAGAAAAATATTAAATCCCGAAAAAGGCGAGGCGATTGGGGTCGGTCATTATACTTATCAGCTCATCCGCCATCTTTTGGAAATAGACAAAGAGAACCAGTATGTACTTTTTTTTGATTTTCGGGTGAGAGACAAAGATGTGAAAAAATTCGCAAGGCCGAATGTGAAGATAAAATTCTATCCTTTTTCTGATTATAAAAAATATCTGCCGGGGGCTTATAGCGAAATTTTGGGAATGGCAACTCTGATGCGCGAGAAGCTTGACGTTGTTCATACGACTTCTCCGATGAGTCGCATTCCAGCCAGTTATCTAGGAAAGACCGTTGTGACCATTCATGATTTGGCTCCGATAAAATTGCCGGAAGTTTATCCAAAAATTAAAAGAGCGAAAATTTCCACGATGCTTAATCTTATGGCGGGAAAGGCGGATAAAATAATTGCGGTTTCTGAATCTACAAAAAAAGACATATGCGATATTTTCAAATGTCCTTCGGAAAAAGTTCAAGTCATATACAGCGGATTTGATAAGCGTCTCAGTGAAAAAACTGACATTACAAGAGAAAAAACTTTGGAAAAATTTGGCATTCCTTTGGATAAGAAGTATATCCTTTTCTTGGGAACTCTTGAGCCGATAAAAAATATTACAAGGCTTTTGGAAGCTTTTCTTGGTTTCAAAAACAAGAAAATTAAAGAAGAAGGGAAATGCGATTATAGATTAGTTCTGGCTGGAAAAGAAGGTTGGCTTGCGTCAGAATATCATCAAACAGTTAAAGATCTTGGAATTGAAAACGACGTCATATTTACCGGCTATATTATCGGAGATGATTTACTGCCTATTTTTTCTCAAGCGGAATTTTTTGTGATGCCATCTCTATATGAAGGTTTTGGAACGACTGTTCTGGAAGCTTTCGCAACCGGTACGCCGGCTATCGTTTCTAATGTTTCTTCTATTCCGGAAATTGCCGGTCAGGCGGCGAGACTTGTGAATCCTTTTGATGTCAATGAGATTACTTCGGCTATGTTCGAATTTTCCAAAGATGAAAACTTGAGAAATATTTATCGGGAAAAAGGAAAGAAACAGGTGGAAAAATTCAATTGGGAAAAATGTGCGCGGGAAACTTTGGAAGTCTATGAAAGTCTGATTTAGAAATGTTGTAAATGTTGGAGGTATTATAATTGTTGAAAGTTCAAGTTGATTTTTAGAGAGTTTTAAGTTATTCTGGTAATAGAAATATTAAAGGCTAGGATGGAATATCAATCCATTAGTTTGTGAAAAAAGCAAACAAGCTGCGGAAAGAAATCCTTTTTTTGGAAATTAGAATCCGCCGGGTAAGCCCGTTATAGCAGGGAATTGAGTCTTGCTATTATAATTAGCGAGAAAAATAAGGTGGTACCACGTTATTAAAACGTCCTTATCTAGCGGGCGTTTTTTATTTATTATGAAAAGTTAGAAAAATAAATCTTTTCTAAATTAAACTCGAATTACTAATTTCCTAGCCGAAAATTTCCCTCGCTCTACGGCATCCAATGGAAATTTTCGGAGGAAATTAAAATTCTCAAACAATAATTTCTCAAAGATTTATTTTTCTAACAATTTTATTAAGAGGTAATTTTGTAATTTAATATAAATTTTATGTTCAAAAAAATTGACCCAAAAATGACTTTCCCGAAAATGGAAGAAGAAGTGTTGAAGTTCTGGGAAGATAATGGAATTTTCGAAAAGTCGGTGGAAAAAAATCCTGATGCAAAACCTTTCATTTTCTTCGAAGGGCCGCCGACGGCCAATGGACGACCGGGACTGCATCATGTTTTAGCCAGAGCTTTCAAAGACATCATTCCGAGATACAAAACTATGAAAGGTTATCGGGTGGAAAGAAAGGCCGGTTGGGATACGCACGGCTTGCCGGTGGAACTGCAGGTGGAAAAAGCTTTGGGACTCAAGAATAAACAAGAGATTGAAAATATCGTGCCAGGCAATCCGCGGCAGAGCGTTATCGAATTCAACAAGAAATGCAAAGAGTCGGTTTGGGAATATAAGGATCTCTGGGAGAAAATGACTAAAAGGATGGGCTATTGGGTGGATATGAAAAATCCTTATGTGACTTATGAGAATAAATATATCGAATCGGTCTGGTGGACGGTGGCGCAGATTTTCAAATCCAAAAGCAAGAACGGCGAGAGTATGGTCTATCAGGGACACAAAGTCGTGCCGTATTGCTATCGTTGCGGAACGGCGCTTTCTTCTCATGAGGTCGCGCAAGGATATCAGACGGTGAAGGATAATTCTGTTTATGTGAAATTTAAGGTAAAGCCGGGACAGAAAATCGGGGAATTTGAATCGGATGACAAAACTTATATTTTAGTTTGGACGACAACTCCTTGGACATTGCCAGGTAATGTGGCGTTGGCGGTAAGTAAAAATATAGATTATGTAATTTTGAAAAGAAGTAGGGGTAAGATGACTGGAAAGCTTACGGTCAATGATGATGTAAAAGAAGAAAATATTATTGAATCTGGATATTATATTTTGTCAAAAGATATTTTCTGGAAAAACATGCAAGGCGCTGCTGGATTTCAAGAAGTACGTCATTTAATTGATGGATTTTTTAATAGTAAAAATCAAGACGATTTGTTTTTAAGTGTTGATGATTTTACGAAAAAATATAATATAAAAAATGTTACAGGAGAAGAATTGTTAAACCTGAATTATGAATCTCTTTATAAATTAACAGATAACGAAAATGCCTACAAAATAGTTCATGGCGATTTCGTTTCTACGACAGACGGAACTGGCGTGGTGCATATTGCGCCGGCTTTTGGGGAAGACGATGCCAATGTCGGCAGGGAAAATAATTTGCCAACTTTAATTACGGTTGATGAAGAGGGAAAAATTTCCGCCGATGTTCCAGGTAAGGGGATTCCGGTCAAGAAGAAGAATGAAAAGAACAGATACGCGGTCGATGATTTGATCATTGAAGATTTGAAAAATAGGAATCTGTTTTTCAAAGAAGAAGCTTATGAACACGAATATCCTTTTTGTTGGCGCTGCGATACTCCGCTCATTTATTATGCCAAGCCATCGTGGTTTATCCGAATGAGCGAGCTTTCTGATGATCTGGTGAAAAATAACGAAAAAATCAATTGGATTCCGGAATACATAAAAGAAGGCCGTTTCGGCGAATGGCTTCGTGGCGTGAAAGACTGGGCGATTTCCCGGGAACGTTATTGGGGAACGCCTATGCCGATTTGGGTTTGCGAATGCGGGGAATTGAAAGTCATTGAATCGATAAAAGAATTGGAAAAATTATCAGGAAAAAAATTGGAAGACGTACACAAGCCATTTATCGATGATGTTAAATTTGAATGTTCTTGCGGAAAAGAAATGAAAAGAACGCCCGAGGTTTTGGACGTATGGTTTGATTCGGGATCTATGCCACTGGCGCAATTTTTCTATCCGAACAATGCCAGCGAAGAAGATAAGGAAAAAATCGAAAGCGGAAAATATTTTCCGGCTGATTATATTTCAGAAGCTATCGACCAGACTCGCGGTTGGTTTTATACTTTGCATGCCATTGCGACGCTTCTTAATAGGGCAGGAAAAGTTACATCAGGAAACGCTTTTAAGAACGTTATTTGTTTGGCGCATATTTTGGATGGAAAAGGAAAAAAGATGAGCAAGTCAAAAGGAAACGTGATTGAGCCGATGGAGGTTATGGATAAATATGGAGCGGATATGTTGCGGTGGGTTCTTTATACCATCAATCAGCCGGGAATGACGAAAAAATTTGATCTGAAAGTGATGAACGACGCGATGAATCGGGTTTTCCGAATGCTTTGGAATTCGTATTCATTTTTTGTGATGTATGCCAATATTGATAAGTTTGACGGAAAGAGAGAGGGGATGAATATTAATGATATCAAGAATTTATTGGACGGGTGGATTATTTCGGAGATGAATATGCTTATAAAGGCGGTTGATGAAAAATTGGATAAATATGATATCTATGGTTCTGCGAAGATGGTTGAGGTTTTTATCGACAATCTTTCTAATTGGTATATCCGTCGGAGTCGCAAGCGTTTTTGGAAGAGTGAAAATGACAGAGATAAGAACGAAGCTTATGAAACTTTGCACTATGTTTTAGTGGAGCTTTCTAAACTGATGGCGCCTTTTACGCCTTTCATCGCGGAAGAAATTTACAAGAACCTGACCGGAAAAGAGTCGGTCCATCTTTGCGATTATCCCAAATATGATAAGAATTTAATTGATGAAAAATTGAATTTTAAAATGAAAAAAGTAAGAGATGTTATCAGCTTAGGTTTGCAATTAAGAGCGCAAGCAAAAATTAAAGTTAGACAACCTCTATCTAGTGTTCAAATATTATTGCAAACAGTTGATAAAGGTCAAACATTAGGAATTGAATTCGATAGTGTTATTCAAGAAGAACTGAATATAAAGAAAGTAAACTATATTTATCAAAATCCGGATTATATTATTGAAGGTAGAGAAGATAATGATTGGATTAATGGAGAATTAGATGGATTACATTTATTTTTAAATGTAGAAATCACTTCCGAACTCAAACTCGAAGGTCAGGCGCGGGAAATCATCCGTTTTATTCAAGAAATGCGCAAAGAAGCCGGTTATGAAGTTGATAATTATATTAAAATAGGCTATGCTATCGAATCTGAAGTTTTCAAGAAATTCGGTGATTTGATTGCCAAAGAAACTTTAGCGAAAGAATGCAAGGATAGACTTTTGGAAAAAGCTGACTTGAAGAAGGATTTTGAAATTGATGGAAAAAATGTTATGATATCAATCGAGCGTTAAAATTTATTAATTTTTTTCCAGTTCCATTTGGAGGGTTGAAATGCGGTTATTTGGGATTATTTTTGTTATTGTGGTGCTTGCTATTGCTATAATATTATTTGGCAAGATGATTTTCGGAGGCACCCTGGAAGAAATGGAGTAACGCATCTCGGCGGAGGAGAAATTCCTTTGCCGAGTTTTTTATCCAACTATTTTTATCTGTCTATTGCCAAAAAAGAAAAAGTCTGCTATACTTGTATTGTGGATGGCTGAATAAGGTCAAAAGAACGGGTGAAAGCCCGGTTTTTGTTTTTTTAGGGGAAATTTCCGGAAGATGAGAGATTTTTCTTTGAATAAGGCAATTTTATAGATAAAACAAAAATAAAAAAATAAAATAAACAAAAAAATCCCAAAAGGGAAAAAATTTTAAGGCTAGGTTTCCTTGCCTTTCCCTTCTAAAGGGAAAAGAAAAATAAAACGGTCTCTATGTTATCATATGAGGCTGTTTTATTTTTCTTAAAAAATTGTCAATATTTTTTTAGTTTGATGGTATTAATTAGCGTGAGTTGAATTTGCGGAAAGGTTTGTGCGTTTGCCTTTGAAAATTGATATTGATCAATGTTTGCGAACCAACTCAAACCTTCCGCAGATAAATTACTTAGTTTTTAGAAGATACTTAATTGGTTATATTTGCTTTAAATGAAGGAAAAAATATAAAAAAATAAAAAACTTTAAATAAGCCTTTTGTAGAGATTCCTAATTGTTTTCGGGAATCTTTTGGCTTATTTTAGGGATATTTTTTTATATGTAGCTAATTTTTCAAAGGGGTCTCTCCTTGACAAAATATTATTTTTGATATATAATGGCAAGTTAATTTTTTAAGGTATCGAAAAATTATGTTGCCAAGAAATTTAGAAAAAAATTTATTAGGAGAGGAAATAGTCATGGAATCATCGGGTGTCGAAGCTTCTTTTATTTCCGAATCAACTGAGAAAACCGAAAAGCCTTGGGAAATGGCGATGCTTGTTGGTGTGGCCGCTTTCATATATATCTTGCAATTCGATTTCAAAATTTCAGCGCTTCTAATATTGAGCTATCTGATAATTTTTTTCGGTTTCGGAAAGAATGTGATTGCCAGTTTCCCTTTGCGCGGAATTTTTTCAAGGACTTTGGGAGAGAGTGGGAAAGTTGTAGCTAATTTGATTTTCATGACTTTCATTTCTCTTTTGGCTTTCAATTTAGGGATTGAAACGATTTGTATTTTGATTATTTTTCTGACTTTTGTTTTTTATAAATGGAGCAAACATTTCGGAACTGTCTTGGGGATAATCTTCCTTTTGAGTGTGCCGTTTCTTTTGGTCTTTGATGTAAAAGAATTGGCAGGAAGAATGGCAAATTATTCTTATTATTTCTTCGCGATTTCAGTTGTTTTTCAAATATCAGAATATTTCATCGAAAAGAGAGAATCAGAAGAAGTTTTGGTTTTTTGTCCGAAAGGAGACTCCGTATCAGGTGATAAGAATTTAAAAAATGAAGATTCTAGTTTTGAAATAATTGCTGATTTTGTAAAAAATATTTTTGTCGGATTTAAAGGAAGGAGCACTTATATTTTAGTTTTGATAACTGTTTTTGCTACACTTCTTTTTTATAGCAATATTTTAATTGCTTCTGGTGTAGCTTTTTTTCTGGCATTTCTTTGGTTCTATTGGAGTATTGATATCCCGAGATTTTTGGCGGTGGCTTTCTTTATTGCATATATGCTTACTAGCACTTTTAATCCTCAACTAGGACAAATGATTGCATATGTGGCGGCTTATTTTTTGGCAGTTTGGTTGTTCTTGGAATTCGATCGCGGATTTTTTCGAAAAGTTGAATGTTAATAATTTTAAAGTTTATAGATAAAATAAAAAACCACCGGTTAATACCGGTGGTTTTTTATTTTCAGGCGTTGTAGAATTGGAATATGGATATAAAATATACAGGAATAATAATTTCCAAAAGAGATATCGCCGAAGTCGATCGGATTTACAATGTTTATACATTGGAAGCAGGCAAGGTTCAGTTGGTCGGGCGCGGCGTCAGACGTCCAAATGCTAAATTAGCCGGCAGTCTGGAACCGGTGACGGAAAGCGAGATAATGCTTTCGAAAACAAGAGGGAAGGGAAATATTACCGGCGTTATCGTGTCTAATAGTTTTATCTCGCTTAAAAATGATTTCACGGCGCTCATTTTGGCTTTTTCGGCGCTTTCTCATTTCAATAGTCTGATAACCCAAGAAGAAAAAGACGAGAAACTTTTTTATATGTTGCGGTCATATTTGGAAACTATGGATAAATTGGCCGGCAAAGAAAATAATGAAATAAAATTAGAAATTATTTCTCAAGGATTTATTTTCAAGCTTCTTGAATGTGCGGGATATCGGGTGGAGGCGGATTTGTGCGTCAGTTGTGGAGGGAAAATTTCTGCCGGAATGGATAATCAATTCAGCGTTGAAAGAGGAGGCGTTATCTGCCCGGATTGCGCCAAAGGGGAATTGCGAAAGATGAGAATTTCAGATTCGTCGATAAAACTCATTCGGGTTTTCCTATCGAACAAAATTGAAAATTTTTCAAAAGTGGAAGTTTCTAAAGAAACTATGAAAAATATAAAATCGATTTCTGAAGCGATGTTGAGTTGGGTGAAAAACTAACAAGCTTGATTTATTGAAAAACGATTTGATAATTGCGGAAAAATAATCTAGAATTATCTTAATAGCAATAACTTTTCCGATCCAGATTTCTTTTTAAAATTTTGCTTTAGTAAAGAAATAGGAATCGGATATAAAAATAAAATGTCTTTGTCAGAAATAAAAAACGATCTTTATAAAAAAGAGGAAACCAAAGAGGTTTCCCAGCGGGGAGTGGGAGATTATGTTCCTGTGATGGAACAACAATCTCCAATCGCTGGAAAAAATTCTCAGGATAAATGGGAGGAAAAGAAAATAAATATTCCGGAGAGAAAGAAGGTTTTTAAAATCGGGATGATTGCCTTGGGGGCTGTTATATCGGTCGCTTTGATTATCGGTGGATCGATTATTTATCGCAAGTCTCTTTTTTCGGAAGGCAATACGATTTTGTCAATAGACGGAATGCAGGATGTTAAAAGCGGTTCGCTTATTACTTATGAGATAGAATATAAAAATAACAATAAAGCTAGATTAAAGAATGCGACACTCCGTTTGATTTTTCCGGAAGAACTTAAACCGGAAGAAAATCCCAATTTTAAATCAGAAGGCACAACGACCGGAACTTATTTTTTGGGAGAGGTTGCGTCCAGAAGCACGGGTAAAGTGGTATTTAATGCCAGGGCTTATACGCCAAGGGGCGCTAATATTTATCTTAAAGCGGAACTTTCTTATCAGCCTTCCAGTACAAGCACCATATATGTGAAGAAGGACCAATTTTCCATAGGGGTAAGCTCTTCGCCGATAACGATTAATATTATGGCGCCGCAAAATATTGCGGGTGGAGATGAAGTCAATTATGTCATAAATTATAAAAATACTTCTCAAGAAAATATTGCGAATGTCAGAGTGAGAGCGCAATATCCGAACGGATTCACTTATGCGCAATCCGATCCTAAGCCTTTGGAAGGAAATAATATTTGGTATGTTGGAAATTTGGCGGGTGGAAGCGAAGGAAAAATAATTATCAATGGGAAACTGGAGGGAGAACAGGAAAATGTCAAGGTTTTCAAGATTGAAATCGGCGCTACGGAAAAAGGAAATTTTGCTATGTATAATGAAGATGAAGTGAGGACAAAAATTGTCGCTTCGCCTTTTGCGATTGCGCAGACAGTCAACGGACTCACTTCACTAAACGCCAATCCCGGAGACAATCTTAGATTTGAAATAATTTATAAAAATATAGGAACAATTGGAATGCGTGATGTTATTGTAACTGAATATATTAGTAGTCCTGTTTTGGATTACACTACACTTGAGCTTGAAGGAGGTGCGTATGATTCGCAAAATAAAACGATAACATGGAAGGCTTCTGATTATCCAAAACTGGCCAATCTTAATCCGGGAGAAGGAGGAGTGATAAGTTTTTCCATTAAAGTTAAGGGAATAATTTCTATTGAAAATTCCAATGATAAAAATTTTGTGATAACCAGTCGGGCGAAGATCGACAGTCCGGATGTTCCGACTCCTATCAGTATGAATAAAATAATTTCTGGAAACGTGATGGATATCAAACTGAATTCAAAACTCATAATGAACACTGATGGATATTATTCTGATTCGGTTATTTCAAATTCCGGTCCGGTTCCGCCAAAAGTCGGAGAAGAAACGACCTATACGATTCATTGGAAAATAGGAAATGTTTCCAATGATGTCACGGAAGCGAAAGTGGAAGCAGTTCTTCCGACAATCGCCAAGATGACAGGAAAAATATTCCCTGAAGGCGCCCCATTGACCTATAACGAAAGAACTAATAGTATGATTTGGGATATTGGAAATGTTGAAGCGGGTGTTGGAATAATATCTGCACCTAAAGAAGTGGCTTTTCAGGTTTCTGTTAAACCCTCGATTGATCTTTTGGGCAGAGAAGTGAGTCTTTTGGAATCATCAGTTCTTTCCGCCAGAGATTCTTTTACAGGTGAAATCATTTCCGTAAAAAGTGCTCCGAAGACGACTAATCTTCCAGAAGACGGATCAATTAGCGGAAATGGCGTTGTTACTAATTAAAAATCAAAAAGCGTAATTTTTTAGATCGTTATGTTTGAATTTAGAAAAAAAGAAAATGAATCAGGAAGAATCGGAATACTGAAAACAAAAAGAGGAGTAATTAATACTCCCTTTTTTATGCCGGACGCAACGCGGGCGTTTGTCAGGTCTTTAAATATTACAGATTTAAAAAATATTGAAATGGGTCCGATGGTGGTTAACACTTATCATCTCTATCTTAATCCGGGAATGGAAACGATTAAAAAAGCTGGCAGTGTTAATGATTTTATGAATTGGGAAAAACCGCTTCTCAGTGATTCCGGAGGATATCAGGTATTTTCTTTGATTCATAAAAATCCGGAAATGGGAAAGGTAATGGAGGATGAAGTGATTTTCAAATCACCACTTGATGGCAAGAAGCATACTATCACTCCGGAAAAAGCGATTGAAATCCAATTTGATCTTGGGGTGGATATGATGGTGGTTCTGGATGATCCGGCTCCCAATAATTATCCAAGAAAAAAGATTGAAGCGGCAGTCGAGCGGACTATTCGTTGGGCGAAAAGATGTAAGGATGAATATGAAAGGCAAATTAAAAAAAGAAAAATAAAAGATGAAAATCGTCCGCTTATTTTTGGCGTGATTCAAGGCGGGGGATATATTGATTTGAGAAAATATTGCGCCGAAGAGCTTGTGAAAATAGGTTTCGATGGATATGGTTTTGGAGCAAGACATTTGGATTCCGATGGAAATTTTATGGAAGAAGTTGTGAAAGAAACAGCAAAATTTATTCCGGAAGAATCGCTCCGGTTTGCATTGGGAGTGGGAACGCCGGAAGACGTCGTGAGACTTTGGCAGTTCGGCTGGGATATGTTCGATTGTGTAATTCCGACGAGAGAAGGAAGACATGGCCGTTTGTTTATTTTCAATAAACAAACGGAATTTCCAATTTCCAATTTCCAATTTCCAAACAAATTAGAAACAAAAAATCCAAAATCAGGAATTAATAAAAAGTCATTTTATGAAACAATAAATATCGGCAATGGGAGATTTGAGGATGATTTTTCTCCAATTGATTCCTTATGCGATTGTGAACTTTGCAAAAATCATACTCGCGCCTATCTTCATCATTTATTCTCACACAAGGAACCGCTTGGAATGCGATTGGCTTCTGTCCATAATCTCAAGTTTTATATGGAATTGATGCAAGAATTACGCGGTAATTAATAAGCCAGTGAAATTTTATTTTGAATTAACTCGAAAGTTTATTTTCTGGCTAAAATTATTTTTCAAACTTATTAAATTTGTTGATAATTTTAGAGAAAAGAAACTTTCTCAGACATGAATTCAGAATAAAATTTCACTGGTTTATATCACCAAAATATTATATTTATAGAATATGCTAAAGAAAAGAAAAAAAATCGAACTTCTGGCGCCGGCGGGAAATCTGTCCAAGCTTAAATATGCCATTCGATATGGAGCAGACGCGGTTTATTGCGGCGTGCCGGATTTTTCTCTTCGCGTGCGAATCAATCAATTTACGAAAGACGATTTGGTTGAAGCGATTGATTTTGTTCATAAAAATGGAAAGAAAATATACGTCACACTCAACATTTATGCGCATAATCGTCATTTGGAAAAAATAAAAGAACATCTTGGGTTTCTAAAAAAATTCAAGATTGACGGAATAATTGTCAGTGATCCGGGAGTTGTCAGTTTGGTGAAAAAATATTTTCCGAGAGTTGAAATTCATCTTTCCACTCAGGCGAATGCCACGAATATTGAGGCAGTGAAGTTTTGGAAAAAACAAGGAGTTAGTCGTATTATTTTGGCCAGAGAATTATCACTTGATGAAATTAAAGAAATATCGGAAAAAGTGAGGGGGATAGAATTGGAAACTTTTATTCACGGAGCGATGTGCATGAGTTATTCCGGGCGGTGTATTCTTTCAAAATGGATGACGGACCGGAGTGCTAATCTCGGTGATTGCTCCCAGCCTTGCCGATGGAATTATGAAATAAAAAATAAAATATCAAATATTAAAAACGAGGAAGTCTATGATATGTCAGTAATTGATGATCAGAAAAGATTTGAGATGGATGTGGAAGAAGACGAACATGGGACATATTTTTTCAACAGTTATGATATGAATTTAATTGAGTATGTTGATAGGCTTATGAACTGCGGAGCTAGTTCTCTTAAAATCGAAGGCCGGGCGAAAAGCGCCTATTATGTTGCGATTGTTGTGAGAGCTTATCGGAAAGTGATGGATGCCATAATCAACAAAGTTTCCAAAAAAGAATTGGCAAGAATAATTGGGGAACAGAAAAGAGAGTTGGATACTTTGGTGAATCGCGGATATTCAACCGGATTCTTCTTCGGACATGAACCGGAACATAACTTTAAAGGCGAAAACAAAAAATCCACTTATCAATTTGTCGGGGAAGTTGAAGGTGAGGATGAAAAATATAATATCATTAGAGCGCACAATAATATTTCTATTTCTGATAATTTGGAAGCAATTACGCCGCAGGAAAATATTAAGCTTAAAATAATAGAAATTCTTGATCATAATCAAAAAGAGGTTCAGGCGGCTAATGGCGGGCACGAAAAAAGATATTATTTCAAATTTAACAAAATTCTGCCGGAGGGGAGTTTATTGAGAAAATTTAAAAGCAATAAGTGCTAAATTTGCAATTTTAAAAACTTAAATTTGGAGCTTGACAGTTTTTCTGAATGGGTGTATAAAATAATTGCCTTCATATTTTTTGTTGATTGTTAAGGGACTATTTTGTTGGTGTTTCGTCGAGTAGTATTTTGACGAAACTGGTCCGGCTTAAACAGCGGATCGATTATTAACCCTAAACGTAGTTCTTTTTTAAAAGTAGTTTGTTATTATGAACGGAGCTAATACTCCCCGCATTTGAAGCCCATAGGGATGAAATTTATTAAATCGAAAGTAGCTTTTCCTCCATTATGGGCTGTTCAACAAATAGACATCAGTAGTCTTATTGCTGATGCCTATTTTATTTTTTCATTGTGGATAACTTCTTCTTGCCACATTTAAATCTTTATCGTATAATAAAACCAAGAAAGAGTGGGGAAATAAAAGAAAAACTTTTTTCTCTTTTTCTGTCGTTAGTAAAAATAAAAACAAACAAAATGATTTTCAAAAAGAAAATCCAATCAAATATGAATCCATCAACCTATGAAAGGAGCAATTTTAAATTGGCTTCTTTTTTGTTTTTAATTCTGCTGTTAGGTATATTTTTCTTAAACATAAACACAATAAAAGCCGAAGGAATTGATTCTTATACCAAACTGATGCTCCACGCTGATGGCGATGCTTCGGCTTCCGATAATACTTATACAGTCAACGGAAATCCCCAGATGAGCGCCACTACAAAAAAAATCGGATCGGGTAGTATGTATTTTGATGGAACGGGGGATTATTTGACTGTTCCAGATTCAACGAATTGGGATTTTGGTACAGGAGATTTTACAATAGATTTTTGGTTTAATTTAAGCTCGGTAGTTTCGCAGAATTCATTTTTGGATTCTCGAGCATCTTTATCAATGACTCCTTGGACTATAAATTATTTCAGTCCTGATTCGAGTTATTCTTGGAAAGGACAATTTGGCTGGTTTGATGGAACAGCTCATAGAGTAACTTCTGGAGCACCGACAATATTAACTGGAACATGGCATCATCTAGCGGTTATTCGTTATTCAGGTGTCACTAAAATATATATAGATGGTAATTCTTATGCATCATTCACAGATACTAAAAATTATATTAAAAACGGAGGTACGCTTATGATTGGAAACGCTCTTGATTCTGATATGGCTACTAATGGTTATCTTGACGAACTTCGCATCTCCAAAGGCATCGCCAGATGGACATCAAACTTCACTCCAGACACCAATCCATATTCACCGGATGCTAACACTCAATTATTATTACATTTTGAAGGAGATGAATCCGCTTCAGCTAACTCATATACTTTCAATGGAAACCCTCAAGTTAGTGCTTCCATCTATAAATTCGATGGCAGTTATTATTTTGATGGGAATGGGGATTATTTGACTGTTCCGGATTCAAGTGATTTTGACTTTGGTACTGGGGATTTTACTATTGATGCATGGATATATTTAAACGGATCAGCGAATTATTTTGGAATAGTTGAAACTCGTTCAAGCGGAGGCTTGGGTAATTACCTTTTTGGTGCTCAGAAATCAGGGAGCGATTATAAATTAGATTTCCTTACTTCCAGTGGCAGATTAACTTCAGCATCAACAATTCCGACTCAACAATGGGTGCATGTTGGAGTTATTAGGGTTAGCGGAGTTTTAAAGGTTTTCATTAATGGAATATTGGATGCCACTACATATAATTATTCAAATGCGCTTAATAGTACAAGCTCTACGCTTAGAATAGGTTCAGTTATAGATCCTATTTATGCTGATGGTTATCTTGACGAACTTCGCATCTCCAAAGGCATCGCCAGATGGACATCAAATTTCACTCCGCCAACTGCTCCATATTCTGGCAGTGTCTCATACAACCTAACCTATACTGCCGGAGTCAATGGTTCCATCACTGGCTCCACTAGCCAAACAGTTCCAGAAGGTCAAAGCGGAACCGCCGTAACTGCCGTAGCTGATTCTGGCTATCATTTCGTAAATTGGAGCGACAGTTCCACTCAGAATCCCAGAACAGATACTAATGTGACAAATAATATCTCTGTTACTGCTAATTTCGCTTCCAATATATCTTCCCCAACAGTCTCCACTAATTCTACAAATAACATCACCTCAGTCTCCGCTACCGGCAACGCCAACCTAACTGCAACAGGAGGCGAAGATCCAACCAGATATATCGAGTGGGGAACCCAATCCGGAACCTATACCAACTCTTGCAACGCTGGAACAGGAAGCACCGGAACCTACTCTTGCAACCTGACTAATCTGGCTCCAGAAACCACCTATTACCTAAGAGCTTACGCCACCAACTCAGGAGGAACAGGTTATGGATCAGAAACCAGCTTCACTACTCTTCCTGAAGAAGAAATCATCCCCAGTCCCACCCCCCAAGAAATCCAAGACGCCTATACTAACAATTACATCTCCATTGCTCCAGCAACGACTCTGGACAGCACCAGCCAAGCCACTATCAACCTTAACCTCACAATGACTGACACCATAGGAGAACTGACTCTTCCAGTAAACACCCAAATCACCAACACCGACTCCGGCAACATCAATATGGAAGCTTTCTCCATTACCGACAACACCACCCAGACCCGATCGACAGTCTCCACCTCTAGAGGCTCAATCGAGATAGGCATCCCCAATACCAGACTGACCTTCTCCCAACCGA
>CAYOTC010000020.1:0-15975 GCA_964406815.1 uncultured Bdellovibrionales bacterium
AGAATTCAAGTTTAAGGTGAAATGAAAAACAAAGAGGGCTAAAAGAAGTCAATGTTCGGTTTATGTGAATATTTGGATTTAAAACCAAAACGCCTAAGATTAGGAATAATCGAGGGCGTTTTTTCTTTACTAAAAACGATTATTAGGCTAGAGTTAGTTTTATGGAATATCCAATAAGAATAAATAAATATCTGGCGGAAAAAGGCATTTGCAGTCGGCGGGAAGCGGACGATTTAATCGCGAAAGGAAAAGTTTTTGTAAACGGACAAGTCGCAGAAATCGGCGTTAAAATAAACGAGAATGATGAGGTTACAGTTTCTTCCAATAGGAGAAAAACTGTCTATTTCGCTCTCCATAAACCGGTCGGAGTGATTACGCACAGTCCGCAAAAGGGAGAAAAGGGAATTTCTGACATACACGGAATTCCTAAGGGAGTTTTCCCAATCGGGAGATTGGATAAGGAATCGCGGGGAATTATTCTTCTCACCAATGACGGCCGAGTAACCGGGCGACTGCTTGAACCTGATAGAAATCACGAGAAAGAATATGCTGTTAAGGTGGATAAGAAAATCAATAATTTTTTCTTAAGGCATATGGAAGAGGGTATTGTTTTGGAAGACAGATATAAAACCAAGCCGTGCCAGGCGAAAAAAACAGGTGATAATACTTTTTCAATAATTCTGACAGAAGGGAAAAGACACCAA
The DNA here is from genome assembly GCA_964406815.1 of uncultured Bdellovibrionales bacterium. Classification (GTDB taxonomy): domain Bacteria; phylum Patescibacteriota; class Minisyncoccia; order Moranbacterales; family UBA2206; genus CAYOTC01. The sequence goes on from CAYOTC010000020.1 coordinate 705, forward strand.
ATCAGAAGAATGTGCGCCGCTTTGGGATATGTCGTTTTGGATCTTAAGCGTGAGAGAATAATGAATATAAAACTTGGCAGTCTCAGGGCTGGAATGTATCGGGAAATAAAAGGCAAGGAACTGCAGGAATTTTTGGGCCTTTTAGGAATTTAATTTTTTTTAGATTTTTTTGAAATTCAGATAGATGCTATAATTAAAAAGTCGATACTTTTTAAAGTTCTGGATATTTTGAAAAAATTAAAAATTGGAATCGCCTGTCTGATGATGCCAGTTTTCTTCAGAAATTTTCCTAATGATGCCGTAGAGTGAGGGAAAATTTCTGACCAGAAAACGGAGCATTCGAGTTTGATTCTTAATTTTTTATTTTTTCAAAACCTGATAGTATAATTTTGGCTAAAATTTATTTATCTTTAATTTATGAATCTTCTTCTTAAAGCGGAAAAGATAATAGCGGAAATACTTGGAAGTCTCGGCTATGATAAAAGCGAGGCGGTTTTGGAAACTTCTTCCCGGAAAGATTTAGGGGATTTCCAACTTAATGCGGCGATGGTTATCGCAAAAAAAGAAAGAAAAAATCCGCGGGAAGTTGCTCAAAAAATCGCTGAAGAGATTTCAAAAAAAGAAGATTTTTTCAAAAATGTGAATATCGCCGGTCCGGGTTTTATAAATATTTCTTTTACTGACGAGGTGCTTATTGATTTTTGCAATACTTGTCTTGAAAATCAGGAGGAGCTTTTTAATTTTCCTCAAAAAAAGAAAATATTTATTGATTACGGCGGAGCCAATGTTGCCAAAACTTTGCATGTTGGCCATCTTCGCTCGGCTAATATTGGTGAAGCCTTAAAAAGATTGGCTAAAATTTTGGGGCACGAGGTCATATCCGACGTGCATTTTGGTGATATCGGTCGGCAATCGGGGATGGTTATTTCCGAACTTAAAAAAAGATTTCCGGAATGGGTTTTTTTCAAAAAAGATTATAATGGAGAATATCCCGCTTCTATTCCGATAACATCTGAAGATCTGGGAGAGATTTATCCTAAAGCGAGTCTGGCGGCTAAAGAAGATGAAAAACGGATGGAAGAGGTGCAACAGATTACGGCTGAGTTGGAAAATGGTCATAAAGGTTATTCTGCTCTTTGGAATATAATAAAAAAAATATCAATTGACGATATAAAAAAAATATATGAAAGACTCAATTCGTCTTTTGAACTTTGGGAAGGAGAAAGCGACAGTTTTACTTATCTTCCGGAAACTTTGGAGAAGATGAAAGCGAGCGATGCGGTGCGAGAAAGCGAGGGTGCGCTGGTTGTTGATGTGGCGGATGAAAAAGACGGATTTGAAATGCCGCCGATGATTTTGATAAAATCCAATGGCGCGACTGTTTATGCGACTCGGGAAATGGCGACTTTGTATTCTCGGATAAAAAGATTTTCACCGGATGAAGTTTGGTATGTGGTGGATAACCGTCAAGATATGTATTTCAAGCAGGTTTTTCGGGCGGTCTATAAGACAAAAATAGTTCCGGAAAATACTAATCTCAGATTTATCGGATTTGGCACGATGAACGGAGCTGATGGGAAGCCTTTTAAAACGCGGTCCGGCGGTGTGATGGACTTGATCTCTCTTTTGAATATGGTGAAAGAATTTTCCATAAAGCGTTTGAGTGATAAGGTTTCAAATCAAGATGATCGGGAAAAAATTTCCGAAATGGTTTCCATATCCGCTCTGAAATATGCCGATCTTTTGCCGAATCGGATGACGGATTATATTTTTGATTTGGAAAAATTTATGTTACCGGAAGGCAAGACCGGTCCATATATTCTTTATTCGGCGATGCGGATCAACTCGCTTCTTCGAAAAGCCAAAGAATCCGACGAGTCGGTCGGGAAAGTAAGTTGCATTTTTGGGGAAGCGGATCGGGAAATTATTTTACGCTTAGCGATATTGCCGAAAGTTTTGGAAAAAGCCTTTAAATTCCAGTCAGCAAGCGATATTGCTGAATATGTTTATGATTTGACCAGCGTCTATAATACTTTTTATTCTAATAATGGAATCTTGAAAGAGAAGGACGAGAAACAAAAAGAATCCTGGCTGGGAATTTCAAAAATCGTCTATCGGATTAACGAAAAATTGATTGCTGTTTTGGGAATGGAAATTCCCGATAGGATGTGATTTGAAAATAATAAATTAAAGTGTTTTTTTGATGGACATCGTTTGCTATTTGAGATAGAATCCAAATAATAAGCTTTCTAGTAATTAGTAATTTTTTATCTAAAAATATGAAACTTAAAAATTATAACGTTTATTTTTTCTTCGCGATTTTGATCGGAGTTTCGATTTTGGCTTTTTTTGTGATAAAGAATTTCATAATCCCGTTCATTATTGCGGCGGTTTTTGCGACTCTTTTTAATTTTATTTATAAATGGTTCTTGAAAATATTCAAAGGAAAAAAAGGATTAAGCTCGGTTCTTTCTTGTTTTATAATCATTCTTGTCATAATTATTCCTCTTACGACAGTCGCTTCTTTGGTGGTTAAAGAAATACAAACCCTGGTAGTCGATTATTCCGTCCAAAATAATTCTTCCCCGGGCGTATCCATCGGCGGAATAGCGGAAAAAATCAACTCAATCTCAATTCTGAAACGTTTCGGGGTGGAAAATATAATTGATGAGAAAGCTCTGGTTTCGGCTATTGGAAATTTTTCCGATAGCGCTCTCGATATTCTTGGCGCTACTTACAGAAGTATTTCTCATTTTATTTTTGTGACTTTTATAATGTTCTTCTCGCTATTTTATCTTTTTATTGATGGAGACAAGATGATTAAAAGAATATTCGCTGTAAGTCCTTTAAGAGATGAATATGAAGAAAAATTGCTTTTGAAATTCAAATCAATAATTCGGGCAACCATAAAAGGAACTTCGCTTATTGCCATAATCCAAGGTTTTTTGGGCGGAATGCTCTTTTGGACAGCGGGAGTTTCATCGCCGGTTCTTCTTGGGATACTTATGACAATTTCTTCTGTTATTCCATCAGTCGGTTCGGGACTTATCTGGCTTCCGGTCGGAGTGATAATGATACTTCTCGGAAATATTGTAAGTGGCATAATAATTCTTATAATCGGTGCTCTTTTGATAAGCACCATAGACAACGTTTTGCGTCCGAAGTTAGTCGGGCACGACACGGAAATGCATCCGCTTATGATTTTGTTTTCCACACTTGGCGGAATTGCCGTTTTCGGAATAGCGGGTTTTATCGTCGGTCCCATAATAATGTCTCTTTTTGTGGCTCTTTGGGACATTTATAGCTTGGAATTCAGGCAACAATTGGAAGAATACAATAAATAGTTCCAGGAATTTTGAGCGATAATTTCTCTTACTGGCAAACAAGAGACTTGTTTTGGCGTATAAATTATTTGAAATAGAAAAATAAATTGGATGATTGATAAAAACGATGCCGACATAGACAGAGGATTGGTGGCGGCTGCCAAAAAAAATCCGGATGAATTTCGCATTATAGTCGAACGGTATTGGAATCGGCTTTTTGGATATTTGAGAAGATCTTCATATTTTTCCCAAGAGGATATTGAAGATATTCTGCAAGAAGTTTTCATTAAAGTTTATCGTTTCATCAATGATTATGATGATTCAATGTCATTTTCCGCTTGGATATATCAAATAGCGAGAAATACCATGATAGATGAGATTCGCAAGAAAAAGAGGCGGCCGATTTCATCAAAATTAGAGCTCGAAGAATTTGTAAAAATCTTGAAATCCAGCCTGGATCTTGAAGCGGAATTTCATTTCAGTGATTCTTTGGAAAAGATAAAAAATATAATCGAAGAATTGCCTTTTAATTATCGGGAGGTTTTGATGCTCAGGTTTTTGGAAGAGAAAGATTACAGCGAGATAATGGATATTTTGGAAAAACCGAAAGGGACGGTCGCAGCTCTTATTAATCGCGGAAGAAAAATGCTCGTCGAGAAGTCTAAGGAACAAGGAATAATTGATTAATTCTAAATCAATATGGAAAATCCAATTGAAAAAGTAATAGATAAAATCAAGGATGAAAAAATAATTCCGGAATCGCGTTTCAAATTAAATTGGAAAAATTATATTTTTTGGGCGGTTTGGGCGTGTGTATTGCTTTTGGGCGCGCTTTTCTTTTCTCTGATAATTTTGAATTTTCTTGATTTCAAAATGCAAATTTTGCATTATTTTGGATTTGGAAAATTTATGTTTATCATAATGAAGTCTATGCCTTTTCTTTGGGTATTTTTGGTCTTTATAGCTGTTTTTTCAGGATTTTTAGCTTTCCGAAAAACTAAAAGAGGATATCGGCATGGACTTTTATTTATTACCAGTTTAGGGGTGATTATTATTTCTGCTTTAGGAATAATGTTCCATGTTGCAAAAGTTAACAATCAAATAAGGCAAAGAGTTTCGCTTGGAATGCCAGGATACAGAAAAATAGCATTCCCAATTGAAGATCGCTGGTCGCGTCCTGAGGAAAAAATGTTGGGAGGAAAAATTTTGGAAGTTCATAAGGATAAATTAATTATCATCAGCTTTAAGGATAAATTTTGGAAAGTTTATTATTCTCCGAAAACGGAAATAAGAATAAGAAAGGGAAAATTGGAACAGGGTATTAGCATCGGAGTATTGGGAGAAAAAATCGATGAAGATAAATTTAAGGCAGATTTTATACATTCGATACCGCCCAAAGAGGATGGTTGTTGCGATATTGGCAATACCAAAAGATAAGATGGAATTATTGGAAGGATGGAATTTGATTTTGAAAATTTAAAAATAAAAAATTTTTCAATCATTTAGATTCGCTTTGGAAAAAGCGGATTTTTTTTATCTATTTTTTGCAAACCATACTTGATTTTTTCGTATTGATCAATATAAATATTAAACAAAAAAAACAATGAAAAAAATAAATATTGCCAGAAAAATAAAGTTCTATCTTAAAAATAAGGAAGAAAAAAGATCTAAAAAAGAAATACGCCGTCTTAAAAGTATTTTGATGGATATCGGTTTTATTAAGCGCAACAGATTGGTGCAGGAAATAACCAATAGGGAATACGGGTCGAATTAATTTTTTGAAGGCGGGTATTTATGCCCGCCTTCTTAATAATATGAGCTGTTGCAAACAAATTGAAAATTTTTCCGTATAAGTTTAAGGTAAGTTGGCTAATGGGGCTAATTTTTTGTATAATCGCAGAGAAAGGTGGAATTTAATTTATTTATAAACATATATGGCAAAAAACAAGAAAAAATATATCTGGATAGGGATAATAATTTTACTTATAATCGGGGGATATTATTGGTACAAAAAATCAAATTCAGAGGATATTCCAATTCAATACAAAACATCAACAGCCGAAAAAGGTTCTATTTCTTCTTCGGTTTTGGCTTCAGGAAACATTATTGTCGATGACAGCGCTAATGTCGATCCGGACATTACCGGAACGGTTTCCAATCTTTCCGTTAAAGTCGGTGATGAAGTTAAGAAAGGACAATTTTTATTTTCAATAATAAACGATCAGCTATCGATCGATGTTTCAAGCGGACAGATATCGATTTTGCAGGCAAGGCAGTCTTTGGAATCAGCCAAGGCCTCAAAACGGCAAGCAGAATATGATCTTGAACATCATGATGGCAGTTTGGCGGAAAAAAATATATTGGAGAACAAATTGAAAGCGGCTGAGATATCTTTGGAATCGGCAAAAAATAATATTGTTTTGACTGAATTAAAATATCAAAAATCTCTTTCGGATGCCGGCAAAAGAAATGTGAAATCTCCAATTGACGGAACGGTTAATGCGGTAAATATTAAAAATGGTGACGATTTGGGGAGATTATCTTCCAGTAGCAACTCTTCCGCACCGATTGTAATTGGGGATCTTAAAACTCTTAAGGCGCAGGTTGATGTCAATGAGGTTGATATATCCGAAGTGGTTGTGGGACAAAAAGCCATTCTTACTTTTAATGCCATTGAAGATTTTTCTCTTGTGGGAAAAGTTGAAAAAATCGATTCATTGGGAACACTGTCTTCCAGTGTGGTGAATTATAACGTTACTATTGGTTTTGATGATATTGATCCGAGAATAAAACCGGAAATGACCGTCTCGGCTTCCATCATAACCGATGTGAAGCAAAATGTGCTTATTATTCCTAACAGTTCTGTGAAAAGTCAAAGCGGTGAGTCATATGTGGAGGTCTTGAATAATGAAAAGGATTCTTTGGAAAAAAAAGTAGTTGAAATAGGCTTATCCAATGATACTAATACTGAAATAATCAGCGGTTTATCGGAAGGAGAGATTATTGTTACGCAAAAAATAACTTCCGGCATATCTTCAACTTCCGGCAATTCAAATGGAAACAGTATTAGAGTTCCCGGAATGGGCGGATTTGGCCGGTAATTTTTCTTAAAAATAAATTTCGTAATTATGATTGAGTGCAGAAATATAACCAAGATATATAAAAATGGAGATGTGGAAACGGCGGCTCTCAAAAGTGTTTCTTTCCGGATAGAAAAAGGAGAATTTGTTTCCATAATCGGACCGAGTGGTTCAGGAAAATCAACTTTGATGCATATACTTGGCGCACTGGACATTCCGACTGGCGGACAATATATCTTAGACGGAGAAGAAGTTTCTCACCTTAATGACGATGAACTTTCTGATTTAAGAAGAAATAAAATCGGATTTGTATTTCAGTCATTTAATCTTTTGCCAAGGTCAACGGTTTTGAGAAATGTTATGCTCCCGTTGCTTTATTCCGGTCTTGATTACAAAGAGAGGATTAATAGAGCTAAGGAATGTTTAGGCTATGCCGGAATGGAAGAGGGAAAATTCTATAATCTGTCAAACCAATTATCCGGAGGGCAGATGCAAAGAGTAGCAATAGCCCGTGCGCTTATCAATAACCCATCTATCATACTAGCTGATGAGCCGACAGGAAATTTGGATACTAAGACTAGTAAGGTCGTTATGGAAGCCTTTCAAAGACTTCATCGTGAAGGACATACTATTATACTCATTACTCACGAGATGGATGTGGCGGATTATGCTGAAAGAATAATTCATGTCCGGGATGGTTTTATTGAAAAGGATAAACCTAATAAACCGCAGGATCATTTTTTGCCCTAGAAAAATAATATGATTAAAGATTTATTAAAAGAAACATTGTGGTCCCTTATGGGAAACAAAATCCGTTCCGGACTTACTATTCTTGGGATAGTAATAGGAATTGCTTCTGTCATTACGATGGTGGCGATTGGAGAAGGAGCGAAGAAATCCATCGAGAGCAGTATAGAAGCAATCGGATCGAATTTGATTATGGTTACTCCCGGTTCCCAAAGAATAGCCGGAATAAGCCAGGGAGGAGGAAGCGCTGAATCATTAACAGTCGAAGACGCTGATGCTATAAAAAATCAGGTGGAAAATATTAAAGCGGTGGCTCCTTCCGTTTCACGTCGCTACCAAGTTACTTTAAAAGGAAATAATACCAATACTCAAATAATCGGAACTAATTCTGATTATCTTATTGCTCGGAATGTCAGTGTCGATATGGGATCATTTTTTTCCGATCAGCAGATAAAAAGTTCGGCTAAAGTGGCAGTTATCGGTCCGACAGTGCGCGATGATCTTTTGGGTGAAAATTCCGATCCGGTCGGAAAGATTATCCGTATCAATAAAATGGATTTTAAAGTTATCGGTATGACAGTGTCAAAAGGAGGTTCGGGGTTCAATAATCAGGATGATATAGTTTATATCCCACTCACGACTGCTCAAAATTATTTAGCCGGCAATGATTATATAAACAATATAAGCATCGCGGCTTTAGATCAATCTTCAATGATATCAGTCCAAGAAGAAATAAATTCATTGCTTCTTTCAAGGCATAAAATAAAAGATTCAACACAAGCTGATTTTACCCTTACCAATCAAAATGACATAATTTCCACTGCAACAAGTATTACTGGGACATTTACAATTTTACTCTCTTCCATAGCCGGAATATCTCTTTTGGTTGGCGGGATTGGAATAATGAATATGATGCTTACAACCGTTACAGAAAGAACCCGCGAGATCGGACTTCGAAAAGCGGTTGGCACTAAAAAGATTTATATCAATTTACAATTTTTGTTCGAAAGCGTGATTCTGACTTTTTCGGGAGGATTTATGGGCATTATTCTTGGCTGGTTGGCTTCATTGGTTATTACTTATTTTGTCAAAAGTCTTGCTACCAGTGTTTCTTTCTCGGCTATTCTTCTGGCTTTTTCTGTTTCGGCGGCTGTCGGAATAATATTCGGCTTTTATCCGGCCAGAAGGGCAGCAAATCTAAGTCCGATTGAAGCTTTAAGATATGAATAAATGGAATAATTATTAATCATTAAAAATTAATCAATATGAATCAAAAAAAAATGGTTATAGTTTCATCCTCGGTAGTTGTTGCATTAGTGGTTATTTGCGTATCGTTTTATGGCGGAGTACGATACCAGAAAGGAAAATCGACAGAATTTAATTCTAATCGCAGAGGAAATGAAAGTTTTGTTTCTGGAGGAAGGCAAGAACTGGGAAGTCGTAAGAATTCTAAAATCGGAAATGGAAATGGTATCAATCTGGGGGAGGGTAGAGAGGGTAAAAACAGATCTTTCGAATCCGGAGAAATTACCGCCAAGGATGATAAGAGCATAAACGTAAAGATGCAGGACGGAAGCACGAAAATTGTTTATTTTTCCGATCTGACAAAAATTGGAAAAACGGTTGACGGATCGATTGTTGATTTGCAAGTCGGGCAAAGTGTGATGGTTGATGGAGATGTTGATTCTTCCGGAGCTATTACTGCTCAAAATATCCAAATAAGAACAGAACAAAAATTTCGTCAAAAATAAGATCGATGAATATAAACGCTCGAATAATTTCGGGCGTTTTGTTTTTTGGCGAATAATGTTTTATAATATAGCAAAATCTAAATTAATATAAATTGGGAAAAGTATGAATAATAAAATAAAATTAACAGCGATAGGAATACTTTTTGCAGTTTCAATATTTTTAACCGGATATTTTTATGCCGGAGTGATGAAAGATTCAAAAGTTGTTTTGCCGGAAATTGGCAGCGAGAAAAAAGAAAAATCGACTGAAAATGTCGAGGTCAAAAAGGATGTTTTTTCTGCTCAGGCAGATATTCCTGAAGGAAAGGTGGAAATTCTAAATCCGGGAACCAACAACTGGGAAGAATTAGAAAATGGAAAAGATGTTATTTCGGGATCGCAATTAAGGACTTTGGCCGATACGAAACTCGTGCTTAAATTCGAAGATGGTAGCGAGGCGAGATTTCGGGAAAACTCAATTTTCAATTTCGATTTGGCACAAAATGAAGTAGATATCAGCATTGAGGAAGGTGAAGTTTATAATGATGTCGTGAAAGATTTGAATCGGAAATATTCTGTCAGTGCCGGATCATATTCGTTTAATGCCCTAGGGACTGTTTTTAATGTCAGTAAGAAAAAAAGCGAAGAGGCGGAGTTGGTTACTCTTGAAAATGAAGTTGAGATAAAAAATTCCAAAGGAGATGTGATAAAAAAGATTCCTAGTGGGAAGGTGGCAAAAGTTAAATCGGACAAAGTTTCTGAAACTGATCTTACAAAATCAAAATTAAAAGAAGAATTTATTTCTTGGAATATCAAGAAAGACGGCTTGAAGATTGAAGGAAAAGACGATGTTACTCAAGACATTTCCGGAAAACTTAATCTATCAGCGAAAGCTACAAAAAGTAAAGTGGAATTAAAGTGGGAAGTTAAAAGTCTGGGCGATTTAGATGGTTTTAAGATAGTGAAATCCAAAGAAAAAAATCCGGTTTATCCGGGAAGCGAATATAAATACATTACGGATAAAGAAGCGCGATCAGCTTTTTGGGAAATTAAAGACGGTGATGAATATCATTTCCGAATATGCCAATATAAAGACGGAAAATGTCTTTCTTATAGCAATGATGTTGTTCCAAAAATGTCGGATGATGATGACGAAGAAGATTATGCTGATGAGATATCCTTATCAGTGGAAAAGGACGGAGATGATGCTAAATTAAAATGGAAAATATCCGGCGGAGATGCGCCTAACGGTTTTAAATTAGTTTCAAGCACTGACAAAAATCCGGAGTACCCGAATGATGATTGGAAATATGTCGATGATTCTTCCAAACGGAGCTATACATGGAAGGACTTTAAAGAAGGAAAAACTTATCATTTCCGTGTCTGCATATATAAGGATGGGAAATGCAAAAAATACAGCAATGACGAGAAGATTGAATTTTGACCTGATTTTCAAATAGGAATCACTTTTTGGCTTAAAATAGTCCCAATTAATCGGGGGGGGGGCTGTTTTGAAAGATTTTGGGATAAATTATGTAGTAATTTTGCCAGAGTTGTTTTGTCGTCCGTTTTTTTAAAAATTTCTTAATTTCCAAACATATGTATGCCGGAAGAATATATAGGACTGAGGAAATTTGGAAGCAGCTTCTTGGTCCGAAACAATTCAATATTATGAGAAGGGGAAAAATGGAAAAGCCTTTTTCCGGAAATTATGTGCGCTTAAAATCTCAGGGGGTTTATCATTGTGCCGGATGTGGCAATCCGCTTTTTTCCTCTTCGGCCAAATATATATCAAAAACAGGTTGGGCGAGTTTCTATTATCCGATCCATGCGGAAAGCGTTGGAATCAGAGTGGCCTTTCCTTCAAAAATAGAAGTTTTTTGTTCGATTTGCGGAAGTTTTTTAGGACTGCTTCTTCGTGATAAAAAAGGTGTGGATGGAAGAGGGTATAATATAAATTCAACTTCGCTTGATTTTTATGAAAGTCCGGATAAATTTTCGCTATAATCTTATTTTGATCGGCAATAGAAATATTGCTGATTTTTTATTGTCAAAGAAAGTGAAGAGTGGTAAGGTAAAGAATAGTTAAGAATAATTTTTTTATTATGGAAAAATCTAAATTGGTATTTTTGGATACGGAAACGACTGGTACAAGTCCGGACAGTCGATTGTGCCAGGTGGCTTATAAAAGAAATGGAGAAGAATTCGAATCACTTTTTAAACCACCGATTCCGATTGAAATAGAAGCAATGGCTGTTTCACATATAACTAATCGAATGGTAGAAAATAAGGAGCTGTTTATTGGATCAAAAATGCACAAGGATCTTAGCAGGATTTTTTCCGAAGGGCATATTTTGGTAGCGCATAATGCCTCTTTTGATGCCGAGATGCTCAAGCGTGAAAATATAGAAGTGCAAAATATCATTGATACCTATAAATTGGCCCAGCATATGGATCCGGAAGCGCTTATACCAAAATACAGTCTGCAATATCTCAGATATTATTTCGACCTCAATGTTGAAGATGCGACAGCTCATGATGCACTCGGTGATATTCGGGTTTTGGAAAAACTTTTTTCCCATTACTATGTAATTATGACAAAAGAATTCGGCGATGAGGGGATTATTTTGGAAAAAATGATTGAAATTTCCAGCCGTCCGATATTTGTGAAAAAATTCAATTTCGGAAAATATAGCGGGATGTTTGTGGGAGAAGTGGCAGCCAGCGATCCGGGGTATCTCAGGTGGCTTTTGGATCAAAAAATCAAAACTCGGGATAATGGGGAAGACAATGATGAGAATTGGATTTATACTCTGGAACATTATATCGGTCGGAATTGATTCGTATGAAATTGAAATCTATCTGAGCAGAGGTTTACGTCTTGGTTTTTTGGCTCTTGTGTTATTTTTTTATCCTAGTATAATTAGAGCCAGTGAAAATCGAGTCTTCCTAAAAAAAAGGGGCTTGCAAGAAATCCGAAATGGTCTATCATTAATGTAAGATAATTTTTTAATTTAAACAAAATGGCAAAGATGACAAAATCACAAATCATCAGCGCATTGTCAGAGAAGACCGGTATGGCGAAAAAAGAGGTAGCATCCTTTATGGATACATTAGCCTCGCTCGCTTATACTGAGGTCAAGAAGAACGGGGAGTTCGTAGTTCCTGGTTTCGGAAAGATGGTAAAAGCCAAAAGAAAGGCTAGAGTTGGAATCAATCCGGCAACCGGAGAAAAAATCCAGATTGCTGCCAAGACTGTTGTTAAATTCAGATTGGCCAAGGCTGCGAAGGAAGCCGTTCTATAAGATTATCGAAGTATCAAGTTTGAAAAACGACCAGTCCCGAGAAATCGGGGCTGGTTTTTTTGCCTGTGGATAACTTATTTTGCAGATAGTTTTATTTTGTTGTAGAATAAAACTGTAAAAATAAAAACAAACATATATGTTCAAGGGAAATAAGAAACTAAGAGGTTTTGGTTTGTCGTTTTTTAATAGGAGCAGTTTTATGACTGGTTCTTTTTTGTTTTCGAAAAAATATTTTTTGGCGCTGGCTTTTATTGTTTTAGTATCCGGATTTTTTAGTTTTGCCGGAAAAGTCCAAGCAGCAGACGGAGATTTAGATGTGAGTTTTTTGAATGGTTATGGTTCTTGGTGTTCTAATCATACAGGTTCATACGTGCGTTCTTTTAGTTTTCAATCAGATGGAAAAATAATTACCGGAGGAAATTATTTTATTTATCGTCTCAATTCCAATGGATCGCTGGATACAACTTTTAATCCTGGCACTAGTGTGAATAATGTAGTTTATTCTACTGCCATTCAATCCGACGGGAAAATATTGATCGGAGGAGATTTTACTTCATACAATGGTACAATGATAAACCGTATTGCTCGATTGAATCAGGACGGATCATTAGATGCCTCATTTAATCCTGGCGCCGGTACCAACACTACTATTCGTTCTATTGTGATTCAATCTGGCGGAAAGATATTAATTGGAGGAGATTTTACTTCATACAATGGCACCAATATAAATTATATCGCTCGTCTTAATTCTGATGGGTCAATAGACTCATCTTTTAACTCTGGAACTGGAACGAATGGAGCTATTTATTCTCTCGCTATTCAATCTGATGGAAAGGTAATGATTGGAGGAAATTTCAGCTCATACAATGGTACCACAAGAAGGTATGTTGCTAGTATTAATTCTGACGGAACATTAGATACAATATTTAATCCTAGCTATGGCGCAAACGGTTCCGTAAATTCAATCAAAATGCAATCAGACGGAAAAATAATCATTGGTGGAAGTTTTACATCCTATAATAATATTTCTAGAGTTCGCATTGCTCGCATTAATTCTAATGGTTCATTAGACACATCTTTTGATCCTGGGACTGGCGCAATAAGCAGTGATATTAATTCCGTTGCTATTCAATCCGATGGAAAAATATTCATTGGAGGAAATTTTACGTCATATAACGGCACAGGCAGAAATCGTATTGCCCGCATCAATTCAGATGGAACACTAGACTCATTTTTTGATCCAGGCACTGGTTCAAGCGGTCAAATAATATCCGTTGCTGTTCATCCTGATGGTGGAGTCTTAATTGGAGGAAATTTTTCTTCATATAATGGTTCAAGTAAGAACCATATGGCTTATATCAATTCCGATGGGTCCTTGAATTCTTACTGTATTGGTGCAAATGCTACCATAAATCATATTGCTATTCAATCCAACGGAAAAATATTGGTTGGGGGAAATTTTACAAAATACAATGGAACAAATAGAAATTATATTGCTCGTCTTAATTCCGACGGAACTCTAGACACATCCTTTGATCCAGGTACTGGTTTGAATAGCAGCAGTCTTCGTTACATTATTATTCAGTCCGACGGGAAAATATTGATCGGAGGAGATTTTACTTCATATAATAGCATAGGAAGAAATTATATCGCTCGTCTTAATTCCGACGGAACACTAGACACATCTTTTGATCCTGGTACTGGTGCAAACGGTTCAGTATACTCAATCGCTATTCAATCTGACGGAAAGATAATGATTGGAGGTACTTTTACATCGTATAATAGTACAGGCAGAAATCGTATTGCCCGCATCAATTCCGACGGAACGCTAGACACATCTTTTGACCCAGGCACTGGCGCAAATAATACTGTTTTGGCTGTTGCATTACAATCTGATGGTAGAATAATTATCGGAGGAGGTTTTACAACATATAACAGTGTAACTGCAAATCGTATCATTCGTCTTAATTCTGACGGGACACTCGATACATCTTTTAATCCAGGCACCGGTGCAAGTAGCACTATTTATTCTATTGCCATTCAATCCGATGGAAAAATATTAATTGGAGGAAATTTTACGTCATACAATAGTACGACCAGAAATCGGATTGCTCGCCTTAATTCTGACGGGACACTCGATACATCTTTTGACCCAGGCACTGGCGCAAATAATAATATCAATACTTTTACTGTACAATCTGATAGAAAAATAATAATTGGAGGAAATTTTACGTCATATAACGGCACAGGCAGAAATCGTATTGCCCGCATCAATTCAGATGGAACGCTAGATACATCTTTTAATCCTGGTACTGGTGCCTATAGCAGTATTATGTCAATCGCTATTCAATCTGACGGAAAGATAATGATTGGAGGAAGTTTTGTTATTTATAATGATATTTCTTTAACTTATCTTGCTCGCGTAGAAAACACAGTTGGTCCCTCCATATTAATTCCTGTAATTACAACTAATTCTGCAACCGAAATTACTAGCATTTCTGCCACTGCTAATGCTAATATTTCCGATACTGGCGGAGAAAATCCTGGAAGGTTTATCCAGTGGGGAATAACTTCCGGAAATTATACAAACTCCTGCAATGCCGGAACCGGAGGAGCAGGAGCTTATACTTGTTCAATGACAAGTCTTACTGCTGGAACTACATATTACGTCAGAGCTTACGCCACTAATTCAGCTGGAACTGGTTATGGAACAGAAACAAGTTTTACCACTGCCACTTTGCCAGTTATTACTATAAATAATCCAAATAATTCTCCGGCTCAATCAAAAACCGTTACCGCTTCATCTGACAAAGGAATCCTAACTCAATCCATAACCACGGGCTCAACTTGTGACAGCTCTTTGACATTCGTAACTTACACCCCTACTACATTTACAGTCGAAGCGGATAACGGAAAAAGAGTTTGTTACAAAGCGGACGAATCAGCTAGTGGAATAAGTTATTCCTTATCGAACGCCATCGCTGGAATTGACACTACCGCTCCAGAAGGAACTTCAACAATAAACAATAATGACTCATATACCAATACCGATTCCGTCACCATCAACAATAATGTCACTGGAGCCT
>CAYOTC010000021.1:0-15049 GCA_964406815.1 uncultured Bdellovibrionales bacterium
GTCGCTCCTTTCCCCGCTCCTCGGGAGTACGGGGTTTCCTGGGTTATAAAAAACCTCCGGAAATGGAGGTTTTTTTCTTTTTTTCAAAGGTTGATTTTGAACTATTTTTAGTATATCCTAGTTAATATGAGAAGTTTCATAAAAGTATCCATAATACTCGGATTTTTTTGCCTTTTAATTCCAGGGAAAATACAAGCCCAACAAGAAATCAGTCTTGGCAGTTTTTCTTTGGCAGAAATTGAAAAACTCACGCAAGATGTTAATTTAAAAATAGGCGAAATTTATTATGTTTTGCCAAAAGCGGAAATTAAGGATTGGATAAAGGAAGAAACTTTTCTGATTATTATACCTGAATATTTTTCTGAAATAGAAAACCAGGATATATGCCAATATGAAAAATCTTTGATTTGTTCTATATCTTTTGGCTATAAAAATAAAAACCGCATAGGGAAAAAATCTGATTTGGTCATCAAAAGAGAAGCAGTTTCCGAATATATCAAAAGTCTCTCTGAAAGAACCAGCATTCTGCCAGACGAAGCAAGATTTAAAATTGAAGATGGCAAAGTTACAACTTTTTCTCTCGGAAAAAATGGAATGAAACTGGAAGAAGAAAAAAGCATAGAAATTATAATGAATTATCTCAAAGACAGAAGCGCTGATAACAATCTTAAACTTCCTTATTTGGAAGTGAAGCCGGAAAATCAAAAAATTGACTCGATTGATGATCTTGGCATCAATACTCTGCTTGGAGAAGGACATTCCAATTTCAAAGGCTCTCCTAAAAATAGAGTATACAACATTAAGGTCGCGCTAAAAAGATTTGAGGGAATACTCATAAAGCCAGGGGAAGAATTTTCTTTCGTAAAAACACTCGGAGAAGTCGATGGCGAGCATGGCTATCTTCCGGAATTGGTCATTAAAAAAGATAAAACCGAACCGGAATTCGGCGGTGGAATCTGCCAAGTATCAACAACCGCTTTTCGCGCAGCGATATACAGCGGATTGGAAATAACCGCCCGAAGAAATCACGCTTATCCTGTTCAATATTATAATCCTCAAGGAATGGACGCGACAGTTTATATACCCAAACCGGATCTGAGATTTAAAAACGATACCCCCGGACACATCTTGATTCAAACAAAAATAGAAGGCACTGAACTTATCTTTTCTTTTTACGGGACAAACGACGGAAGAAAAGTGAACGTTATTGGTCCGACTATATATGAAAAAAATTCTGACGGTTCGATGAAAACAACTTTCACCCAACAAATAATGGACAAAGAAGGAATCTTGATTCGCGAAGATATATTCAAAAGCAATTATGATTCTCCCAACAAATACCCTCACCCGACAATAGAAGCAAATCTTCTTACCAAAAAACCGAAAAATTGGTCTGAGAGAGAATGGAAGCAATACAAGAAAGATCACAATATAAATTAATTCTAGAAAAGATTGACTTTTGGAGATATTTTTGTTATTATTGGCTCGTTGCCAATCAGGCAATTTTTATTTAAAATTATTGTTTTATTAAAAATAGAAGCAAATCGGTAATGCGCTGGTAGCTCAGTGGATAGAGCAGTAGCCTTCTAAGCTATTGGTCGCAGGTTCGATTCCTGCCCAGCGCACAAATCATATAACATATACCATAAATCACATAACAATCGTAATCCAATCAATTCCTAAATATTATACTATGTGATTCATATTAAATATTTTGCGCCCATAGCTCAGTTGGTAGAGCAGTTGCCTCTTAAGCAAACGGTCCCAGGTTCGAATCCTGGTGGGCGCACAAAGAAATCCGCTAGAAGCGGATTTTTGTATGTTTTAGGATTCGAACTAGGAAAGGGGTCGGAAAAACGGCGGGACGATGTGAGATTTCCTGGTGGGCGCACAAAAAAACTCCACTTCAGGTGGAGTTTTGCTTTTTATAATAAAACTAAGCTTCAATTTTATAACCTACTCCGGAAATAGTTTTTATTATTTTCCCTCCCCCGTTTTTTTCTATCTTTCTCCGAATGGAAGCAATGTGAGTTTCAATTGTGTTGGAAAACGGATCAACATCTCCCTCCCAAACATTTTCCAACATTTCACTGCGTGAAACAACTTCCCCATTTTTTTCCAAAAGAAGTGATAGGAGTATAAATTCTTTTCTGGATAAAACCAATTCTTTCCCACAACATTTAATTTGATGTTTTTTTCTGTCGATAAACATATTTCCTATTTCCAATTTATTTCCTGAAATTATCTCCCTAGGTCTTTTAAGGATTGATTGGGCTCTGGCCAAAATTTCTTGAAAAGAAAACGGCTTAATGAGACAATCGTCTGCTCCAATATTAAAAAAGTTTATTTTGTCTTTTATCCCAAGTGCTGAAGAAAGAATAATTATTGGGACAAATGATTTTTTATCTCTTATCCGCCGACAAACATTTTGCGCTTCAAATTGTTCTGGGCTGGAATCAATTATAATAGCATCATATTCATTAATTCTTCCCAGATAAGCTCCATTTTCATAATTATCCGATAAATCAACAATAAAATTCTCCCTCTCAAAACTGGCCCTCAAAATAGCCCCCAAATTTTTATTTTCTTCAACTATCAGTATTCTCATAATATTTTCTAATTTAATTATTTTTATATTTTCTAGCATATAAACATAATTATGTAAATAGACAATCCGGACAGTTGAAATAATCGGCCTTATATGCTACCATTTCCTTTGTTACTTATGGTGGCTATAGTTTAACGGTAGAACAGCGGTTTGTGGCACCGCTGGCCTGGGTTCGATTCCCAGTAGCCACCCATAAAAAACGCCTCTTTAGCTCAATGGATATCCGCCCGTAACGCTTTACGTAAACGTGCGGACGGGGAGCGTCTAGTCTTTTTGAGAATACATATGCTCTCGTGGTGAAATGGATATCACGCTTGGCTTCGGACCAAGAATTTTGGGTTCGAGTCCTGACGGGAGCACTAATGGAAAATAAAAAGACCAGAAGGTTAAAGGTTCGAGTCCTTTAGGAGGCACCAAAGAAAAAATCCAGCTTGAGACTGGATTTTTTTATTTTATAAATAAGTAAAAATTATTTTTTTAAACGAAAAATATCATTAATTTGATCCGATTCTTTGGAATATTCTTGCTTGCGATTTTCACTTTCTCCAACTATTTCATGAAACTTGACAAGATCGAAAGTCACATCCTTATCTTTTGAATTTATATATTCCTGTTTTCGCACCTCGCTCCACTGTGAATCATAAACATAGCTATACCAAATATAAACGCAAAAAGAAGCCGCCAACAGGAAAAAAATAAAAGCTACCCAACCTATTTTTCGACCGATAAAACAAAATATCTTCCGAAAAAATTCCTTAGGATTAATTTTTCTTCTTCTTTTTTTATTCAATATTTGCATTTTATTCTTCTTTATAAACTATAATTTCCATTTTTGTTCTTATTATTTCAGCATATTCCGGCAGAGCTTTTTCCTCCTTAGAATTATCTGGGGAGAAAATATTCCCATTCCTTTCATTGCTATTTCCCACTATTTCTTTTTTAGCATCTATTGAAACTACATTCACATAATATTTAAAATTTTCCAATTTACTTATGAAATCAACCAGCCCGGCATAATCCCCTTCAAGGGTTACTTTTATTTTTAAATATTTGTCGTAGGTTAGCAAATCAAAAATTCCTTTTTCTTCATCCTTTTTCTTTTTTGTAGTTTTTGCTTTTGCCTTGGAACTATCCTGAACATCTTCTATTTCAAGACTTATTTTATTACGAGTATTTTCCGCTAAAAATTCTAGATTTCTTATAAATTCCACTTCTCCAGAAGGAACAATCACCATATTGAGAGTTTCTTTATTTCTTTCATATTCCTCATTAGCATTTTCCATTTCGGGAATTTTGCTTATTTTATCTCTGCTCAACTGACTATCTATATTCATTTCTTGAATTTTGTCCGATTTTTCTATAATTTTATCAATGAGAAAAATCTTAACCAAATATCCAACCGCAAAAACAATCACGATATAGAGCGCTATTGCAATAAAAAATTTATGTTTTTTCCAAAATACTTTCATTTTGTTTTCTTTAAACAATCGGTTTTTATTTTTAGATCTATCTGAAAATCTATATCCTCCTTAGCAACAAGGTCAGAAAGCGGCAAGTTTACTTTTTCAAAACATTCATCCCCTTCTAATTTTCCTTTAAAATCAAGCAGAGTATCCCGATTGGAAGCTTTTCCTACAAGAAAAACAGCAAAATCCTTGTTAGTCACTGCGCTTAAATTTATACCCGGACCGGACAACTGGCTGAGGCGAAGAAACAATTCCGACCAATACAACTGTTCATTTTTTATCTTACCAACAAGAGCCATCCGCGAATTTATTTTCTTAAATTTATTGCCATATTCATCCATTGCTTTGTATTGGTCTTTCTTAAATTCGACTGCTTGGATTCGAGACAAAAAACCATAATCTAAATTAAGAATAAAATATATTCCGACCAAAAAGGCAATCGTTGTTAAAATTATTAAAGAAAAAACAAATTCCCACCCAAGAGCTATTTTAAAATATCTGGTTAAGGCAGCCTCCTCTTTTTTTTGTTGTGGCAAAAGATTTAGATTTATTTCCATAAATTATTTCTCTTCATCGCTAATCCCACTGCTGTGGAAAATTGAGATGATATCTCTTTGCTTATTATTGGCAAATCATTTCCAAAATCAAGATTTATCCAAGGATCACCTAAAAATACTTCCTGACGAAGCCTTTTTACAAGATAAGCTGTCAGCCCTTTAAGATTTGATCCCCCCCCGCACAAAATAACTTTTTTTATTTCAAACGCATTCTTATCAATACTTCTATAAAAATCTATCGATCTTTCTATTTCAACTGAAAGATTTTCGAGATATGGCTTTACAGCATTAAAAATTGGTATATTCTCTTGTGAATAACCTACTCCATAATTTATTTTCTGTCTTTCAGCATCAACAAATGGAATCCCTAATTCTTTGGAGATTATATCAGTGATTCCTTCTGAGGAAAATGGGATGCTGGAAGTAAAATAAGGAACGCATCCTTCAGTAATTATAAAACTCGTCTTTTTAGCTCCAAAATCAACAATAAGAGAAACTTCTTTTTTTTCTGATTTTGTTGAAATGAGACTTCTGGCTGTTGCTACTGATTCAACTTCAAGACTTAGGACTTTTAAACCTGCCCCCTCTAAAACTTCAACAACATCATCAATAATTCCTCTAGAAATAGCTACAGTCAAAATATTATCCTTCCCGTTTTCTTCGTCTATAAGTTGCCAATCATAGTAAACTTGATCCACTGCCAAAGGAATGCTGGCTTCTATCTCCCATTTTATCGCTTCCCCAATCTCTTCATTATTCATCTTGGGAATGGAGATTTTACGCAAAAAAACCTTTGACTCAGGCAAAGAACAAATGACATTTTTAGTGCTTATTTTTTTGGGACCAGCTTCTTTAACGGCTGATTTTATAGCTTCAACAACTTTTTGTTTGTCATTTATGTTTCCTTCTTCTATGATTCCTTGAGGAATATCCAAAGAAAAATAACTGCGTATTCTATCAAAATTACCGTCTTTCTCAAACTCAATAACCTTAATAGAAAGATCACTAAGGTCAATTCCAAAATATTTTTCTTTAAAACTGAATATTTCCTTATTGAAAAAACTCATAATTTTTTTTAGAAAAACGAAAATACTATTTCCTACTCCAGTATACAACATTTACAAAATTTTTGGTAACCGAAAAAAATTATTTTTCCTCCCAAAGATCAATGAAATATTCTGTGCCGGTCGGAAAATATGGTGGCGGACAATACAAAAGATCGTTATTGAAGTTATAAAACCTAACGGCAAATCCGCTGTTACCATGCTGGAAATACGGCTGGAGATAGGAAGCAATCGCCCCATTAAAAGTCAGCGTATTTTTTCCACTAAATCCATTGTCATTTATTCCGACTGTTCCGGTTTGAGAAAGCAAAGCCGCGTCAACAATATAATCATCGTTGCAGCTTCCCAAGACTCGCACGTCCTGCTGAGCAACAAGCCCTATCATATTATTACAATCAAAAGAAGCTACTCTTAGATTAGTGCTTTCTGTTCCGATATAAATATCAGCGGGAGAGCCCCCGGAAATATTGGCAGCCGCAATTGTCACT
Source organism: uncultured Bdellovibrionales bacterium (assembly GCA_964406815.1). GTDB lineage: Bacteria > Patescibacteriota > Minisyncoccia > Moranbacterales > UBA2206 > CAYOTC01. Next base: position 6,184 of record CAYOTC010000021.1, read on the forward strand.
CTTTTGTTATTAATAGAACCATCCACCCAAGCATTATCTTCAATAAAAATTACGCCGTCATTTATTATATTATAATTTGTTTTTGTAACGCACCTTCCCCTGGCAGGCCTGCTAGATTGAATATATGGACAAGAAGTTCCCGAACAACACGATGAAGTCGAGCAGGAATTTCCATTTGTTCCGGCATAAGAACCCGATGCATAGGTAATAATACCCAAATAACTCCCAATGGCTTTTGTATTGTTATTATATGAATTCACTGTGCATACATCATATGTTCCGTCAGTTTTAAGAAGAATTTTTCTTCCAGAACCGGAATTATCAAAATAACGTCCACGTCCAGCCTGAGCCTCGCTTTTCATATTCGAAAAATCCGTCGTTACTCCGGAAAAATTCACTTCAGAAACAGGAAACGACCGTCCACCCATAAAAACATCCGGCCTATTTGGAACTGTTCCACTTGCCCAAGGATAACTAGGAGCGCCCGGATCAGCTGGATTGACGGTTGTATGAACTCCGAATTCTTGCCTATTGCCTCCATAAGTTGGATCATCAAATCTGGCGACCAATGAACTGACCATATTATGAGCAATGCCATCAAAACGGATTCCGGTATTCGAATGGACTTTTCCATAAACTTCCGCTTCACTCCCAAAATTCATAAAACTGTTGGAAAGAAAAACGAACTCGCTCCAAGATGGCCGCCGCAGACGAACTTGAACGGTTCTTTTTAAATTAGGTTCTTTATAGGTTGAACCGACTGATTTAACTATGACTATTGTCGAGCTTGGACTAGGCGCTTCCACGAGATCAATGGTGTATTCACCAATTCCGTTATAATCGTGAGTATATGAAGTTTTTCCAATCACATCTTCCCCGCTCCAGAAATCCGCAATCTGTTGAGCGGTTTTTCCACTGGTAGCATGAGCCAAATACCATCTGTAAAAATGTATTCCGGCTTCCGCAACTTGAAAAGCTCCCTCCTTTTCTTTTTGATGCGAAGCAAATTTTATTTGCGAAGTGATATAAGTCAACATTGAAGTGGTAATAATAAGAACAACAAATGTTATCACCAATGCATAAGCCAGAACGGATCCATTTTTATTTTTCAATTTATCCATATTTTTGATTTATATCTTTTTAATCCGCCAAATTTCTAAATCTTACAAAAGATCGCATTTCTATATTATCAGGGGCCCGATTCAAATCAATATTTATTTTCAAATTAATCTCCATAAGTCTCAACTCAGCCACGTTAGCCGGAGTAGGAACAGGATTATTAACCGTATCAATCGGATAATTATTGTTATAGTAATAAAAAATAGGCTCAGATTCATCATTGACTATATGACTGGCAATAACTTGCGTTGTTTCATCTCCCGAAGCATAAGTTTTTGGCATAGTTCCGCTAGGCTCGCGTATTCCCATATAAACAGTTCCGTCATTGTAATAAAAATGCAGTCTTTCCGTCACATTATCCCGGTCATAATCAGCATAAACAGTTAATTCATAATCATCAGCCAAAACAACCGGGTAAGCCCCATTATCACTTTGTCTTATCCCACGAAGATAGCTTACCATCCTATTGAGTCCGACTGAAACTGCCGAAGATGATTGCCCCATTTCAAAAGTATAATGATTCGTTTTCCAGGCATTGACAAAAAGCATGCTAAAACCGGTAATGCCAATGGAAAAAATTCCTATAGCCACCAGTGTTTCAACTAGAGTTAATCCTTTTTTGTTTTTTATAATATTTTTCATCATAAAGAAGTCAGTGCTATATTTTCTATTTTCAATTCATTTGTATTTATTGTAACGGTGGAAGTGCTTGTTTCATATCCGTCGGCTGTTATTTCTAAATCATAGGTTTCGGGAGATAGAGGATCGGAAGTTGTCGGAAAAAATGCTGAACCATTATATTCGCTGGAAATTGTAGTGTCATATCCCAATCCGCTGTTGGAAATCCTGACTTGAGCGCCGGAAATAGGCAATCCACTAGTAGAATTTGTTATTCTTACCAAAAGAGAAGCAACGTCTTTATCGGCCAAAATTATTTTATACTCCATCGCCGGATCAGATGACAAAGCAAAAGGAGAAGCGACACTATTTCGAATAATTTCGTAATCGGTTACCGAAGAGTCAAGAGTAAAAGCGTATGTCCCCGGACTTATTCCTAAATATTGCTTCTCCCCGTTTCCGTCCGTACTATCATCTTCATCAAAATCATATATAGGTCCGTTTGGCGTTGGGTCTTCCGCGTCATAAACTTCCGTGCCAAGCTGCTTTCCGCCTGAAAGGTTGAAAGCGATATTTTCTACCGGCTGATCAAGATAATCAACAGTTTCTATGGTAAGATCCGCCAATTCATTCTGGATGATGCTAAAAACATTAACTGATCCAAGAACTACTGAAGCATGAACAAAAGTCGGGTTATAAGATGTTGTCGGATAGGGATTCATAGTTGCTACTGTTTCATAGCCTGATTTGGTCACAGTTATCTGATATTTCTGAATAGAATTGGTTACCCGATCTCCCATAAAAAACACATTGCCATCACTATCGGTTGTTCTGGTTGTATCAAGACCGGTTTCACTATTGACTATATGGACACTAGCGCCGGAAACTCCCGCTCCGCCATCCTGATCGCTTATAACATTTACCACAAGTATTCCGCTGTTAGGATCAGCCACTTCCAAACCGTCCGGAACAAAAAAAGAAGATTCACTCACTTCTCCCGATCCCACAGAACTTCCCCAAGAAACAATCACTTCAACCTTCTTATAATCATTAAAAGCCACATCGGACGGGAAAACGCCATCATATGAATCTTGAATATAATCAACCAGCGTTGTTACGTGATATGTCCGTCCATTCGCCGTAACATCCTCTTCTTCTGGAATATCTCCACTCACCGTTCCAGTATCCGTTCCAATTTGATCATAATTAAGATTTCTGATTATTTCCATTTTTTCCCCTAATAAAGCCACTGCTCCAAGCCGGTTTTTTGAATCAATTATATGAGTCGAACCGACTGTAAAAACGCGATAAAATGTGAGAGTTATTACAGAAAAAATAAAAAGAAGAGTCAGGGCCTCAATGATAGTTGTTCCGGAAATTGTTTTTCTTATTTCTATTCTCATTTTTTATCTGATTGTAATTTGTAATCTAATTCTTTATTTTATATTTTCCATCAGCCCATACATCGGCTGTAGCATTGATACGGCAAAAAATCCCACTCCCCCTCCAATAAGCACCATCAAAAAAGGTTCAATAATGGAAGACATATTTTTTGAAATTTGATCAATGTCCTCCTCATAGAACTCAGCTAATTTCAAAAGAACTGTTTCTGTTTTTCCCGTTTCTTCTCCGACTTCCATCATCTGGGAAACAAGCACTGGAAAAATATTAGAATTTCTTTTTATGACCTTACTGAAATTAACTCCCTTTTGCACTTCATCCAAAGCTTCCAACATCACATTTTTAAAATAATGATTGGTGAGAGTATTAGAAAGTATCCGCAAAGATTCAATAGCAGAAACACCGCTTCGAAGCAATGAACTGTATATTCTGGCAAATCTGGCACAGTTGACTTCAACGACTATTTTTTTAATTAACGGGATTTTTATCATTATAAAACTGAGTGTTTTTTTTCCAGAAGGAGTTTTAAGCATCCACTGAACAATAAAAACAAAGACCATCATCCCGATTCCAATGGCAATCGGGTTAGAACGCAAAAGATCGCTGATTCCGATTATAACTTTTGTTGATGCCGGAAGTTCAACATCCATATCAGAAAAAACCGACATAAGTTTCGGCAAAATATAAGTAAGCATTATGATCGCAATACCAATCATAACAACGACAATCACTGCCGGATAAGTCATCGCACCTTTAATCTTACTTTTTAAGTCATGCTCTTTTTCCAACTGAACAGTCAGAATTTCCAATATTTCCTCCAAATTTCCACTCGATTCCCCCACTCTGATCATATTGACAAAAAGTTCGTTAAAAACAGCGGGAAATTTTCCCAAACTGTCAGCGAAAGTCATACCTGCTTGCAAATCATCGAAAACTTTACCCATTATTTCCTTGAGCCTTTTATTGCTTGATTGTTCGGAAATATTTTTAACCGCCCGGGAAATCGGCAGTCCGGAAGATATCATAACACTCATATTCTGAGTGAACATAAGTTTATCCTTGAGAGATATTCCGAAAAACTGATCGAGGAATTTTACACTAATCTTATTCGGCTTGTCCTCTTCCAATTTTTTGAAAGATGTGAGAATGAAGCCATCATTCCTAAGCTGGACCGCTAAATCTCTTTCGTCTTTAACATCCATCTCTCCACTCTTCGTTTGGCCGGAATAATTTTTAGCCGTATATAATACTTTCATATTTTTGTTTTATGCGTACTTGCTTGTATTTCTTATGTGTTACATGTTATATGCTATATGCTATATGTTTATATGATACATAATAATCATTCTTTCGTAACCCTGATTATTTCTTCGATACTGGTAATCCCCTGAATCGCTTTGGCAAATCCGTCTTCTATCATAGTAAGCATTCCTTTCCCACGAGATTTTTTCTCCAACTCTTCCGAAGTCGCCTTTTGAGAAATCATTTTCCTTATATCCTCATCAATTTCCATTACTTCATAAATACCATTACGTCCGCGATAACCTCCAGTGCATTGCTCGCAACCTTTGGGTTTATAAAATGTCAAATCCTCCCATCCGTCTTTCGGTTTTATCAATCCTTTCATAAATTCAGCTTTTTTGAGAATTTCCAATATCGCATCCATATCATAACTGTCTTTAAGAGAAGCCAGTTCTTTGTCGCTAAGCTTATATTCAGTTTTGCAATCAGAACAAACTTTTCTCACCAAACGCTGGGCAATTATCACATTAACCGTCGAAGCCAGAAGAAAAGATTCCGCTCCCATATCTAAAAGTCTTGGAATAGTGCCGGCAGCTGAGTTGGTGTGCAGAGTCGAAAGGACAAGATGTCCGGTCATCGCCGCATGAATTGCCATTTCCATCGTTTCGTTGTCACGGATTTCTCCAACCATTATTATGTCCGGATCTTGACGGAGAAGCGACCGGAGTCCCGCCGCAAAAGTCAGTCCGACTTTCGGATATATCTGCGTTTGGTTGATGCGTGGCATCCGATACTCAACCGGATCTTCCACGGTGCTTATATTCACATCCGGAGTATTCAGGATATCCATCACGGTATAGAGTGTCGTAGTTTTTCCCGATCCGGTCGGCCCGGTTACCAATATCATTCCGTTCGGTTTTTTTATTTCACGATGGATTATTTCCAAAGCATTTCCGATAAGTCCCATTTTTTCCAAAGTAAGACCTTTAGAAGATTCATCCAAAAGACGCATAACTATCTTCTCTCCATCGAATATCGGCAGAATACTTACCCGGAAAGACATCTTGATTCCGTCTTTTTCTATCTTAAAACGTCCGTCTTGCGGAACGCGATGTTCGTCAAGTTTCAAGTTTGAAAGAACTTTTATGCGAGCAATTATCCCATCCTTGATTTGCTTGGGAAGAGTCATAGCTTCGTGCAAAATTCCGTCGATACGATATCTGACCCGCACCTCTTTTTCGTCCGGTTCAATATGGATATCGGAAGCTCCTTGGAGAATGGCGTGTTTGATGAGAGTATCGACTATCCGGATAACCGGAATCCCACGCGCGATTTCTTCCAAATCTTCCTCTGTTTCTTCTTCCGCCACTTCCGCTGAATTAGTATCGATTATGTCGCCGAATTCCGCCTTAAGACTTTTACTATATTGTTTCAGAACCGAATCAATGCTTTCTTCCGAAGTGATGCAGGTTATTATCTTAAGCCCGGTTTTCTTATGGATAAAATCGATTGTCTGAATATCTTCCGGATTAAGCATCGCAATCTTAAGTTCCGTGCCATTTCTTGAATAAGCGACTATCTTATATTTCTTGGCAATCGGTTCAGGAATTATCTGCAAAATTTCCGGTGGAATGATTTCTTTTTGCAAATCAACAAAAGGAATTCCGAGAATATAAGCGTATAATTTGCGAAGACGCATTTCATCGATCAATTTTTTTTCCACCAAAATATCGCCGAGGGGCTTCTTCTTTTCCTCGGCTTCTTTTAGCGATTCATCCAATTCAGCGTCTTTCACTAACTCTGCATCTTTGATGAAATTTTTCAGTTGTTCATTATCAATCCTCACAAGAATTATTTTTTAATTATTTTTTTCTTTGTCATTCCGGACTTGATCTGGAATCTCAGATGCTGAAACTAGTTCAGCATGACATACATTTATTCCATCTTGAGCGTTTCTTTTATTTTTCTCACCACATCTTCCAGTTTATAATCCGATTTGATAAGATAGGTTGTCGCTCCTTTTTCAAAAGCCTTTTGAATATCTTCCGTGCTTCCAAGATTAGTAAGAAGAATTACCGGAATTTTTTTTGTGGACTCATCACTTTTTAGTTCGGTGAGAACCTCGTATCCGTCTTTTTTCGGCAAAATTATATCCAAAAGTATCAGATCCGGTTTCTTATCTTTCGCCGCAGAAATCCCCGCTTCGCCATCATAGGCATTTATCACGTGAAAATTTTCCTCCTCAAGATATTCCACTAGTGCTTTGTGAAGGGTCATTTCATCCTCCACGATGAGTATTTTTTTCATATTTTTTAATTAAACCAATTATGCAATCAATCTGAATTTTCCTCCTTAATTATTTTATTTTTCAATCTCTTCTTCTGCTTCTTTTCAAAGGAACAGTGAAACTAAAAATCGACCCTAGATTCTCCACCGATTCAAACCAAATATTTCCGCCCATCTGTTCAACGATATTTTTGGCGATATAGAGACCCAGTCCCGTTCCTTCGGTTTGATATTTAACGATATTGTCAGAACGGAAAAATTTTTCAAAGACTCGTCCGTGCTGCTCTTGCGGTATGCCCACTCCGTTGTCCTTAATGCTGAAATTGGCGTAATTGCCGATTTTTGAAATTTTTATTTCTACTTTTCCTTTCGTCATAGAATATTTTATCGCGTTTCCAAGAAGATTTTCCACCACCATCTTGAGTCTTTCCTCGTCGGCCATGACTTTCGGCATATTCTTCTTAAAATTTAAAATAAGCTCAATATGACGAACTTTTATCTCCGGCATTAATTCATCCACAACTTCTTGCGTAGCAGAAATCATATCAACAGGAGTTTTCTTCAAAAATAATCTCCGCTGATCGATTCTCGCCACATCCAAAAGATCGCTCACCAGACGCGCCATTCGGGAACTCAATTGGTTTATATTTTCAATATTTCTCAATTGTTTTTCACTGAGACCGGTTTTGAATTTGGAAAGAAGCAACTCTGTTTCCCAACGGATGGCAGAAAGCGGAGTCCTGAGCTGATGAGAAGCGACCGAGACAAATTCGCTTTTTATCTTATTGATATTGACGATCTGTTCAACGATACTCACGACCAATGTCCCCATCACTAAAACCACCACCGCCATTCCGCACTCCACCAGAATAATCACTTCCGGACTTTCGTTTTTTTTTGAAATAAAATAAGTCGCTATCATTGCGGCGCTGGCAATGACTCCCATCATAAGCAAAAGAAAGCCTGGTGTCTGCCAGACGTTTAATCCTAATTCGCGGGATTGTTTTTTCAGATTAAGATCATTGATAATTCCAAACATAATCAAAAAAAAATTATTTCTCTTCTTTTCCTTTACTGAATAAAAAGTATGGGAAAATATTAACTTCTAATTCACCTCATCCGTCTTTCAGACACCTTCTCCTTAGTAAGGAGAAGGGGGTATATATTCCCCCTCTCATGTAATCAGGAGAGCCTGCTTGCCGGTAGGCAGGAGGCTAGGGGGGTGAGGTTTTTTATTCTGCATCCTCCGCTTCCACTATCCACCAATCGAAACTTATACTGTCATCCTCATCTAAGGCATTTTCGATTTCAACATCAAAACTTTCTCCGTCTTTCCTGTTTGTCACTGCCAAAGGTTGGCTGGTAACATTTTTTGATGTTACAAAAATCTTAGAATTTTCAGTGAGAGCCTTAGTCTTTATCGTTACGCTCTTTCCATTATTGCCCGTAGCTTCGTCTATTATCGCATCACCATTCTCATCCTTTTCAACTCCTTCTATTGTAGCTGTGCCAATCGTTTTAGCATCTTCGTCTATGGTTTTTATGGTTATATTTCCGGTTTCAATTCCTTCCATTTCAAATTTTCCGGCAAAAGACATCTTAATATTTCCATCAAGGTCTTCAAAATTAAGTGCATTAGCAAAATTAATGATAGTATCAGCCTTACCTTGAATAAATGCCATCTGTTTTTCTAATTCCAAATCTTCCAATTTACTAAGCCTTTCTTCATAATCAGAAATTGTTTCCTCTGAACTATCTAGTCTCGAAGAAATTCCACTCATTGCTTTGTTTATCGTAATAAAATTCGCGTCAACGGAAAATTTGAGTTCGGAAATCGTAGAAACACTGGAATCGGTCGCGAGCTTCAAATCACTGATATTGGTAATCTGATTTTCATCGCTCATTTCCAAGGCGCTGATTTTTTTGTAATTATCAATAATATACAGTGTGTTCTCCTCGGTCTTTTCCAAAATTGAAAGCATCATCGTGTTGTAATCGAGACCATATTCTTTGATTTCATCCATAGAAGCAACGCCCGGGAGATGCCTGTTGGAACTGATGAATTCTTCCAATTCTTTTATTGGACGCAGTTGATATTCCGGTTCAAAGACATAGTCAGGAACATTAAGCGTTGTTCCGTTGACGATAATGCTGGTATCGACATAAACGCTACCATTGACCCGGAGTTTTTCAGTGCCAA
>CAYOTC010000022.1:0-13214 GCA_964406815.1 uncultured Bdellovibrionales bacterium
ATTGTGGCTCGTCAGTTTATTTTCCGAACGCGTGAGTTTGAACAGATGGAGATGCAATATTTCTTGCGACCGGAAATGATGGGGGAAAAATATGCGATGTGGAAAAAAGAAAGATGGAAATGGTATCTTGAATATGGAATCAAGGAAGAAAATATAAAATGGTATAAGCACGAAAAATTGGCGCACTATGCTTCTGAGGCTTACGATATAGAATTTAATTTCAAAACGTTGGGAGGTTTCAAGGAAGTCGAAGGGATTCACGCTCGGGGCGATTGGGATCTGTCCCAGCATATGAAACAAAGCGGGGTTGATCTGAGTTATTTCGATCAGGAAAAAAATGAAAGATTTATTCCTCACATAATGGAAACATCAGTCGGACTAGGGCGACTATTTTTGATGTTTATTGATAATGCTTATACCGAAGAAGAAGTGAAAGGTGAGACGCGCGTAGTTTTGAAACTTGATAAAAGATTGGCTCCGATAAAAATTGCTATCTTGCCACTCTCGAAAAAAGAAGATTTGCAAAAAGTTTCCAAAGAAATTTGGGATAATTTCAAGGCGGATTTTATGTGCGAATATGACGAGACGCAATCAATAGGCAAGCGCTATCGCCGGCAAGATGAGATTGGGACGCCGTATTGCGTGACAGTCGATTTTGAGACATTGAATGATCAGGCGGTGACAGTGCGTGACCGTGACACGATGAAGCAAGACAGAGTGAAAATTACTGATCTAAAAAAATATTTTCAGGAGAAGTTGAATTAGTTTGTGAGGGATATTTTCCGGCGGATTTTGCCTTCTAGGCAAAATCCGCCTTTTTCTTGTAAATAAGGGGATAATATGATAATTTTATATTGACATAATAACTAAAAATTGAAGCGATATGACAATCAGGGAAATATACGAATTGGCCATAGAAATGGGAATAAAGAACGATTTTCGGACGAAAAAAGAAATAAACGAATACCTTAGGCGTAAAAAGGATGAATATGAAAATTTGTCCAAAGAAGAAAAGGAATGTTTTGACAAGGAACGACTGACTAATCCTTATTCCGATTCCCGTATCCATAATGACAATGGTGCAAAAAAGATAAAAAAAGCTTTGTCCGGAATCGATATTTCAGCCGGAGGCTTGATATTGGCGCGCGAGCTTGGAGCGGATTTGGTTATTAATCATCATCCGGTCGGACTGGCTTTGGCCGGACTCGACGGCGTGATGGATCTTCAGATTGATGTGATGGAAAAGATTGGCGTGCCGGTGACTATGGCGGAAAAAATGATTCATAAGAGGATTTCTGAAGTGGCTCGCGGTCTTAATCCGGTCAATCATTATGAAACGGTGAACGCGGCCAAATTACTCAAAGTAAATTTGATGAATATTCATACTCCGGCTGATAATTTGGTGGCGCAGTTTGTTACCAAAGAAATTGAAAAAAATAAACCTAGATATGTCGGAGAAGTTTTGGATATCTTAAATAATATTCCTGAATATAAGGAAGCTAAAAGACAGGGCGCTGGTCCGGTCCTTTTTGCGGGAGAACAAAAAAACAGAGCCGGAAGAGTTGTGGTTTCAGAAATGGCCGGAGGAACGGAAGGGTCGAAAGAAATTTATGGAGCGATGGCTAATGTCGGAGTTGGAACAATTGTCGGGATGCATATGAGCGAGGATCACAGGAAAGAAGCGGAAGCGGCACATATTAATGTAGTAATTGCTGGACATATTTCTTCAGATTCACTGGGGATGAATCTTTTTTTGGATGAATTGGAAAAGAAAGGAATTGAAATAATTCCTTTCGGCGGACTGATTCGCGTAAGTCGGAACAGAAAGAAATAAGAAGCTTTAAAAAATTTAAAACAATCTATGAAGCTGAAAAAAACAACATTGAAAAACGGTCTTAGAATTATCACTTCTCCGATGGAAGGAACAAAAACCGTAACAGTGGTTATGATGGTCGGAGTGGGTAGTCGTTATGAATCGGAAAAGGAAGCGGGACTTTCACATTTTATTGAGCATATGCTTTTTAAGGGAACGGAAAAAAGACCAACGACGCTTATGATTTCTGAAACACTTGATTCGATTGGTGGTGAGTTTAATGCTTTTACATCAAAGGACACGACCGGCTATTATGCCAAAGTTGATTCGAAACATATCGGCATTGCGCTGGATGTAATTTCTGATATGTATTTAAATTCGAAAATTGAAGAAAAAGAAATTGAAAAAGAAAAAGGAACCATTCTCCAGGAACTCAATATGTATGAAGACACTCCGACAAGATCTATCGGTGATTTTTTTGAAAGAATGCTTTATCCAAATAATAATTTAGGGCGTGATATTATCGGATACAAAGAAACGATCTCTTCTTTTAAGCGAAAAGATTTTTTGAGATATATGAATAAATTTTATCTGGCTAATGACACAGTAGTATGCGTGGCGGGAAAGTTTAATGAGAAAAAAGCCATTAAGGATATTGAAAATTATTTTAAAAAAATGGAATCGGGGAAAAAGCCAGAGATTAAAAGAGTCAAAGAAAATCAAAAAAAACCAGCTGTCAGTATAAAATATAAAAAAACCGACCAAACTCATTTGATACTTGGAGCGCGCGCTTTTGATTTTAATAATGAAAAACGTTTTGCTCTTTCTTTGCTCTCGATTATTCTTGGAGGCAATATGTCAAGCCGGCTTTTCATCGAAGTTCGGGAAAAAAGAGGATTGGCTTATTATGTCAAAACTGGCACTGAACTTTTCAGAGATTGCGGATATATTGCGACGCAAGCCGGAGTAGAACATAAAAATCTTGAATTAGCTATTGAAACTATAATAGCTGAATATAAAAAAGTTGCTAAAGAAAAATTCAGCGAGAGCGAGCTTCAAAAAGCTAAGGATTATATCAAAGGTCATTCAATAATGGGGTTGGAGTCATCTGATGAAATGGCGATGTTTCTTGTCAGTCAGGAAGTTGAAAAGGGAAAAATAATGTTGCAAAAAGAATTGTTTGAAAAAATAGACAAAGTTAAAATCGAAGATGTGTTGAGAGTGGCTGAGGAAGTCTTTCAAAAAGATAAGCTCAATCTGGCTATAGTCGGACCGTACAAAGACGGAAAGAAATTTGAAAAATTGCTGGAGAAAATCGAAGACTAAAAACGATTTTTAATCCAGTGCAAATATATGTCAAATGCAAAAGTCGAAATATCGACAAATTTCATATTCAAAACCATTCTTATTCTTTTGGGCTTTTGGTTTTTATATCTTGTCAGGGATATAATTGTTTTGCTTTTTCTGGCTCTTATTATTGCAGCTTCCATTGATCCAGCCGTTGATTGGTTTCAAAAGAAAAAAATTCCGCGATCTGTTGGAGCTTCAATAATCTATGTCATCCTATTTTTGATTATTGGAATAATAATATCTTTTTTGATCCCACCACTTACGGAACAGCTTAAAGATTTCTCTCAAAATTCTTCACAATATTTCGAGTCCATTGATTTTAATTCAAGTTTTTCCGATATAATATTTCGATCAGAAAATATTAACGATGCCATAGCGAAAATAGTGGGCGGAATCGTGGTAAGTTTTTCCAGTATTTCCCAGAATATTTTTTCAAAAACCATTGGAGTATTTTCCGGATTCATATCAACGGTGGTGGTTTTTTCTTTAGCTTTCTATATGGTAATGAAGGAAGATGGAATAAAAAAATTTATCGTTTCAATTACACCGGACAAAAAGAAGGAATATGCCTCTAATTTTACCGACAGAGTGGAAAAAAAGATTGGCAAATGGATGGGGGGACAACTTTTCCTGATGGTTTTTATATTTATTCTTGATTTCATCGGACTTTCAGCTATTGGTATTCCTTATGCTCTTGTCTTGGCAATTTTAGCTGGAATTTTGGAAATAATTCCTTACGTCGGTCCGGTTGCGGCGGCAATTCCCGGCGTGGTACTCGGCTTTTTCATTTCCCCGGTAACAGGTTTGCTTGCTCTTTTGGTCTATATTATTGCCCAACAAGTGGAATCGCATATTATCGTTCCTCAAGTAATGAAAAAAGCGGTGGGACTTAATCCGGTGGCGACAATTGTGGCTATCCTTATCGGTTTCAAGCTAGCGGGAGTTTTGGGAGCGATAATTTCTGTGCCGGCGGCAACGGCCATCAGTCTTTTTATTTCTGATATAATGAATAAAAACGAATAAAAATATGGAAAAAGGAAAATTATATATTGTAGCGACACCGATCGGGAATCTTTCTGATATGACTTATCGGGCGGTTGAAACATTGAAGACTGTCAATCTTATCGTATGCGAAGACACGCGGACATCGCAGAAGCTTTTGGATCATTTTGAAATATCGACCCAGACGATGTCTTTCTATCAGAATTTCAAAAAAGGCAACAGTATAAAACCGGTTCCAAAACTAGATCTTATAATCGGAGAAATAAGAAGTGGAAAAAATCTGGCGCTCATAACTGATGCCGGAACGCCGGGAATATCCGATCCGGGAAACCAGCTGGTGGAAAGGGCTATTGAAGAAAATATTTCCGTCATTCCGATTCCGGGCGCTTCATCTCTTATGGCTCTTATCAGTATTTGCGGAGTGGATATGCGGGAGTTTACTTTTTTCGGATTTCCTCCGCACAAGAAAGGCCGGGAGACTTTTTTCAAAAAAATAAAATCATCTGAATTTCCAGCCGCTTATTTCGAATCACCGCACCGCTTGTTGAAAAATCTAGAACTGTTGGAATCATTAAAAACTGAAAAAAGTATCATAATCGGCCGGGAACTTACCAAGATGTTTGAAGAAACCGTCCGAGGAAACGCTTCGGAAGTTCTGGAATATTTCAAAAACAATCCGGAAAAAGTGAAAGGGGAGATAGTTGTTATTATTCATTAGATAAAAATTATGAAATTCGGCATAGCGATCAAGGGAATAATAAGAAAAGATGATAAAATACTGGTTCTAAAAAGAAGCAGTACTGATGATTTCAATTCTGAAATTTGGGAAACAGTTGGTGGGGGAATGAAAGAGGAAGAATCTCCGGAAGAAGCGCTCAAACGGGAAATAATGGAGGAAACTGGGATAGAGGTGAAAGTTGTTGAACCTTTTCGTACATTTACTTTTAGAAAGGATACTGGAGAATTCAAAGTAGGAATTACTTTTATTTGTGATTATATTTCAGGCGAAATCAGGCTGAGCGAAGAGCATAGCGATTATAAATGGATAAAGCCGGAAGAATTTGAAAATCTAGAATCGATTCCGAGCTTATATGAAGAAATTAAGCTTTATTTTGAAAAATATGGAAAGAGAGCATGAGAAATTCACAATTAGTCAATTTGGAATCCTAATTAGAGGAGGCAAATGTTTGATATTAAGGGACAGTGTTTCCGGCAAGTGGCTTTTCCCCGGTGGAAGGGTGGAAATTGGGGAAAATGGAGAAGAGGCTTTTAAAAGAGAATTGAATGAAGAAATAGGATTAGATAATTTTGAAAATTTAGGTGTAGTGGACTATGATATAGCTTATACTATAAAAGACAATAAGCCGGTTTGTGCTATTGGTAATCTAATAAAAAATGATAGTGATGAGATTACGTTAGATTCTGAAAATATAGAATTCAGATGGGTGACACTGGAAGAATCAAAAGAATATGATTTTGTCTGGCTTAATGCGCAAAGAATGATTGAAAAAGCTTTTTCCTATAAAAAATTATTAGAAAAAAATAATGAATAAATTTTACATCACAACTACTCTGCCGTATGTGAATGCTGAACCGCATGTCGGTTTTGCCAAAGAAATTTTGGAAGCGGACGTTTTGGCGCGTTTCCATCGGGAAAGAGGCGATGAAGTATTTTTTAATACCGGAACGGATGAGCACGGACAGAAAATTTTCGATAAAGCCAAGGAGTTGGGGATGGAAACGCAGAAGTATTGCGACGAAATGGCGGCCAAGTTCGACCGGCTCAAGGAGGCGCTGAATTTGAGTTATGACAATTTCATTCGGACGACTGATGAAAATCACGTGAAAGCAGCTCAGGAATTCTGGAAGATTTGCGATAAAAATGGGGACATCTATAAGAAAAACTATAAAATAAAATATTGCGTCGGTTGTGAATTGGAAAAAACCGATTCAGAGCTGGTTGATTGCAAATGTCCGGATCACCCGAATATGGAGCTGGAAATCAGGGAAGAAGAAAATTATTTTTTCCGCTTTTCTAATTATAAAGAAAAGCTTCTGGGACTTTACAAAAACAATCCGGATTTCGTCCTGCCAAAAAAGCGTCTCAATGAAATCAAAAATTTTATTGAGAAAGGGCCGGAAGATTTCAGTATTTCAAGGCTTAGAGAAAAAATGCCTTGGGGTGTTTTGGTTCCGGGCGATGATAGTCAAGTGATGTATGTTTGGTTTGATGCACTGGTCAATTATATTTCCACTTTGGGCTGGCCCGCCTCCGCTAAAGCTCCGTCGGACGATCCTAATAAAGAAAATAATTTCGAAAAGTTCTGGCCGGGCGTGCAGGTTTGTGGAAAAGATAATTTGCGTCAGCAAGCGGCGATGTGGCAAGCAATGCTTATGTCGGCGAATCTGCCGAATTCGAAACAAGTCTTTGTGAATGGTTTCATCACAGTTGGCGGACAAAAAATGAGCAAAAGCCTGGGTAATGTGATTTCGCCTTATGAAATGGTGGAGAAATTCGGAACCGATGCGACTAGGTATCTCCTTTTATCTGGAGCGAATTTTGGAGAGGATTTTGACATTACTTGGGAAAAATTGATCGAGAAATACAACGCCGATCTGGCGAACGGGTTAGGGAATTTGGTTTCGCGTGTTATGAAATTGATCGAAGGGTTTTCCTTTAATAATAATTTTTCTGAAATAAGTATTAATTTCAATGAAGAACTGGAAAAGATGGAATTGAGTCAGGCTTTGGAAAAAATTTTGGAAATAGTTCGAGAATGTAATCGCTTTATTGATGATAATAAACCTTGGGAACTTAAAAAAAATAATGAAGAAAAATTCAAAGAAGTAATGCAAAAATTAATTTCCAATCTTAATCTTTTATCAGAGTTTCTTGTTCCGTTTATGCCGGAAACTTCCAAGAAGGTTAAAAAAGCCCTGGAAACCAAGAAAGTTGAGCCGCTATTCCAAAGAATAAGATAATTGAATGGCTCCTGAGAAAATCTAAAGAGCTTGAATTTATTTTTTAATTTTTGCGTCATTAGGCTCAACAAAAATTAAAAAATAAATTCAAGCTCTGATTCTTATTTTTTGTGATATAAAATTATGTTAATTGATACTCATGCCCATCTTGATGACAAACAGTTTGACGCGGACCGCGATGAAGTGATCCAGCGGGCTTTTGATAGTGGTGTGGAAAAAATCATAAATATCGGGGCGGGACTCGGGAGCAGTGAAAGGTCAGTGGAACTCGCTAATAAATACGAAAATATTTATGCCACAGTCGGACTCCATCCGCATTATTTTATGAAGCATAAATCATGGAATGAAGAACATAAAAACAAATTAGAAGAATTGGCAAAGTCGGAAAAAGTTGTGGCAATTGGGGAGATTGGTTTGGAATATTATTCACATACGGAAGAAGAAGTGACTGAAGAACAGAAAAATTTCCAAAAAGAAGGATTTATATTTCAATTAGATTTGGCAAAGAAATATAAGAAACCGGTCGTCATTCATTGTCGGGGAGAGCGAGCAGAAGTTGGTTTGAAGTATCGCGAAGAAAATGGAGCCTACAAAGATATCTTTACAATAATTGAAAAATATCCGGATCTGAATTTTATTTTTCACGGATTCGGCGGTCGCTTGGATTTTGCGAAAGAAATTATTTCAAAGGACAATATTTTTTTCTCAATGAATGGCAATATTTCCTATGCCAAACCGAATGCGGAAATTTTAGAAGTGATTAAAATAATTCCTCTTGAGAAAATGATGTTGGAAACTGATTGCCCATATCTTGCTCCGGTGCCGATGCGAGGAAAAAGGAATGAACCGAGTTTCATAAAATATGTCGCAGAAAGATTGGCGGAAATAAAAGAAGAAAGTATTGAAAAAGTTTCCGAGAAAACTACAGAAAATTCCCTAAAAATGCTGGATTTAGGATAATTTTTTTCTTGCTCTTGACTTTTTTATTTTTCTCAGTAATACTTATAAATGGTTAAAAATCAAATTAAAAAATAAAAACGGAGGTATTTTCTTTATGTTTTGTGTGAAAATATTCCAGCGCTTCTAATTCGTAGCCTGGTTTTATTTTTTGGAAAACACGATTATTTTTTTGATCGTTTATGAATCAAGATGTTAAAAAAATTATAATAGCTGTTGCAGTTTACAGCGGCGCTTCAATATTGGGCCCGATGTTATTTTTTGGAGTTATTGGTTTCATTATTGACAAGAGTTTTGAAACCAGTCCAAAATTTTTATTAATAGGAATAATATTGGCATTTATTTTTTCTAATATATTGCTTTTTAAAAAACGTCGAGATTTTTCAAAAAAAATTTCAAATGAAAAATTTGCGTTTTTGAAAAATAATCAAAAGAAGCGAGAAGAGATCGATAACTGAAACTTTTTATGAATTTAGACATTTCTTTATCTCCAGAAATATTATTTAAGTTGGGATCTTTTCCCGTGACGAATACTTTTTTTTGGTCCGTTATATTGAGTATTTTTTTAATTGCCATAACACTAATTGTTCGATTTTCTTTAAAACTTGTTCCGGGAAGGCTGCAAATAGTTTTCGAGATTCTTATAGAAGGAGGACTGACTTTTATTGAGTCAATAATTGGAAGCAAGGAAAAAGCCAAAAGAATTTTTCCGCTGACTTTTACTCTTTTTTTGTTTATACTTTGTGCTAATCTGGCCACTTTTATTCCGGGACAATCTGCTATTTCTCTTCATACTGCTAATGGCGATGTGGCGCCTTTCCGGGCAATAATGTCAGATTACGGTATGGTTTTTGTTTTAACGATGTTGATGGTAATTATTATTCAAATAACGGCTGTAATCACTCTCGGTCCTTTCGGATATCTCGGAAAATTTTTTAATTTTAAAAGTCCTTTGGCTTTTGTTTTGGGTCTGATGGATATAATTGGAGAATTGGCTAAGATACTTTCACTCTCATTCAGGCTTTTCGGAAATATTTTTGCCGGAGAAGTCTTAGGAGCGGTGATGCTTTTCCTTCTGCCTTTCATCGTGCCATTGCCGTTTGCTTTTTTGGGACTTTTGACTGCGATAATTCAAGCTTTTGTTTTTTCTCTGTTGACTCTTATATTTGTCAATATGGCGTCAGAAGCAGTTCCAGAGTCGACAGAAGATAGATAATAAAAAATAAATGCTAATTTGTTAGATTATTGAAAATAATTAATTTTAAAAATACTAAAGTTATGGAAAATGAAGTTTTGAAAACAGTAGCGGCTGGAATTGCGATGGGATTTGGCGCAATCGGCCCGGCCATTGGAGAAGGTATGATTGCCGCAAAAGCTATGGAAGCTATTGGAAGAAATCCTGAAGCCAGCGATAAGATCTCAACATTGATGTTTGTGTCTATGGCGATTACGGAATCTACTGGTATTTATGCTCTGGTTGTTGCTCTTATCATACTTTTCAGCTAGAAAACAGAGAATCTGGCTCTTTTTTTCGAAGGGCCGGAGGAATCTATTTTTTAGAAGTAATATTATTAATAAAAAATTATGAGACTTATAGAAGCATTGGGATTGAATTGGAAAATATTATTGGCTCAACTTATAAATTTCGCTGTTTTAGTTTGGGTTTTGCACCGGTTCGGATATGGACCAATTTTAAAATTTCTTGATGGAAGAAGAAAGAAAATCGAGGAAGGATTGAAAAACAAAGAATTGGCGGAAAAAAGACTTGTAGAAGTTGAGGAAAAAGAAAAGGAAATTATTGCCAAAGCTAAAAAAGAAGCTCAAAAAATAATCACTTCATCGGGAGATTTGGCAGAGAAAAATCGCAAAGAAACACTGGCTAAAACGGAAGAAGATGCCAGAGAGATGTTTAAATTAGCTCAGACAAAGGCGGAGTTGGAAAAAAATAAAATTATTTCTGAGGCCAAAACTGAATTGGCTGGACTTGTTATGATGGCGGTGGAAAAAGTAATTGATAAAAAGATGGATTCAGAAGAGGATAAAAAATTTATAGAAAAAATAATTACTGATGCCAAATAAATTTTTTTGTTTAAAAAATATTTGGAAAAATTATGAAGATCTCAGTCGGACATTACGCAAAAACTTTATATGAAATGACTAAGGGTAAAGATGAACCCGGGGTGGATGAAATTATCCGAGGTTTTGCCCGTATTTTGGCGAAAAATGGACAACTCAGATTGAAAAAATCAATAATCGAAAGATTTGAAAAAATATACAATGAAAAAAATGGAATTGTAAAGTCGGAAGTAATTTCAAAAATTGAGTTGGGTGATTCTTCGGAAGCTAACATAAAAAGTATGCTAAAGAATAAATATATAGATAAAGAAATAGTTGTCGAAAAGAAAAAAGATGCAAGTATGAAGGGGGGGATGATTATAAAATCAGGGGATGATATGTTAGATGGAAGCATAAATAATCAATTAACAAGATTAAAAAGTAAGTTGGTGGCTTGAGGATTTTTTAGTAATGATTAATAATTTCAAATAGAATTGCTAAATTGCTAAATGGCTAAATTTTTTTTAACCATTTAACAATATAACAATATAACAATTTTAAAATGAACAAAGACTACATCATTGAGCAGCTTAAGAAGCAAATCGAAGGTTTTGAAACCAAGATCGAAACGGAAAAAGTTGGAACAGTTATTGAGGTCGGAGACGGCGTGGCGAGAATTTCCGGGCTGACCGATATTATGGCTAGCGAAATGGTTGAATTTGGCAATGGCCAATACGGCGTAGCGCTTAATCTTGAAGAGGATCGGGTCGGAGTGATGATTATGGGGCCATATGAAGACATTAAAGAAGGTGACATAGTCAAATCAACCGGACGGATTCTTTCAGTTCCAGTCGGGGAAAATTTTATCGGTCGGGTCGTGGGACCTCTTGGAAATCCAATGGACGGAAAAGGTGAAATAAAATCCGACAAATTCTATCCGGTGGAAAAAATCGCGCCCGGAGTGATTACCAGAAAATCCGTGCATCAACCGGTTCAGACCGGAATAAAAGCGATTGATGCGATGATTCCAATCGGACGAGGACAGCGTGAACTTATTATCGGCGACAGACAGACCGGGAAAACCGCCATTGCGATTGATGCGATTATTAATCAGAAAGGTCAGAATATGAAATGCATCTATGTGGCTATCGGACAGAAGGAATCAAAAATTGCCAGAATTGTGGCGGAACTTGAAGCTCGCGGTGCGATGGAATATACAACAGTCGTGATTGCCGGTGCCTCGGATCCGGCCGCGCTTTCTTTCATTGCTCCTTATGCCGGTTGCGCAATGGGGGAGTATTTTATGGACAAAGGCGAAGATGTTTTGGTGGTATATGACGACTTAAGTCGACATGCTTGGGCTTATCGCCAGATATCTTTGATTCTGCGAAGACCGCCGGGACGTGAAGCTTATCCTGGAGATATTTTCTATTTACATTCCCGTCTTTTGGAGCGCTCAGCAAAACTTTCCGATGAATTTGGTGGGGGATCTTTGACAGCGCTTCCTATTATTGAAACTCAAGCGGGCGATGTTTCTGCCTATATTCCGACCAATGTTATTTCTATCACTGATGGGCAGATTTATCTCGAAGCCGATTTGTTCTATAAAGGAATCCGTCCGGCACTGAACGTCGGGATTTCTGTTTCGCGTGTCGGTTCGGCGGCGCAGATTAAAGCGATGAAAAAAGTGGCGGGAAAATTGAGATTGGATGTGGCACAATTTCGTGAGTTGGAAGCTTTCGCGCAGTTTGGATCTGATCTTGATGAAAAAACGAGAAATCAAATTGAGCGGGGAAGAAGAACAGTGGAAATCCTAAAACAAGGTCAATACGAACCGATGCCTGTTTTCAATCAAGTGGCAATAATTTATGCTGTTTCGAACGGATTTCTAGATGATGTAGCACTGGACAAAATAAGTTCTTGGGAGAAAGATTTCCATAAATATTTAAACAGTTCCCAAAAAGAATTGCTTAATTTAATTTCTGAAAAGAAGGAGTTATCTGATGAGGTGGTTGAAAAACTGGAAAAAGCGATAAAAGAATTTAAGGAAATATATCAAAATAATCAATAACAGTGAACAGGGAACAGTGAGCAAGAAAATAAATTCTTGATTCCTGATTCCTGATTCCTGATTCCTGACAGTGGCAAACAATACTAAAGAAATAAGAAGAAGGATAAAATCCATCGGCAACACCCGGAAAATCACCAAGGCGATGGAAATGGTTAGTGCAGCTAAAATGAGGCGATCGGTGGCTTCTGTTTTAGCGATTCGCCCCTATGCTCACGCGGCTTGGAGCGTGCTTACTAATCTCGCCAGAGTTTTTGAGTCGAAAGATAATCCGCTTTTGGAAGTGCGACCGGTCCGAAGCGTTCTAATGCTGGTCATCGCATCGAACCGCGGACTTTGCGGATCTTTCAACGCGCAGATTGCCAAAAAACTCAGACAAGAAATAGCCGATCCGGAAAAGTTGAAAATTAATCGTATTGGAACGAAGAAAATAGAATCCTCGCTTAAAAATGATGAATTGAAAATCGATTTTGTAACAATCGGAAAAAAAGGAGAGGGTATGGTGAAAAGAATGAAGAGGGAAATCGTAGCGGATTTTTCCGAGCTCACTTATATTCCCAAAATCGAAGATGTCCGATCGGTTGCCAAAATGGCTATCTCGGATTATTTGGCAAAAAAATATGACAAAGTGGTGGTGGTTTATACCGATTATGTTTCTACCATAAATCAAAACACAAAAATAAGGCAACTTTTGCCGATTTCCAAGATAGATATTGAAAAACAAATTGCCGAGATGGACGTTATCGCTCAAGAATATGGACTTGATAAGCCGAAGATGGAATATAAGATTGAACCGAGTCCGGAGGAAGTTTTGGATCATATTTTTCCGCGTCTAATTGAGATGCAGGTATACCACGCGATTTTGGAATCCAATGCTTCGCAGGAATCGGCCCGGATGATGGCAATGAGAAACGCGACAGAAGCGGCCGGAGAAATGTCGGATGATTTGACATTGGCCTATAACCAAATCAGGCAGATGAAGATTAC
>CAYOTC010000023.1:0-12367 GCA_964406815.1 uncultured Bdellovibrionales bacterium
TGAAATAAAATTCTTTCTTTTTTCTTTTTTTAAATTTGCTTTTTAATAATAAGGAAAAATAAGTTTTTTTATCTATTTATATAGGGGCATAAGGTGTTTTCTCCGCTATCGCTAAAAAATAAATTATTTATAAATTCTAACCATTATAAAAACATTATGCGAAAAGCCTTAGTAATAATAGACATTCAAAATGATACACCAAAGAATTACAAAGAGGTAATTAAAAATATAAATAAAGCCGTTGATTGGGCAGTTAATAAAAAATTTCATATTATTTATATTAGACATGAAAATTTATCAGCCGGCACCAAGATTTTTAAACCTAATACACGTGGATCTGAAATAGCTTCAGACTTGAAAATAGTATCAAAAAATATTTTCACAAAATACAAAGGAAGCGCATTGACCAGTGAAGAATTTGTAAACTTTATTAACAAAAATAAAATATCTGAATTCTACATAGCAGGAGGAGATGCTACTATTTGTGTTAAATCAACCTGTTTTAATTTACGAAAGGAAAATTATGAAGTTACTGTTTTATCAGATTGTATTACCAGTTGGAGCAAAAAGAAAATTCCAGAAATGATTCAGTATTATAAAAGTAAAGGTTGCAAAATTATTGATTTAAAAAAATAATATTTTGTTCCGCTACGCTACACAAAAAATTCGGATGATGCCGAAACGTTATACACAATTCAAAAAATATTTTTCTTGAGGTAAAATGAAGATATACTTTAAAAAGAGAATAAATTTGATTTTTTCTTTATTTATAGAGGGGGAAATATTGTGTTTTCCTCTGCTTCACTACAGAAAACGATTTATTTATAAAGATAACTTTTATATAATGATTACAACTTTTAATTTTTAAGAAAAATATTATGGAAACAAAAATAGAACAATTTAAAATTATTGGAATTTCGATTAGAACGACTAATGAAAATAATAAGTCTGTAGGAGATATTTCTAATTTATGGAATAAATTTTTATCTGAAAAACTAATAGAAAAGATTCCAAATAAAATTAGTCCAGAAATATATTCTGTTTACACGGATTACGAAGGAGATTATACAAAACCTTATACCACAATACTTGGTTGTAAGGTTGAAAATTTAGATCAAATTCCTGAAGGAATGATAGGAAAAGAATTTGAAAGCGGGAAATATTATAAATCAATTACAAAAGGAGATATAACAAAAGGTGTTGTTGTTCGAGAATGGCTAAAGATTTGGAATTCCGATTTAAAAAGAGCATATACTGCAGATTTTGAAGTTTATGGAGAAAAAGCTCAAAATCCTAAGAATGCAGAAGTTGAAATATTTGTTGCAATTAAATAATTGTGTAAATGACATGATTAATAAAAATGAGATTTCAGAAAACATCTGTTATACTGAACTTGTTTATAGAAGAATAAACAAGAAGCTTAATAGCCAGTTTTCAAAAAAACAAATAGAAGAGTTTGTTTTGAAAATTCTAAAAGAAACAGACGAGAAATTTTTTTCAAAAATTGGAAAGAATTATTATGTAGAAAATACTGAAAATAATGTCAGATTAACTATAAATTCAAACACCTTTAGAATTGTAACTGCTGACAAAATTAAAAGATGAGAAGTTTTGAAAAATGAAATTCACCCCTAACCCCTCTTTCATTTTTTAAAACGAAAAAAATCAAATTTATAAGAATTGAGGAAAGCCTATCATAATAAGTAAGAACGAAAAATATTTTTGAACTCACTTTGCTACGCTCCGAGCCACGCTGCGCCCTCCTCCTTTCAGTCGTCGGGGCGTATAACAAGGAGCTCGACTTGCCCCTCACTCAAATTTTGCTCCTACGTCGCAAAACTTCGTATATCCCTGACGTTTTAGGCGAAGATATAATTTGACAATTAACCAATAACTATGAAAAAAATCACGATATTAAGCTTAGTACTAATAGCAATAATTTTTATCTCCGGATGCAGTAAGAAAGAAGAAAACAAAACACAATCGGAAATACAAAATCCGAAAGTTGAAACTCCGATTGATCCAAAGATGGAACCGATCAAGCCGGAAACCGAACCAAAAAATATCAACCCCGGAATAACCCAACCACAATCAACTGAATTGGACGAATCCTCTATTGTAAAAAACTACATCAACAATGAACATGGTTTCACTTTTTTATACCCAAAAGAATGGAAGATGGAATTAAAAAATCCAGAATCTAAATGGGGACAAAAAACTTACATCGTATTTGATTCCGGTTTTTCTATAAGCGTTTCTGACACATCAAAATATTCTTTTGACGAACTCCGGGCAACTCCTCCGGAAGGAATCAACCCGGAAAGCGTTAGAGAAAAAGATACCACATTGGACCGAGTTTCTGCCAAAGAAACCGCCTACACTGCCGTTGGCGATACCAATTCAGGAGGCACTCAAATGAAAATAATTGCCGTCCAGAAAAATAATCTGACCTATATTATAGAATGTAAAGCTATTGATTGCGAAAGAGTCACCCAATCGTTTAAGTTTACAAAATAGATATAAACAAACAATAATTAAAATTAAGTCAATTTTTTGACAGTATTTCAGCAATCTCTTCGGCGCATTTTTCCCAACTGAATCTTTTCGCGTTTTCATATCCTTTTTCTATCATTCTATTTTTAAACTCTTGATCAGAAATTAATTTATAAGTCGCTTCAGCGATTTCTTCTGATTTTTTCGGATCTACTAAAAGAGCACTCATATCCTCCTCGCCTGTAATCGGGAGAGGATGTTCGGTACTCCGGACAGGAGAGGGCTCTGGGGAAAAAGACCATTTCCATTCCCCTCTCTGTCTCGACGAGTACGTCGCGACGTCTCTCCCTAAGGGAGAGATTGTTTTTGAAACAATTTCTACTATGGATGAATTATTGCTCGCTACCACCGGCACGCCTAACGATTGCGCTTCCAAAATAGGCAATCCAAATCCTTCATATAAAGTCGGAAACAAAAATACATCAGCATTTTTCATAAGAGGCATCTTCTCTTCATCGCTGACAAATCCCGGCAAAATTATTTCATTTTTATATTTTGAATTATTTATTTTTTCTTCTATTTTTTTTCCCCCATATCCGAACTTTCCCGCCAGAATAAGTTTGTGAGGAATTTCATATTTTTCCTTCAAAATTTCAAAAGCCGAGATTATTCCGACAATATTTTTCCGCTCCTCCAGTCTTCCAATAAACAAAAAGTATTTTGTATCTGGTATTTTGTATTTAGTAATCCCTCCTGATTCCTGTTCACTGGTTCCTGTTTCTTGATTTACTCCTTCGTAAATAACATTAATTTTTTTTTCCGACACTCCATATAATTCCATCAAATCTTTTTTGGTATTTTTTGAAACTGCAATAATCTTCGATGCCCACCGACAGGAATTCTTTATTGAAAACCGCATATACAATCTTTCCCAAAAAGAATAAGCCCTTGGGAATTTTTCATATTCCAAACCATGAATCGTCACCATAGTTTTATTTGAGTGGATTAATGGTATGGTATGCGCCGGAATAAAAAGCACATCAATCGGATGAAACAACAATTCTAAAGATAAACCGACTTGTGTCCACAACCGCGAAAAATTTATAACTTTTGTCTTCCAATTTTTTGGAAAAAAAATTTCCTGATTTTTGATTTCTGATTCCTGATTCTTGCGGATATATAAAACCACCTGACGGTCTTTTATAATCCTCGTCAGATGTTTAATGACTTGATAGGAATATTCTTCTATTCCGGTGCGGTTCTCTAAAAAAGCCCGCGAACCGTCTATTCCGATTTTCATTTTTATAAATATTTCAATTATTGCAGTCATTCAAACTATCACATTCAAAAAGCGAAGCGACTCAGTATCTACAACATTATTTAGCCAATACTATGGTTCTTTTGTATAAATCAAGATTTTCCAAAGCAATTCCAATTCCTTTAACCACGCAGAATAGCGCTTCATCCGCCACATAACAAGGAACTCCGATAGTTTTTGTTATCATTTGATCAAGATTTCGAAGAAGTGCTCCGCCACCCGAAACTACCATCCCTTTATCCATTATATCCGCCGCTAACTCCGGCGGGGTTTCTTGAAGAACTTTTTTAATGGCATTTATTATTTCGCGTAATTCGTCCTGAATCGCTTCCGTCACTTCATTGGATGTCAATTTTATCGTCCGAGGAAGTCCGCCGGTCAAATCTCGTCCTCTGACATCCATAGAATCTTCTTTGATTTGTGGAATCGCCGAACCTATCTGGATTTTTATATCTTCTGCCGTCCTGTCACCGATTGCTAAACTGTATTTGCGCTTGATATAGTCGGCAATTGCCTGATCGATTTTATTCCCTCCCACTCGAGCGCTGTGCGCTGAAACCACTCCGCCCAAAGAAATCACCGCCACCTCCGAAGTTCCGCCACCGATGTCAATTATCATATTTCCTGCCGCACTGTTTATCGGGATTCCTGCGCCGATTGCCGCCAGTACCGGTTCGCGGACAACATAAGCTTTTTTCGCTCCGGCTCGCACTGCCGCGTCAATAACCGCTCTTCTTTCCGTTGAGGTTACTCCGACTGGAATGGAAATCATTATTTCCGGACGAATAAAACGGAACTTTCCGCTGACTTTATTGATAAAATATTTAAGCATCGCTTCCGTCACCTTGTAATCAGCAATAACGCCGTCCCGCATCGGACGCGAAGCTTGAATGGTGTCCGGAGTTCGCCCGATCATTTCCTTGGCGTCGTTTCCGACCGCCAAAACCTTATTTTCCAAAAGCGAAATCGCCACCACCGATGGTTCATTAATGACTATTCCTTTTCCCGGAACAGTCACAAGTATATTCGCCGTTCCCAGATCAATCCCGATTTTTCTTACTAGCATATAATTGTTTATTTTAAGCCAAATATTACATAATATATTTAAAATAAATTCTTTCTTTTTACCGACTTAATTCTACAGAAAATACCTCATGGAGTCAATTTTAATAAAATAACAATAAATTTAAAATAAACAAAATCCCCAAAACAAATTGGAGATTTTCAATATTTTTATATTATTTTTAAGGTTATCTTTCTTTCACTCTTATAATATCCGCTCCTAATTTTTGCAAACGCTCTTCTATATTTTCATATCCCCGATCGATCTGATAAATATTATCAATCACCGTTTTCCCTTCTGCCACCATTCCCGCCAGAATCATTGTTATTCCCGCCCGAAGATCCGGACTTGTGAGACGTTTGCCAGAAAGTTTTGTTGGTCCGGAAACCACCACTCGATACGGATCGCACATAATAATATTTGCTCCCATTGTATTAAGCTGATCGGTAAAAAACAAACGTCCTTCAAAAATTGTTTCTTGGATTATGCTCGTTCCCTCCGCTTGAGCCATAAGCAGTGTATAGGGCGACTGTAGATCAGTTGCAAATCCAGGATACTCATGAGTAGAAATTGAAGTCGCCTTGAGCTCGCTTGGTTTTGTTATGATATAATCCTCGCCTATTTCGAATTTCGCTCCAGCCTTTGCTAATATCGGAATAACAGCGCCCAAATGTTCCGGGATGCAATTGGTAATTTTAATTTCACTTTTCAAAAGAAGTCCCATCATCAGAAATGTTCCCGCTTCTATTCTGTCCGGAATAACTCGAAAATTCCCGCCAGAAATTTTTTCTACTCCTTCGATAATAATAGTCGGCGTTCCTGCTCCTTCTATTCTTGCTCCACAGCTGTTAAGATAATCCGCCAGAACCAAAATCTCCGGCTCCATTGCACAATTTGAAAGAATTGTTTTCCCTTCCGCCAAGACCGCCGTCATTATCATCGCTTCCGTTCCCGTCACGGTTATTTTTGGAAAAAATATTTTTGTTCCTTTTAATTTCCCATCCTTGGCTTTCAAGGAAAATCCGTCATTATCCCATTCTATTTTCGCTCCAAAAGCTTGAAATCCATCCAAAAAAAGATCAATGGGACGTTTTCCAATCACACAACCGCCCGGATAGGACATCTTTATTTCGCCAAACTTGGCAAGAATTGGTCCGGCTAGAATAATCGAGGCGCGAAGTTTTTTAACCAAAGTTTCATCAAGTGTCGTTTTTTTTATGCCACTCGGATAAATTTCAACGGTCTTAGAATTTTTATCCGATTCAATCTTTGCTCCCAAATCTTCCAAAATTTCCAACATTCGATTCGTATCTTCGATAAACGGGAAATTAGTTATCCGGCATTTTTCTTCCGACATAACAAGAGCGGCTAAGATTTTTAAAGCCGAATTTTTTGCTCCATTAACTTCTATTTCTCCAGAAAGATTTTTCCCGCCGATTATCTCAAAATTATCCATATTTTAGTCTTATTTTTTAAAATATTACATCTTATTTTGTAAAATTTCTCAATTCTGCAGGCTAAAAATAATCCTCATAACCTTTTGACCAGCTGATAACCGTATTGGCATAATTTTTACAAACCGTTCTTTTCCAATTTCCTCCGCAATAATACATCGCAGCTGCTTGATATTCTCCGCTTTTTTTGTCTCCGCCCTTATTTTTAAGATAAAGCGCCATTCCCATCACTCCATCTTCCAGATTCCATGGATCAGCCGGCTTATTTCCAGTTTTACTTGAAATTGAATCTTTATAGCCCATCCAGGTTGAAGGCATAAATTGCGCCACTCCCATCGCTCCCCCGATACCATAGCTCAAAGCGCAAGATACTTTCATTTTTTTGTAATTATATCCCAAATCTTCACAAATATCTTTAAAATATCCAAGATTAGTGCTACCCATTTTACTCTTGTCATAAGTGCAACCTCCGGTATATCTTCCCAAATCGGTTTCCTTATCAAGTACCGCCATCAAAAACTGTTTTCTTACCCCGGTTTTTTTCTCGGCAAATTTGACCGCATCAACAACATCATCCATACTGTAGGATTTGCCTAAAAATTTAGAAAGAGCGCTTCTTAATTTATTTATCTTGGCTTGAAGCTGGGCAATTGTCAGTTTAGTTTCATTAATATCCGATACGATTTCTTTTTTCTCGGCATATTTATCCGCTAGGATGTCTTCATGTTCTTCTTTTTTTTCAGCCAATTCAATTTTCGCAGTCTCAATATTTTTTTTGTCATTTTTTATTTCTTCCACTAAAAATAATATTTTTTCCTTAGTGTTAAGCATTTGATCGAAATTCTGAAAATAATCGCTGAATTGACTCTTGCTCAAATTCAGCGCCCAAGAAGCTTCCTGTTCATTAAAATACATCTCTTGAGCATAAGCCACCATAATTTCTTTATTAAGAGCTATGCGTTCTTCTAAATTTTTAATTTCAGATTCTTTACGGGAAATTTCCGTCTCAGTCTTTTTCAAAAGAGAAGCTGTAGTGTTTATTTGTATTTGAGTGACTTGGAGATTAGACGTCTGTTTGTTCAGATTAGCCTCTTCCTTCTTAAGATCCTTACTTATATCTTTTATCTCATCCTTAATATCTTCTTCATCATCAGCCAGAGCGCAATGACCAATAGAAAAAGAAAAGACCACCGCAAAAACGGCTAGAGAAAAAATTATTGATTTCTTCCTTGATTTATTCATCTTAATAACATTATACCAGATTTCAGACAAAAAAAAAGTCCCCGAAGGGGACTTCTTTTAAAGTTCTTTTTATTTGGAAACTTCTTTCTCTTTATCATTCTTTTTATCCCCTTCTTCCGAAGCTTCCGGTTTAACTACTCCTTCAACTTTTGTCACATCCGCTTCAACCTTTTCAGAAAGCTCTGAAAGCTCAGCTTCCGATCTCGGCTGTGAAACCAAAGCTACGACAGTTTCCGGATCGGCACTTAATGTAACCTTATCTGAAATCTTAAGATCCTTTATACAAATATGATCCTCAAAAGTTTTCAGGGAAGAAATATCCACTTCAATCTTGGAAGGCAAGTAAGCCGGCAGACATTTCACAGTCACCTCATCAATATTTTTAACCAATACTCCGCCTAATTCTTTAACGGCCGGCGATTCTCCGATATATTCCAATTCTACCTCAACTTCAATAGCTTCATCCATCTTGATTTTAAAGAAATCAGCATGAATAAAATTTCCGCTTACCGGATCTTTCTGTGTTTCATGAATAATGACATTGTGCGGATTTTTATCTTTATCAATATTAAGTTCAATAATAGTGCTCTCTCCGGATTTCTTTATCATCTTTAAAAAATCAACATTGCTTATCCAAAGACTTTTTGCTTCTATTCCATGACCATAAATCACTGCCGGAATCATCCCTTCCTCTTTGCCCTTTTTAGTTTTTCGACCAAAAACATCCCTCGATTTTGCCGCCAACTTGACCTTATCCATAATGCTTATGCCTTACCTTCCGTCTTTTTTGGATCAATTTCTTATCCGAAAAGCCGGCCTCTCAAGCAATTATTTTAATTAATATGCGAACATTCTATAAAATTATCACCTTGGCTATTCTAGCACAAAAAATGTTTCAGTCAAGAGATTTTATACGATGAAGATATATGCTTTCGACTATTCCAATAACTGACAACATTGCTATCATCGAACTTCCACCATAGCTTAAAAACGGCAAAGGCACTCCCACCACCGGCATTATTCCTATATTCATTCCGATATTTACAAATAATTGAAAAAAAATAACCGCCACCGCTCCGGAACAAAAAAGATATCCGAAATTATCGCTCGCCATACGTCCTATTTCTTTTATCCGATAAATCATCGTCGCAAAAATAGCAAAGACCAACATTGATCCTAAGAATCCAAGCTCTTCAGCAATAACCGCAAAAATAAAGTCCGTATGTTTTTCTGGAAGAAAATTCAGTTGGGATTGCGAGCCATGTCCCAAGCCTTTTCCAAAAACTCCTCCTGAACCGACTGCAATCATTGATTGGATAACATTGTATCCGCTGCCTCGCGGATCATTATAGGGATTTATAAAATTCACAAGCCTATCTTTCTGATAATCTTTCAGAAACATCCAGCTTGAAAATGCCACCAATAATCCAATAGCGGCTAATATCAAAAGATTCTTCCTGGTTATTCCTGAAAGAAAAAGCATCACCGCCCAACATGCAACAATCACCATTGATGAACCGAAATCAGGTTGCTTGAGAATCAGATATACCGGAATAAGAACAAGAATAACTGAAGCGATTATTCTCATAACAATACTAAGTTGGGATCTTTTTTTGCTGAAAAAACTGGCGAGAAATATTATCATCACGACTTTTGCCAATTCCACCGGCTGGATATTGAATGAACCCAATTCAATCCATCCAGTCGTTCCCCTCATTGTTTTTCCGAATATTATAACTAAAATAAGAATTCCGATTGTAATAAAATATAATTTGGTGCTGAAATATCCGAACGATCGATAATCATAGATTGCAAAAAAAATCATTAAGAAAAGCCCGATCAGAATTGAAATCAATTGCTTTTTAAAATTGATGAGATTTATCCCATTATCCTCAAAAGAAATACTGAAAAGAGAAAGCAAGCTAAAAAGCAAAAGAAAAATTACAGATATAAGGAGTATCCAATCCAATTTTAGGAATTTGTTCATAATATATTGCGTAACAAAAAAATACCGACTTCATAATTTAAAATGAATTGAGCCAGCAGGAAACTATTAAAAAAAGTTTTATTATTTTTTTTAAAACGATTGCTTTTTGAAATACCTTTTGGCGAAAGCATCCGAATTATAGATATTAACCTCTGGCTGAACCTCGACATATGTGGCACTTCCTGGAAACTTGCTTGGCCAAAAAGCTTTGAATTCACGCTCCTCATTTGACCTGACTGTTCTCATTTCAGTCGAATTCAGAGCAACAATCTTATTTTCCGCATCCCGAAGAATTACATTTATTTTTATAACACTGAAATCAAACGGACTTTCATTTCTTAAAAGTCCCTTGGCTTCAACATATCCGATTCCGGAGCTTACTTCATTTATGGTTTTATTTATTATTTTTAATTCCGGTCTTTCATAATATTCAAATTCTGTCCAATTCGCTTTCTCGACAATAAAATCAATCTGCGAAGGTTTTTTTTCTGATTCAATATTATTTTCAATTATATATTTACTCTCGCTCGGAAGAATAAAATTTTTTCCAGTCACTTCAGATAATACATTTCCATTTTCATCCTTGAATATTACTCTATAGCTAAAATCATTACTGCCATAAATCTTATTCGGATTTATAATAAGACCATAAAAATCATATTTATTTTGAATCGAACTTTCCACTATTCCCTTTTCTCCTATATTAATCTCCTGGACTAATATTTTTTTGCATTTAGCACAAATTCCTCCGCAGTCAATCTCTTCTTCATTTTGATTTTTTATCCCATCTGAGCAGGTTTCTTCCGGTTTTATTATGGAATAAAAAAACCAAAACAAAATGATTATTATTGATGCATAAATCGCAATTATTATCAATCTCTTTTTTAAATTTTTTTCCATAGAAATACTTTGAATTTTGTTTTATAAAAACAATTCTCACTTATAAATTATACCAGTGTTCGCTTCTTATCGCAATTATTGAGAAAATTAAAATAAAAAAATTATTTTTTGCCTACAAAAAAACCACCCCTTGAAGGGCGATTATTTTCTTAAAAAAAATAAAAAGGATTAAACTCATGATACCTGGCACTAACCTACTCTTGCTCATGGAGCTACCATTGGCACTGGAGTGCTTAACTGCTGTGTTCGGTATGGGAACAGGTGTATCCACTCTGTCAAAAGCACCAGGAATCATATTTTCAATCCTTACTCGCTTAAAAAGCGTTAATAACCGGGGAGAAAAAAAGACAAATGACGGTTGCTGCCATTATTAGAAAAAAAACCGCCGCGATAAAGAAAAAACTTTTCTTGTATCTTCTCATACTTTTTTATATTTCCAATAATGAAATTATCCCACAATTATGAGTTTTTTACAAATGGTATTAGGAACTGCTAACTGCTAACAATTTTATCAGCAACAAGAAACATGTGACCCAAAATGGAAAATCCATAAGGTGTCACTTGTTACTTGCCACTAAAGTAGATTTAAGAGAAATAATATGACAATTTATTAGTATCTCTCGGCTAAATGGATCTCTCCACTTACACCTGAGACCTATCAACCTGGTAATCTTCCAGGAAATCGTACCGCGCATAGCACAGAATTTCCAATGTCAAATTTCCAATGTCAAATCAGTCCCAAAATCCAAATGCAAAATTTCAAAAATATTATTTTGTCATTTGTCATTAGAAATTAGTCATTAATTTTTCATTTGTCATTTTTCATTAGGATTTCCGTGCTACGCACGGCAAGTTGCCTAATCTTGAGCAGGGCTTCTCGCTTATATGCTTTCAGCGATTATCCCGTCCGGACTTAGCTACCCAGCGAAATGCTCCTGGCGGAACAGCTGGTACACCAGAGGTTCGTTCTTTCCGGTCCTCTCGTACTAGGAAAGACATCTCTCAAGCAACAACGCCCACAGCAGATAGGAGACCAACCTGTCTCACGACGGTTTGAACCCAGCTCGCGTACCGCTTTAATTGGCGAACAGCCAAACCCTTGGGACCTTCTCCAGCCCCAGGATGCGATGAGCCGACATCGAGGTGCCAAACCCTTCCGTCGATGTGAACTCTTGGGAAGGATCAGCCTGTTATCCCCAGGGTAACTTTTATCTGATGATCTTCTGCGCATCTATATGCGACAGTCGGTTCACTAAATTCTACTTTCGTAACTGATCGACTGATAAGTCTTGCAGTAAAGCTGGCTTATGCTTTTGCACTATCGCTTCGATTTCCATCCGAAGCTAGCCAACCTTTGTAAACGCCTCCGTTGCCTTTTTGGAGGCGACCGCCCCAGTCAAACTACCCACCAGGCACTGTTCCCGATCTGGTAGAAATCCCAAGGTAAAGAATCTAGATATCAAACAATATAAACAACCATAGTTAAAAATAAATTATAACTAAATGTTTGTTGCTTACTATTGCTCGATATTTTTCCCTTACTCTTGATGCTTCTAACAGATCAGGGTTAGCGCTTAAAACAACACAGAGTGGTATTACACTTTTGGCTCCATCCCGACCGGAATCGGGACTTCAAAGCCTCCCACATATTCTAGGCAGCATAATCTCAAACGCAATGCCAAGCTATAGTAAAGCTCCATGGGGTCTTTTCGTCTAGCTGCAGGTCGACGGCATCTTTACCGTCATTGCAATTTCACCGAGCTCTTCGTTAAGACAGTTCCCAAGTCGTTACGCCTTTGATGCGGGACAGAATTTACCTGCCAAGGAATTTCGCTACCTTAGAACGATTATAGTTATCGCTGACGTTCACTGGCGCTTCGGGGATTGGCTTGCACCGCTCCCGTTAACGT
>CAYOTC010000024.1:0-12162 GCA_964406815.1 uncultured Bdellovibrionales bacterium
GAAAGAAAGAGGAAGTTGCGCTTCGAAATAATTTGCCAGGAAAAGATGGTGGAAGCGAATTTAATGATTGTATTCTAGATTACAATAGTAATAGTATATCTAGTTGTGGAAGAAGCGTTGCTCAAGCTACGCTTTATCGTAATTCATCCGGACTTTATGTATCATCCGGTTCAACCGCTACAAGATTCCATCGAAAAATAGATTTTAATTATGAAAATGATGCTTTGGAAGTTGTTAGTATGGTGGTATGGGGTGGAAACGATGCTTGGCCTTCATCCGATGAGTGCAATACAAGCAGTAAATGCGCCTATACAAAAGTTGTCCTTACCCAATGGTTTAATTAGGGATTAGAGAACGGTGAACAGAGAACGGGAAATGAGATTATTTTACTTAATTAGCAAAAGTTATATTTGGCGGAAAAATAAAAGTTAAAAAAGATGAATAGGAAAATCAAATCAAAAAAATTAACTAATCGCAAAGGTTTTTCCTTGGTCGAACTTTTGGTGGCGATTTTTATTTTTTCTTTGATGATTACTGTTTTAACGGCGGCTTTTTCCAAGGTCATAATCGCTCGGAAAAAAACCAAAGATGTTCAGAAAAGTTTGGAAGCGGCGCGGACAGCTGTGCAGATAATGGCTAAAGATATGAGAAATAGCACTGATCTTAAACCGAATGGTAATACTGCTACTATTACAATGTTCAGTAATTTTCAAGAAAAGTGTTTAGGATATAGATTTTATGATGGAAGGTTACAATCATCATCCGATGTTGGCAATAGCGGATCGGAAACTGAACCTAATTGTGCCAGCAGTGGTTCCAATTGGAAGGATATGATTCCGTCCGATGTCAGTGGGTCTTTTATTGTGATCAGAAGCGAAGAAGGCACTGTTGGAAAAGTGACGATAAATATGGCGGTTGGAAAAAGCGGATCGCAGCAATATATGCAAACGACAGTATCCTTTAGAGATTATGAAAATTCGCTTCCAGTTCCAACAACCCCAGCTTCTTCAGGTGGTGGGGGTGATGGCATTTGGGTTATAATACCTCCTTCCGGATGTGCAACTGGAGGTTGTGATGGATCACATTTATGTGCCGATATGATAGGTCAAAGTTGCGATATAGGGGATAATGAAACTTGCCATGGAGAATTAACTGGAATATGCGGAGGTGCTTGCAGTACGAGTGGACTAATGTGCTTAGAAGATTAATTTTAGCTCTGAAGGTTCAACCTTCGCAAATTAAAATAATATAATCAAAATGAATCAAAACAAAAATCCGAAAGGCATGGCACTGGTTATGGCGCTTCTCGTCCTTATTGTCATCTCCATAACCGCTCTTTCCATCGCCTCAGTATCTTTGAAGGAAAGAAACGTATCAATCGGTGAATCCCAATCCAGCATCGCTTTTCAAAATGCTCAGAGCGGAATGGAAAAGGTTATGAATGAGATTAAATTAATGTCGTCTAATGATATTGATTCTTTAACTTGTAAATCGGATGATATATATGAAGTGCTTCTTTTTGATGAAGATGGAGAAATAATAGAGTGCAGTGAGATTGACGATGCAGGAGATATTGCACAAATTTCCAAAATGAAATCAATCGGAATGGGTAGAGGAGTGCAAAGAGCGATTGAGGTTGGGGTTACTCCGAGTTCGGTTGCTGATCCAACACCAACTCCAACTCCAACTATTCCGACTTGCACACAAGCATGCACTGGTTTGTTAGGATGCAGATCATACACGCCAGGCAATTCAGCAGAAGTCACTGGCGCTGGCATTAATTGCTGCGGAGAAAAATGCTATACTTGCAGACCTGGAACTTCTTTAGTTAATGGTAATTGTGTGATTGTCTCATCTTATTCTTGTACCAATGCGCCATCTAACGCGACAGCGACATTATGCCCAGGTGACGATACTGGTTTGACTGCTAATACTACCTCAAGAGTAGTTTCATCCTGTGCTAATAATACAATTAAATGCGAATACAGATGTAATTCTGGATATGAAAAAAGCGGAAATAGTTGTGTGCGTTCGGGATCAGGATCTAGTGGCGAGATAGACTGTCATCATAATGATGCTTCTTATTACTTTGAAACGCTAACAGCAGATGTTGGAGGAACTCAGGTTTGTAAGGCAAAAGTGATGGATGGCAGTTTAAAGTTTTATGGCGAGTGTGATCCTTATTTCGCAAATATAAATGTTGTCCCCGGTACTTTTTCAATTGGCGGAAAGATATATACAGTACCCCCCGTGCCCTATTCATCAAGCGGTTCGGTTGGTTTTAGTTCTAATACTATAATACCAGGCTCTTGCCCTTCTCCTCGTCCCAACGATTGTACTCAAGAAACACCATTATATTGCTCCTGTGGAAATAATTTTACCATCATTGGCACAAGAACTAGGTATGATTTGTGTGAATATGAAAGTGCTTCTACTACTACTCCTACTACTCCTACTACATGTTCGGCAGGTTTCAAACTAGGAGATATTAACACCGGAGTTCCATCCACTTGTGGACCGTACTCTACTACTGCCTGTGGAAGTGATTTGAGTGCTCATAATGTTTCTTCTTGTTCTGGGTTTACTCCATCTTTTTGTTGTTCTGATTTTGGCGTACTTATGGAAACTATTTGTATCTGCGGTTTAAAAGAATAGCTAAAATTATTCATTTTCCTCTACAAATTCCTAACATAAACGGCCAAATTGATTTAAGATGAAAAAACGCCCACTGGGCGTTTTTTTGGCTTCAGACTGAATTTCTGGAATAGATAAACTTGGAGTATAATGTAAATATGGACAAAAATGAAGCAAAAAACCGAATAGAAAAGCTTTCCAAAGAAATCAATAAACTCCGCTATGAATATCATGTTTTGGACAAGCCGGATGTGACTGATACGGTATATGATTCTCTAACTAAAGAACTTAGAGAACTTGAAGAAAAGTTTCCCGATTTGAAATTGCCTGATTCTCCGACCCAAAGAATCGGAGGGCGACCGCTTGATAAGTTTAAGAAAGTTAACCACAAGATTCGGCAGTGGTCGTTTGACGATGTTTTTAATTTTAAGGAACTGGGCAAGTGGGAAGAAAAAATCTTAAAAATGGCAGAAAAAGCCGGATTTAAAAAAGACGAAATTGAATATTGTTGCGAAATAAAAATAGATGGCTTAAAAATGGTGCTTGATTATGAAAATGGAATTTTTGTCCGGGGAGCCACGCGGGGGGATGGAATTGTGGGAGAAGATGTTACGGAAAATATAAAAACCATTCATTCGGTTCCTTTGAAACTGGAAAATCCAGTTGATCTTGTAGCGGTGGGAGAGTGTTGGCTGAGCAAGAAGGAATTGGAAAAGATAAATAAGAGACGGGAGAAAACCAATGAGTTGCCGTTTGCCAATTCCAGAAATGCCGCCGCCGGTTCAATCAGGCAACTTGACCCCAAGATTGCGGCCAGTCGAAAATTGGACAGTTTTATTTATGACATTGATGAGTTAAAATTTCCAATTTCCAATTTCCAATTTCCAAACAAATTAAAAGCTCCCAAAAATCAGTTGGAGGAATTGGAGCTGTTGGAAAAATTAGGATTCAAGGTTAATCCGGAAAGGAAGCTTTGCAGAAATATTGATGAGATTGAAGAATATTATCAGAACTGGATCAAAAAGAAAGACAAGGAAGAATATGGAATCGACGGAGTGGTTATCAAGATAAACTCGCGGGAAATTCAAAGTGTCTTGGGATACACTGGAAAATCTCCGCGTTGGGGAATCGCCTATAAATTTCCGGCAGAAAGAGTGACAACTGTTTTGGAAGATATCAAAGTCCAAGTCGGACGGACCGGCGCTCTTACTCCTGTGGCACATCTTCGGCCGGTTTTGGTGGCTGGCTCAACAGTTTCTCGAGCAACACTTCATAATGAAGATGAAATAAGAAGGCTCGATATTCGGATTGGTGATACGGTTGTTTTGCAAAAAGCCGGAGATGTTATTCCGGAAGTGGTTGAGGTTATTAAAAATTTGCGGAATGGAAAAGAGAAAAAATTCAAAATGCCGTTGAAGTGTCCGATTTGTGGAAGCGAAGTAGGAAAAATGACAAATGACAAATTTCCAATGACAAATCAAGTTCAAATGTCAAAATCTAAAAAAGAAGGAGTGGCGGTTTATTGTCTAAATCCGAAATGCTATGCGGTAGAGCGGGAAAAGATAATTCATTTTGTCTCGAAGAAAGGTTTCAATATTGATGGCCTGGGAGAAAAAATTGTCGAGCAATTGATGAATGAAGGATTGATTTCAAACAGTGCGGAAATATTTGAGCTGGAAAAAGGCGATTTAGAAGCGCTGGAGCGATTTGCGGAAAAATCAGCGGATAATCTGATAAAAGCGATAGAGGCGAGTAAAAAAATCAATCTCCAAAAATTTATCTTTTCCTTGGGTATTCGTTTTAATGGAGAGGAGACAGCTATTTTGATTTCAAATAATCTTTCTAAAGTGGCAGATGCTAAAATAAAAAAATTAAAAGACATCATTGATTATTTTCCAAGAATAAAAATCGAAGATTGGCTCAGTATAAAAGGCATTGGTATAAAATCCGCCGAAAGTCTTAATGAATGGTTTAATGATGCGGATAATATTAATTTGCTTAAGAAGATGGAAAAATCCGGAGTAAATATAATAGTACAATCTGCAAATCATAATCTGCAAAATAAAAAACTAACTGGCAAAACATTTGTTTTGACTGGAGAACTTTCCGGCTTTACAAGGGATGCGGCGAAAGATATGATTAGAAAAGAAGGCGGAAATGTTTCCGGATCAGTAAGTAGGAAAACGGATTATGTCTTAGCCGGAGAAAATCCCGGATCGAAATATGAAAAAGCCTTGGAATTGGGTGTGAAAATAATAAATGAAAAAGAGTTCAAAAAACTGCTCGATATTGCGTAAATATTTGGTAATTAATAATTTTTTCTTAAAAATATGTCTCTAAATAAAGATGAAGTAAAACATATTGCGGCACTTTCTCGTATCGGGGTGACTGATGAGGATATTGATAAATTTTCCACTGATTTAGGAGCGTTTTTGGATTGGGTGAAACAATTGGAAGAAGTGGATGTCTCAAATGTCGAACCGACGGCGCATTCAACCGGAACAGAAAATGTCTCTCGGGAAGATGTTGTTTCAGAATTCGGATCTCGTGAAGAAATCAGGAAACTTTTTCCGGAAGAAAAAGACGGATATGATAAAGTGAAAAGCGTTTTGTGATTTATCGGTTGATGATAACATAAGAAGCTGTTTTAAAAAATAAAATTTTCTTGAAATTTAACTTGAGCCCTAGATTTCATGGCTGAAAATTTCCCTCTCCCTACGGCACCCGATGGAAGTTTTTAGAGGAGATTTGGATTCTCAAATAATAATTTCTTAATAATTTGTATTTTTAATCAGCTTATTAGTTAAAAAAGATATGAAAAGAATCGGAAAAATTATTTTTTTGGCAGGAATTTTTCTTTTCCTCTTTTTTATTATTTCATCCGTTACTCTGGCGCGGGAAAATATTACCAGTTGGTATATAAAAGATTTCCAATCGGAAATAGTTGTGAATGCTGATTCAACACTGGATATTGCAGAAAAAATAACGGCTGATTGCGGAAATCTTCAAGGGAAACATGGAATTTTTCGAATTTTGCCGGAGCAAATAAATATAACCGACGGAACAAAAATAAAAACTCCGGTGGAACTCGTTTCTGTCACTGATTTTTCTGGAAGAAATTTGAATTTTTCGGAGTCTAGAAGCAGTTCCCAAAAAACCGTAACTTGGAAAATCGGCGATCCGAATGAAACTGTTCAAGGAGTGAATGAGTATGAGATTCGCTATAAAGTGAAAAATGCCATTCGGTTTAGTGATTCCAATTTTGACGAATTCTATTGGAATCTAAGCGGTAATTTTTGGGATTTAGAAATTGATAATTTTCACGCTAAGATAATTTTTCCGGAAAGGGTGAATGACAAAAACTCTACCGTTGATTATTATACCGGATCTGTCGGGAGCAAAAGCAAAGATTTAGCGCAATATTTTTGGAGCGCGCCGAATGTTTTGGAATTCCAATCAACGGGAGTTTTGGAAATAGGACAGGGAATTACAGCTTCGGTGATTTTTCCGAAAAATATATTCATTCCTTATGAGCCTGGATTTTGGGAAAACTATGGAGCGTTATTTTTCTTTATAATTCCAATTACTGTTTTTTTTCTGTGTTTTTTCATTTGGCGAAAATATGGCAAAGATCCGAAAGTTGATAAAACTATCATTCCAGAATATGAAGTTCCGGGAAATCTTTCGCCAATGGAATTGGGGTCTCTTATGAAAAATGGGACAATTTCAAATTCCTATATTACGGCAGAAATAATCAATCTGGCAGTCAAAGGTGCGCTAACCATCAAGGAAACAAATGAGAAAATCCTATTTTTAAATTCAAAAGATTATGAACTTACGCGGACAGGAAATACGGAAGTAGAGTTGAATCTTAATAGTGTGCAAAAAATAATTTTGGAAAATATTTTTGCTTCCGGAAATATTGTGAAATTGTCTTCACTTAAAGATAAATTTTATAAAGTGCTCAAAGAAATCAAGGATGGAGTTGTGAATAATCTAAAAGAAAAGAATTTGATAGTTGTTTCCGGACGTTATTGGCAGATTGGGTTTTTAGTTGTTGGAATATTTGCGATTTTTATTTTCGTTATTATTTCTATGGAAATCTCAATATTTTTCGCGTTTAGCGTCATACTTTCCGGAATAATACTTATAATCTTTTCTTTAATAATGCCCAAGCGGACTCCGGAAGGAGCGGAACTTAATTGGAAAGCGAAAGGTTTCAAGCTTTTTATGGAAACAGTAGACAAAGATCGGGCCAAGTTTTATGAGAAGGAAAGTATTTTTGAAAAATTTTTGCCTTATGCGATAGTTTTTGGAATAACGGAAATCTGGATCAAAAGAATGAAAGAAATTTACGGGGAAGAATATTTCAGGAATTATGCGCCGGTTTGGTATGTCGGTTCACTGGGTTCTTTTAATGCCGATAGTTTTGCCAGCAGTATGGAAAATCTTTCTTCAGTCATTTCTTCCAGCACATCTTCTCCTTCCGGTTCCGGCGGAGGCGGTTTTTCCGGCGGAGGCGGAGGTGGTGGAGGAGGAGGTGGATGGTAAGCTTAATCGGACTTTTAAAAAATCTATTAATTTGATAGACTAAGAACGCAATATATTTAAGAGATATTTTATTATGATAAAGGATCTGCATGACAAGTTATTAAGTGGCGAGACAACTTCGGAAAATCTGACGTTGGATTATTTGTCGCGTATCGAAGAAAAAGACAAAGAAATATTTTCCTATATTTCAGTTTTGAAAGAAGAAGCTATTTCGCAGGCGAAACTGACGGATGAAAAAATTGCGCACGGTGAAAAAATCGGGATGCTTGAAGGAATTCCCGGAGCGATTAAAGACAATATTTGTATGTCTGGAATTCGCGCAACCGCTTCTTCTATGATACTCGACAATTATATTGCGCCCTATGACGCAACGGTGATTGAAAAACTGAAAGCCGAAGGGGTAGTTTTTTTGGGAAAAACAAATTTGGACGAGTTTGCGATGGGATCATCGACGGAAAACAGCGCTTATGGTGTGACAAAAAATCCGCGCGATTTGGAAAGAGTTTCTGGGGGATCTTCCGGAGGATCGGCAGCGGCTGTTTCGTCTGATATGGCAGTTTGGGCGCTGGGAACAGATACGGGCGGATCAATTAGGCAACCAGCATCTTTTTGCGGAGTAGTAGGACTGAAACCAACCTATGGACGAGTGTCTCGATATGGCTCGATGGCGATGGCTTCAAGTTTTGATCAAATCGGACCGATAGCAAAAACAGTGGAAGATGCCGCGATAGTTCTCTCGGCTATTTCCAGAGAAGATCGGCATGATGCCACTTCGGCTAAATCTTGGGCGAAAGATTATACAAGTTTTTTGACCGGAGAAGTTAAAGGACTCAAGATTGGAATTGTCAGGGAATATTTAGATAGTCTTGGAAAAGAAGCAAAAAAATCAATCGAAAGCGCGATTGAGAAATATAAAAATCTCGGAGCACAGATAGTTGAGATCGAATTGCCGTATTCAAAATATTCCTTGCCGGCTTATTATATTATCCAGCCTTCGGAAGTCAGTTCGAATCTTGCTCGTTTTGACGGAGTCAAATATGGAAAACGCTGTGATGACAAAAAAGATTCAGGGGTTCAATCGAGCTTGCTGAAAACTCTTTTGGAAACATATCTTGATTCGAGAAAATATGGACTTGGAAAAGAAGTAAAGCGAAGGATTATGTTGGGAACATACGCTCTTTCTTCAGGGTATTATGATGCTTATTATTTGCGAGCGCAAAAAGTTCGGACGCTTATTATCGATGATTTCAAAGAAGCTTTCGGAAAAGTTGATTTGATTCTTACTCCGACCGCGCCGACTCCGGCTTTTAAAATCGGCGAAAAAACTGAAGATCCGCTGGAGATGTATTTGGCGGACATATTTACAATTACAGCCAATATTGTCGGCGTGCCGGCGATATCCGTACCGGGAGAAGAGGTGGAGGTTGATGGCAAAAAACTTCCTTTTGGATTTCAACTGATGGGAAAATGGTTCGATGAAGAAGGGCTTTTGAATGCGGCACATACATTCGATATCAGCAGATAATTTTTTTAAGATATAATTTAGAATAAAATAATTAAGATGGATTTTTTGGTAGATTCAATTTTATCGGCAACTAATGGGGGAGAAAAACTTGTCAGTCTTTTTCTGGATTCTTTGACTTTTTCTATTCTTAAATTTCTTTTTGGCATATATACGGTTGTCCTTTTGGCGGATGTTGTTCTTCTCCTTATCCAACGTGGCGTGAGTGGGGATATTCGCGACACGGTTCTTGGAATGAATGTTCCCAAAGAAATGATTAAGAAAAAGAATATCCTGAGAGCTAAATGGCAAGCGGTGAGAGCGAAGATAGAAAGTAAGAATGAATCAGATTATAAGGTGGCGATAATTGAAGCGGATAATATTATCGATGATTTGATTTCTAGAATGGGATATGGCGGGGAAAATATGTCTGAGAGGCTGGACAATATCAATCCTGGTCAGATTGAAAACATAGAGGATTTGAGAATCGCCCATGAAGCCAGAAACCGCATTATTCATGATGAAAATTTCAAGTTGAATAAAGAACAGGCGGAAAGGATTATTGGGTATTTTGAGGAATTTTTGCGTTATTTCGAAGT
The DNA here is from genome assembly GCA_964406815.1 of uncultured Bdellovibrionales bacterium. Lineage (GTDB taxonomy): Bacteria > Patescibacteriota > Minisyncoccia > Moranbacterales > UBA2206 > CAYOTC01. The sequence goes on from CAYOTC010000024.1 coordinate 9,286, forward strand.
TTTGAAATAGGAAATTTTTTGAAAGATGTCCGGAAATGTCTCCCGGCTGTTTTTGACAAGGTTCGAATTCTAGGCTAGAATGCAGAGGTATTTATCTATTATGTTTTGCAAGTAACAAATCTGGTTAAAAACTAAAAATACGTTAAATCATAGCGGGGTGGAGCAGTCTGGCAGCTCGTGTGGCTCATAACCACAAGGTCGCAGGTTCGAATCCTGCCCCCGCAACATGCCAAATCAAAATTAAATATCAAATATTAAAAATATTTTTATATTTTATGTTTGATTTTTAATATGAGTTGCCAGGGTAGCTCAGTTGGTTAGAGCGTGGGACTCATAAGCCCGAGGTCGAGAGTTCGAATCTCTCCCCTGGTACGGTGTAATATTAAAAATAAAATATCAAATCTCAAAAAGATGGGTAGTAATGATTTCAAGATAAGATTGTTTAAGTTTACATTAAAACTGGTTAAGTTCATTGATTTATTAGATAAATCAAATCTAATAAATCGCAGGATTTCTGATCAGTTGTTTCGCAGTGGAACAAGTATAATGGCAAATTATGTTGAAGGTGGGGCTTCTGCGTCAAAGAAAGAATACATAAATTTTTTTGCAATATCTTTAAAATCTGCGAATGAAAGTAAATTTTAGTTTGCTCTTTTGAAAGATAGTGGGAAAGTTAAATATAAAGAAGTTGAGTGGTTTATTGCAGAATTAGATGAGATATCAAAAATATTCGGTAAAAGCATAATAACATTAAAAAATAAAAAATAAGTTTAGATAATATTTGATATTTTATTTTTAATATTGAATATGATTTTGGGGGCGTAGCTCAGTTGGTTAGAGCGACTGCCTGTCACGCAGTAGGTCGAGGGTTCGAGTCCCTTCGTCCCCGCCAAATTCAAAAGTCGCTCAAAGGAGCGACTTTTGAATTTGGCGGTGTTTTTTGGTACAATGAGTGTATTACTACCGAGTATTGACGTCCTGTAAAAAGTGTGTTAGCGAATATACAGGAGGTTATTTTAAATCATTAATATTTAGGAGAATCATTATGAATATTAAACAAAGCTTGCAGGATTATCTGCAAAAAGCTGTTAAATCAGTATACGGTGAAGATCTTGCGGAGGCTGTTGTGATAGGCACTCCTCCGATCATTGATTTGGGAGACTTTGCCATTGGATGTTTCTCATTTGCGAAACAATTCAAAAAAACACCTATAGTGATTGCACAAGAACTGGCGAAAGAATTGGGCAAAAATGACTTTGCTGAATTCGAAGCTGTTGGTCCATATATTAATGTGAAAGTGAAGGAAACTGAACTTTTTACAGATGTATGTACGAATGAAGTTCACCCGTTAGCTAAGAATGGGCAGACCGTCATGCTTGAATATCTTTCACCAAATACGAATAAGCCGCTTCATTTGGGGCATATGCGTAATGGTGTGACCGGAATGGCTGTTGCATCTATTCTTGATTTTGCGGGGTTCAACGTCGTGAAAGCAAATCTGGTGAATGATAGGGGAATCCATATCTGCAAATCCATGCTTTCGTGGAAGAAGTTTGCGAATGGAGCCACTCCGAAGAGTGAAGGAAAAAAAGGGGATCATTTTGTGGGCGACTACTACGTACTCTTTTCTCAAAAAGCAAAAGAAGATCCGACACTTCTCGAAGAGGCACAGGAGCTTTTGAAAAAATGGGAAGAGGGAGATCCTGAGGCGATCAAACTTTGGGAGATGATGAATGAATGGGTATATGCCGGATTTACAGAGACATACAAAACACTTGGTTTTGAATTTGATGTTGAATATCACGAATCTGAGATTTACAAAACTGGAAAGGATATTGTGCAGAAAGGTCTTAAACAGGGTGTTTTCCAAAAAGAGCCGAGTGGTGCAATTTCTTTTACGTTGTCTGAAGAAAAATTTGGTGTGAATGAAGACGGTTCACCGAAGAAGATAACACTTTTGAGAGATAATGGGACCGCTGTGTATGCAACACAAGACATCGCTGTCGCAGCGAAGAAAGCTTCAGATTATGACCTTGATGTGTCGGTGTATGTTGTTGCTGAGGAGCAGGAGTATTACTTCAGGACATTATTTGCAGTACTGAAAGCGCTTGGATATTCTTGGGCGGATAAATGTTATCACTTGTCCTACGGGATGGTCGGATTGCCGGATGGAAAGATGAAATCTCGTGAAGGAAATGTTGTCGATGCTGATGATCTTTCTCAGGAAGTGACCGATCTTGCAGCGAAGGATATCAAAAAAAAGACGCATGTCGATCTGACCGAACAGGAGGTTATGGAAAGGGCTGCAAAGATTGGACTTAGTGCGATCAAGTTCTATTTGTTAAAGACAGGACCAAAACATAAACTTACGTTCGATTCCAAAAAATCAATTTCCTTTGAAGGTGTCACCGGTCCGTATGTACAATATGCATATGCACGTGCGATGAGTATTGCTGAAAAAGCGAAGGAAGCAGGAATCACTATTGAAAAAAAGGATTTTAGTTTGCTTGGGGGTAATTTGGAAGAACGTTTGTTGGCCCAAAAGATCATATTCTTTTCAGAAAAGGTTGAGAAAGCGGCTGAGGGGTACAACCCTACGATCGTGACCGATGCAGTGTATGAACTTGCGAAAGCGTTTCATCAATTCTACAACAAACATCAAGTGGTGGTTGATGATGAAAAACTTGCAGCTCAGAGGCTGGCATTGGTGATGGCAACTGCAAAGGTTATTAAGACAGGATTGAATTTGCTCGGTATTGAGATACTGCAGAAGATGTAGTATCTTCTCCTATACAAAAAAAGAGACGGCTATATGCCGTCTCTTTTTTATAACCCAGGAAACCCCGTACTCCCGAGGAGCGGGGAAAGGAGCGACGA
>CAYOTC010000025.1:0-11248 GCA_964406815.1 uncultured Bdellovibrionales bacterium
AATAGCTCTCGCTGTCGGAGACGTTGCCACTTGCACAATAATAAACACTTTTGAAAAACCACGCCTCCTAATCGACAAATCAGTTGGAGAAATTGGACATTCTTCTCTTTCCGGACAACTTCCAGGAAACACGGTTCGTTATATCCTAAGAGTTACCGCTCCCGGACCGGATGAAGATAATGGCAACAAGAGCAATGTAAATAATGTGATGGTTACCGATCTTACTCCAGCTGGATTTGTTTATGTTCCGGGAAGTTGGAAAGCGAGTTCTAACTTCGATTCTGAGCATATAGGACTAGTGCCTAAACTTACTCATATTTACGCCTCTCCGGGAGTCTGGAGCTTAGGCAATATGCAACCGGGCGAAGTAATCACGCTGGAATATGATGCCAAAATAAATGATACGCAAGATGCCGGATTCTATCCTGACCTGGCTTATGCTGAAGGAGAAGATTTATTGGAAAATCGGATAATCGCCAATGAAGGTGTTAATGGAGTTTTTGTAGACACTGAAGTTGAAGTCATAACTCCAAACCAACGTGATGCTGAAGTAGCATTAGCTTCAGTTATAAAAACCAAGAAAAAGACTGACACGAATCATAAAACCCGCTACGTTCTAGGAACTTCAACCACTTTGCCAAACACTGGCGCCAGTCCGATCGCCGCAGGAATAGCTATTATAATTCTTATTATCGGATTCAACCTATTTATGGAAGGACGAAAACATATGAAAAAATGCAAATCAATAGCAATGAAAAGTTTGGTTGCTTTAGCGATTACCAGCTCGATATTTATTTTCTCTGCCGGAAACGCCAAAGCCGCTGACAATATTGCCGTGAAAATTGAAAAACCTATTCCAACGATGTATGGAAATTTCAAGATTGGATTTGTAACGCTTGAAATTGGAGGCACTAATAATCTCACTGCTCAATGTTTCCAAGTTGGAAATCCTGAACCAATAGCTATTAAATATACTCCGCAAGCTGGAGGAAACTCCGGAGATTGTATAGTGGATGCTTCTACTCTCACTAATGGAAGTTATGAATTTTATGTAGTTGCCGACAACGGAACGGATTCTGCCACTTCAGACAAATCCACTATTGAGGTAAATATTACTCCCCCTGGAACACCGGTTGACTATGACCGTGACGATGACAGCTGCACAGTGAGTTTTAAAACCGCCGCTGATATGGGAGGAACGGTCGCAGTTGAACTCTATCGCTCGACATCTTTAAGTTTTGTCGCCAATTCTTCAACATTCGTTATTGATACGCCTATCGGTTCTGATACAGCCGGAACAATAACTGATCCTAATGGAAACTGCGGAGATTATTATTACGCTATCCGCGCAGTTAACACCAAAGGAAATTGGTCCGGATTTATCGGAGATGAAAAAGTAACCACCGAGACTAAAACAAAGCATGAGACCGAAACAAAAACTGTCACTATAAACCAAGCCTCCACGGTTACTGGGGCTATCCCTGCAACTGAAGGAACCGTTGCCGGAGAATCTACAACTGAAGGAAATGAAGAAAATCAAGCCTCCCTAAATGAAGATGGACAAGTCTTGGGCGAATCGATCGAAAAAGGTTCGAATGAATCATCTTCCAAAGCATGGAAATGGATCCTAGGCATAATCATCTTAGCGGCAATCATCTATGGAATCGCCAGAAGGAAAAAAAGCAAAGTCTACACCGACACTGACAATCAGTAAATTGCACAAAGCATTTTATTATTCAGGAATAATTCTTGTCGTTTTTTCTGTGCTGTTCCTTCTATGGAACTTCTTTCCTGTCATCTATCAGGAAACCCGTTATGCTTTTTCCAAAAAAGATAAGGACGTCGAGGTAATCACAAAAAAAGAAGCATCATCTTTTTTAGGAAGCGAAATTTCAAAAAATAAAGAAATCGTCGAACCGGTGGATGAAAATTTTGGCATTGTCATTCCGAAAATAATGGCCAATGCCAAAATTATCCCTGGTGTTGATCCAAATGATTCAGTCACCTATCAAAAAATACTCACCCAAGGTGTTGCCGCAACCGCCGGCTCAACTATTCCCGGAACAGAAGGAAACATATTTATTTTCGCCCATTCCGGAATCGACTTCTATGAAGCCGAGCGTTATAATGCCGTTTTCTATCTTTTGGACAAGCTGGAAAAAGGAGATGAAATTTTTATCTTCTATAAAGGCGAAAAAATACTTTATGCAGTGACTGAATCGAAAACAGTTGGTGCCGATAAAACGAAATATTACGACGAAATTCCCGGAAAGAAAACCCTAACCCTTATGACTTGCTGGCCGGCCGGTACCAATCTAAAAAGATACATTGTTATTGCTGAGGCAAAATAAACGCCAAGAACTATGGAAATATTCTCAGAAAAAAATATCAAATTCTTACTGCTGGCAGTCGCCACGCTCGTTTTTCTGTCCCTGTTTTTCACGGAAGCTATTTTATTCCAGACTGAATCTTTTGCAAATGAAAAAAAAGTTATCCGCCAGAAAAACGAGCGCGGATATATAAAAAATAACAAACCAAAAAGAATTGAGAGACTTTCAGAGATAAATGGACCACGGATCAATGAAGAGGCGGCATCCATTTCTTTTTCCGAGAACAAGAAAACCATCCCAGAAAACAAATCGCATACTCTGCCGAAAAAAATTTGGGTTTTCTTATTAGTTGCATATACTGGACTCTTAATTTTCAATTTGAGCATCGATTTCAAAAAACAGCAGCGCATCCGCTGGGTATGGGAAACTGTTATGACCGCAATATTTATTATTATTTGGAATTCTTTTGATTATAATAGCGAAAACATTTGGTTCCCTTTTTATATCCTCAAAATAGGTCTTCTAATCTATTTCTTGTATCTTTATTTTTTCACAAAAAATAATATTCCATACAAAAAAATAAACTCCCAATAAATTTAACGGGATGAATTTTTATGCTCCAGAGCACCCCTAAATTGCTTTCTGGCTTAAATTGGCTTTTTTGTGTTAAAATTAAAAAGTGTTTTTATAATATTAACATCATAAAATATCATGCTGGAAAAATTATTAAAAAAACAAAAACTGTCCCGCTATCTCATAGTGATAGCTCTTTTTATTTTTTCTTTGACAACATATTTTAAATTTGCCATCCCAAACTTGGACAAATTCTTCACTGCCGATGAACATCTTTGGACAATCGGAGGAGGATATCCTTTGATAAATGAGTATTCAGAAAGCAAGAAAGGAAGGATAGAAAAATATTGGACAGCTATGGGGGGAGAAGATTGGGAAGCAACTCGAGTAAATGACAAACCGGGAGTTTCTCTTGCCTATACTTCTGGATTGGGTTATCTTTTTGGTGACATTCCGGAAAAAATCATAAAAGAAAAAGGAGGAACTTTTATAAATTATGACACGGAAGCAATAAGCAAAACACTCATAAATTTTCGACTTCCCCTTGTAATATTCACGGCTTTAATGTCGGTTTTTTTCCTGATTTATTTCTGGAGACTTTTTAAAAATGAATGGATCGCTCTTTTTTCCTCCTCACTAATCTTGCTTTCTCCAATACTCCTGGGAATCTCACAAATAGTCAATCCTGACACTATGTTTTGGCCAACCGCGTTTGCTTCTATTTTAGCCTTTTTTGCATTCCTCCGTTATGGCCGTTTTGTAGATATTTTTGTCGCAGGAATATTTTTTGGATTCGCCCTTCTTAGTAAATACGTAGCGTTAATTCTTATTCCATTCTATCTTATTATGGCGCTGATATTTTTGTTTTTTGAGTATGAAAACCTTGAAAAACAAAACATTCTAGTTAGGAGAATGCGCCAAATATTCATCGGTTATCCTTTTGTTATTGCGGCAGGAATAGGACTCTTTTCTCTTCTTATGCCAGCCCTTCTTGTTAAAGAAGGACTTCTCTATGAATCCACCTTGGGATTTAAAACTTTTGGAGCAAAATTGATTTATCTGGCTTATGCGGAAATATTTTTTCTGATTGATTCCTTGATACTGCGGGGATTTATTACCCGTTTCGTTATGAGATGGCTACGCTTCTTGCGTTTTATACTGCCTCGGCTTCTATATTTATTCCTTTTTATTGTTTTTTCAATCATATTCATAAACTTTGCCCATTTGGAAAATTATTTGGGTGCTGGAAAGGAAGCTGTTTTTAATCTCAAAGATATTAATATGGAATTATTCCTAAAAGGAATTATTCCTCAAATGAGCCCTTTGATATTTTCACTGATTCCAATAACTCTATTTTTAATGCTTTTTTTCTGGATAAAATCAGTATTTAAACGCAGTATTTTTGACTATATCGCGTTTCCTCTCTCATTATTCATAGTGATATACTATTATGCTATGTATGCGCAAAGCGTATCCCTAAATCCACGTTATTCAATAATACTTTTTCCTATCGCCATAACTATTGCTGCGCTTGGTTTTTATGAAATTATAAATATTTTCCGGATAAAAAAATATGCCTTGCTTATGACAGTCTTATCCGCCTTGATAATTTTCCAAAGCGGACTCATCCTTAAAAAAAGCCGCCCCTTTTATTTTAATTATGCTTCTGAATTTTTTCCCAGTGAATATTCTTTTTCCAAAGGCTGGGGCTATGGAGGATATGAGGCTTCAGAATTAATAAATTCCTGGTCAAAATCAGATAGTTATCCTGTTGTTTGGGATGATTATTATGGATTTTGTCCATTTTTTAAAGGTAAATGCTTATTTCAAAATGCTCCTTATTGGATCAAAAAAAATTCTATTGAAAGTATAGATTATTTTATAGTGAGTTCTCAAGGACAAGAAAAAAATAGACCGTCTTTGAGAAAAGTTATGAAAGCTCATCCGGGAAGTTGGCTTGTTGGAAAAATAGAAATCGGAGAAAGATTTGAAAATTATATACACATTTATAAAACTGAAAAACAAAAAATAAATCAGCCGCCTATTTTTGACATCTATCCTCCAATTTCAAAATTGGATGATTCCAAAAAAGAATTGAGAGCATATCTATTGAAAAGAAATAACGAAGGTATGCCAATATGCGGAATATGATTATCTGAAAAATAATATTTCATATCACAAAAAGGTCTATTTTTAGGCCTTTTTTGCTGGAATTTTACTGTTTTTATATCAAAGTTTTGCCAAGCAGACAAAAAAGTGTCAGAATAGAAAAAGCTTAAAAATTAAAATATTATGGATAGAATTGAAAACAAATTTTCAGAAAAAAATATTCGCGGAAGAAAAAATGGAAGAAAAATAGGTTGGAAATTTTTTATTTTTCTTTGTTTTTTGGCAATAATTTATTTTTTTCTATGGCACAAAAAACCGGAAGAAAAAAATACTCCAGAAATAATTTCCAATGAAAATATCATTATAACTGAAAGTGAACCTGAAAAAATACCTGAAAAGAAAACTATAAGCCATATTGTCGCAGAGGGAGATATTCCAGCCGATGTTTTTTCTGAATACGGAAAATTTGATGCTAATGACATGGAAGCGATAATTTCAGCCGGAAAGGACATATATGATTTTTCCAATATAAAAATAGGAAAAACCATTGATTTTATTTTCGGAGAAGGTGTTAAGGCAGAAGAAGTGAGATATTTTCCCGATACGGAAAATAGAATAATCGCCAAAAAAGAAAATGGAGAATTTAATATTATAAAAGAAAAAATGCCCTATGAAACAAAAGAAGAGATTCTCTCAATCAAAATAGATGAATTTCTTTATAAAGATGCTCTCGATGCAGGTCTTTCTGAACCTTTAATACTGGACGTCGCCGATGTATTTTCATTTGATATAGATTTCACCACCGATATTCGAGAGGGCGATGAACTAAAAATTATTTATGAAAAAAGAACACTGGACGGAAAATCAGCGCCAGACGGAAAAGTCTTGGCCGCCAAATTTATAAATTCCAAAGAAGAATATTTCGCCTACTATTTTGAAAGCAATGGGGCGGGCAGTCATTATGATAGTGAAGGGCACGAACTGCTGCGCCAATTCCTAAAAGCCCCGCTTAACTACCGCTACATCAGTTCCGGCTTTACCGGAGCCAGGCTGCATCCGATCACAAAAAAAGTTGGTGCTCATTATCAAATAGATTATGCCGCTCCGACTGGAACGCCGGTTTCCGCTACAGCGAGAGGAACAGTAGTTAGCGCCCGCTGGGAAACCGGCTGGGGAAATATCGTTCGTCTTAAGCATGATAACGGTTATACTACTCATTATGGGCATCTGAGCGCTTTTAGAAAAGGAATCCGCTCGGGTGTTTCAGTTTCCCAAGGACAGCTTATCGGATATGTCGGTTCGACCGGCTGGTCCACTGGACCGCATCTGGATTATGGAATGAAACTTAACGGAAGCCCAATAAATCCGCTTTCTCTGAAACTTCCCAAAGGAAATCCCCTCTCCGGCGAAGAAATGGACAGATTCAAAGAAAGTAAGAATAAATACGATGAAATATTAAAAAAATAATATAAACTTAATAAAATCCCGCCGATATGCGGAATTTTATTATCAATTTTAAGCCAGATAAATTTCTTCCGTTTTTTCAAGCATCTTTTTCAGAGAAAATTCCTTTCGGACTCTTTCAGATCCTTTTCGCCTAAATTCTTCTCTTTTTTCCTTATTATTTATGAGTTCCGCAATTTTTTCCGCTAAAGCTTCAGAATTTTTAGCATCTACCAAAAATCCATTTTCCCCATCAATAACCGCTTCCGGTATTCCTCCAACTCTTGTCGCCACTATTGGCAGTCCCGCACTCATGGCTTCTAGAATAACATAGGGAAATCCTTCTTTAATAGAAGGCAAAACGAAAATATCCAAGCTCTTTAGAAAATAATCCACTTCATCAATCTTTAATTTAAGTAATTTTAGATTTATAACTTTAAGTCTCTCAATCTCGCTTTCAAGAAAATTACGCTCTTCCCCGTCTCCGACTATTTGGAATTCCAAGTTGGAATATTTTTTATTCAGCGTGGCAGCGGCACGAATGAAATACTCCAAAGCTTTATTGCGATAGAAATTAGCCACGGTTCCAATAATAATTTTCCTGTCTGCATTGCCGCCGTCGCGCACCAGATATCCACAAATCTCTCCCGTGCCATTATGAATCGTTATAAATTTTTCCTCCTTAGCAATTTTTTTATTAATTCCAGTCTTCCAATCGAAATTTGAAACACAAATAATTTTATCCGCAAATATTCCAGCGAGTTTTTCCCAAAAAATATAAAACTTTTTTTTGCAAAAACCCAAGTCTTCATTAAAAACAAACCCATGCGCTGTGAAAATTATCTTTTTAACTCCAGAAAGCCAGGCAGCAATATTTCCCAAAATTTCCACTTTAGAAGAGTTGGTATGAACAATCTCCGGCTTTTCTTTTTTTATCAAGCGATAAATCTCCAAAAATCCAAATAAATCTCTCCAGGGATTAATTTCACGTACGAGATTTTTAAGAGGAAAAACTTTAACGCCGCAAGATTCTAATCTACCTATTAATTCCCCATCTCCACCGCACGCTACCGCCACATCAAATTTATCTTTTAGATTTGTCGCCAGGTCAAAAACATACCTCTGCGCTCCTCCCCACTCGGATTGAGTGATGATATAGAGAATTTTGGCTTTTTTCATAAAATAGCAATAAGACCGCTTTACAGTTATAATAATAGCATGGATTCAGCTTTCAAGTTATAAAATCAATATGTGCCATCACTTAATTTTCAATCTGATTTTTATCTGTGCCTACATCATATCCCTAATTTTTGAAAAATGGCTTTCTTTTCCTTTTTTGGCTTATCTTTCAGGACTTTTAATATTTTTCCTACCTGGTTTGAACCTATCTCTTGCTCTGGAACAGCTGACTGCTCCTTTAGGACGCGCCAAAGTCGCTCTTTGGACTTTTGTCTTCTCCCTGATCATAACTCCTTTTTTTATCTTCAATTTTACGCTGAATAAAAATTTGATTGCTCAGGAAAAAGAAACTCTTTTTTCTTTTTTTATTCTGACCCTGCTTACGCTAGCCATTTTTCTTCTGGCTTTTCTTTTCAAAAAAAATCCGGTAACAAAAATAAAACTTCCATCTTTTTCCTCACATTATTCATTTTGGATAGCTTCTTTATTTCTAATTTTTATTTCGCTTTTGCATTTTATGACATATGAAACCGTTCCGGAAGCTGATAGCGAAAGATATATCTTGGCTGTTGAAAAAACAGTATTCTCCGGTCAACTTAGCAATTTTGACAACCGATCTTCTTTCTATGCTTTTGCTTGGACAATCCATCATCTTTCAAAAATATCCGTCTATCAGATTTTTCGGACAGTCCTTCCTTTTTTTGGAATCTTTGCGGTAATTGCCGGATATTTTTTAAGCAAAAAATCATCCGTCCCGAAAAAAATACTAATGGTTTCTTCCCTCTCACTTTTTCTCTTTCCTGTAATTTTGGAAGAGATGCTCAATGTCAGGCCGCAGCTTCTGTTCCTTTTTTCCCTGCCAATTTCGATAATTCTTTCAACTGATGCTCTTGAAAAAAAAAGTCTGGGAAAATGCATCCTTATGTCAATAATCTTTTTTCTGGGAATAAAATTCCACCAACTTTTTGTTTTTCTCTCAATCGGAGCCCTCTTTTCAACTTTATATTTATTATTTAAGAAAAGCCGCCCAATCTTTTGGAGTTCGCTGTTTCTTGTCTTGATATTGATTTTTTTCACAATCGAAGAAAACTTTTTCAGCATATGGTCATATTTGATTCATCTTAGCCAAGAAATTTCTGGGCAAAATTTCAATCTGTGGTTTCTGGACGGATATACAACCAACTATGGCCAAAAATTAAGCTACCCGGGATGGTCTTTCATCTATTATTATCTCAATAATTTCGGCCTGGTTTTTCCAATACTTTTAATTCTGGCCGTCTGGGAAAAGATCAATTTTTCCCCTATCCTTAAGGAATACTGGGCAGCTATTCTGCTTTTGACTATATTCATTTTTTTCGCGGAAATACTTCCACGCTTTGGAATAAACTATGAACCGAAACGTTTTATGCTTTTCTCCTCTGCAACAGCTTCCGTTTTTGTTCCAGTAATCATTGGAAGATTGTATAATAAGATTAGAAATGGAAATATTCAATGATTATTTCAACCTCACCTTTTATCCCTCTCCTTAGTAAGGAGAGGGTGAAATAGAAGACCCTTCTCGCCCGCTGGCGGGAAAGGAGATGAAGGAGAGGGGTGAGATGAAAACTATGAATAAAAAGAAAAAAATCCTATTAGTCACATTCAGCCAGGGTGGACCACGAGTTTGGGCTGAAAATCTTGCCAAACATCTGAAAAATAAAGGATATGAAGTGGAAATAATGTTCGGCCGAAAAAGCTATTTGATCGGGCAATTTGGCAGTTATGACATCATCCATTCCTGCGTTTCTATTCCTCTTGTCTTTGCCAAAAAATATATACTGACGATTCATGGGAATTATAAAGAAGAAAGACATTTGGCTAGGTTTTTCTATCCTCTCTCAATCAAAAGAGCTGATATTGTAACTGTTCCCTCAAATTTTCTCAAAGATAACATCGGTGCGGAAAAAGCTCTTGTTATACCAAATGGCATCGATCTGCCAGAAAAAACAAAAGAATCTTTTTCTCTTATAAACAAAAATCCAATAATCGGAATTCTCACAGGTTTCGATTTTCCTCAAAAAGCTACTGGGGTTATTAATCTGGCAAAAATAATCCATTCAATTTCACCGGAAATAAAATTTATCATCGGGGGAGACGGAAAGTTTCTTGAAGAATATAAAAATAAAGTCACAGCTATTCATCCGAACACGGAATTTTTGGGACATTGTCAAAGAGAAGATCTTTTTTGCCAGATCGACATTTTTGCCTATCATTCATTCTTGGACAACCAGCCTCTCACCGTTCTCGAAGCGATGGCTTATGGATTGCCAATAATTAGTAACTTGGTCGGATCAATCGAAGAGATGCTCACAGGAAATCTAAAAAATTATATCGCTCGTACTGATGAAGACTATAAGAAAATATTAGAAAAGCTTTTAGATTCGGAAATTGAAAGGTTTGAAAATGGCAAAGAAGCCAAAAAAATATCCCAGAATTTCTCCTGGGATAAGACTATCGAAAAATTTGTTGATATTTATAGATACTAAACTTCGCTTATAACATCAAATCCTTTATAACTTCCAACTACGGAGTAGCCGATTATTTTAATACTATCTCCAGCAATGTTTCTGATTTTTTTTGCCGTTTCATTAAGCGTTGCTCCTGATCCGGTTGCATCGTCAATAATCAATACGTTGGATGATATTTTCTGGCTTGGATCAATAGCTATTGTTTTTTGGGCATTTTCGATCCGATCTTCAAGTTTTCGCAGTGTTTTCTGAGCAACTTTCATAGTACTGGAAATTTTCACCGCAGAAATTTCAGGTAGACCCAAATTAAGCTTCTTTTTCATTACATCCAAAAATTGCACCTTCCGTTCTATGGTTGGGGGCACGAAACAAATATTTTTAATTTTAAATTTTTCAATAATACCAATAATTGCCGATTTGGTATTTTTCACAACTTCTCCGATAAGCTCCGGATTTTGCGAAATTTTTCCGAGATATACCAATTGTCCGAGTTTTGTTTTTCCAAAGTGATCTATAGTATAAAAATCACTGAAAAAAATCTCATCTAGATTCAGTCGGCCTTTTCCAGAAAGAATTATTTTTTTAGCAGAAATTAAACCGTTTTTTTTTATCTTCCGGATAATTTTAATCTTTTTTGAAAAAAGCTCCTTCTCTTTTCCAAAATCGAGAGAATTTTTTTTGCACCAAGCCTGAAAACCATCCACACCCCTTCGCATAAGACCATTCGGAGAAACATAAATATATTCACTTTCAATAATCCTGTCCATCTCATCTAAAACAATAGCTCCATTTTCTGGCTTAGAAGCCACGCTATAAAAAACCCTGGGAGTGTTTCCCGTTTTTGTTATCAATTCTTCCGCGACTAAAAATCTCAGATGTTTATGGATTGTTTTGGCTGAGACATGCAATATTTTGACCAATTCACTTGATCTTACCGGTCCATATTTCTTAATCGCTTCGAGAACATTATTGGCTTCTTTTGATATATTTCCCATAAAAAAGACCTTCTTAATTACTTATGTTTCTATTATAGCAGGTTAATACTAACCAGTCAATATTAACCTACAGATAATAACCCTTACCACTTCAAGCCAAGAAGCCAAAAAA
>CAYOTC010000026.1:0-10932 GCA_964406815.1 uncultured Bdellovibrionales bacterium
AATTCCAACCTTCTGGAACTTATACCGTTACAATAACGATGACGGCGACGACGCTATAGAAGCAGGGAACAGGAATCAGGGAACAGAAGACAAGAAAATAAAAATAAAATTAGGAATGCGGTCTGAGTTATGCTTAGAAATTTTTTGTTTTACTGTTATTACTTGAAAGTATCAAAAAAATCTGTTAGATTAATAAAAGGTCAAAAATAAAATATATGCCGCGTTCGTCTAGTCCGGTCCAGGACGCCAGGTTCTCATCCTGGAAATCATGGGTTCGAATCCCATACGCGGTACGATAATTAAATCTGCCTTCTTGGGCGGGTTTTTAATTTTTTATGAAAAATTATTAAAAAAATGAAATTCGATATCTGATTAATATTTTTTTGGCTTTAAAAAGCCAAAAAATGATAAAAAAAATCTTGTTTATCTTATAAAATTTTGTTATAGTTATAGGCAGATAATTATTTTAAAATATAATCGAAATAACGATTATGGAAGCTGCTAAAATTCTTGAAGATTATAAAAAAATAATCAATCCACTGCTTCAAGAATATTTTAAAAGAAAGATAAATCAGGCGGAAAAAATAAATCCCTTATTTCATCAGGCGGTTAAAATAATCGCTGATTTTACTATGGCTGGAGGGAAAAGAATTCGTCCAGCAATGGTGTATTATGGCTATCTAGCAGCTGGAGGAAGAAGCGAAAAAGAAATACTAGAAGCTTCAATTTCTATTGAACTTATTCATAGCTTCCTTCTTATTCATGACGATATTATTGATTGTGACGGAATTCGCCATGGAATTAAAACGGTGCATGAGAAATATAAAGAAATTGGGAAAATAATTTCTCCTAAAAAGGATAATGACAATTATCATTTTGGAAACTCGATGGCGATAATTGTCGGGGATATTGCTCATGCAATGGGATATGAAATTTTATTCAACGCAAAATTTTCTCCGGAAATAATAATTAAAGCTCTGGATAAGCTTCAGAAAATTGTTTATGATACTATTCCTGGAGAAATGTTGGATGTGATAATGGAGAACCGCGGGACAACAACCGAAGAAGAAATTTTAGGGATGTTTGAAAGTAAAACTTCCCGCTATACTTTTGAAGGCCCACTTTATCTCGGAGCTATATTGGCTGGTGCTGATGAAAAATTGTTGAAATCTTTCACTAAATATGCACTGCCGCTTGGAAAAGCATTTCAGATTCGCGATGATATATTGGGTGTTTATGGCGATGAAGAAAAACTTGGCAAGCCGGTCGGATCGGATGTGATTGAAGGAAAGCAAACCCTGCTTCTTCTTAAGGCTATTGAAAATGGCAGTAATATACAAAAAGATAAATTGAAGAAATATCTCGGAAAAAAGGATTTAGCTGAGAGTGAATTGGAAGATTTCAGAAAAATTATCAGAGATACTGGTTCTCTTGAATACAGTTGTGAATTGGCGGATAAATTTATAGAAGAATCAGTTAAGGCGCTTGAAGATGTTGATTTTAGGGACAAAAAAGCGGAAATATTTTTGCGCAAAATTGCTGATTATGTAGTTAAAAGAGAAATATGATTTAGGATTGCTTGATTTATGTTTTCCAGTTAAAATATACCTATCCATAAAAACCGAAATAATTATGATGAAACAAGAAATTAGTTTGCCGAATCATGTTGCTATAATACCTGATGGAAACCGGCGTTGGGCGAAAAGTAGGAATCTTAATCCTTGGGAGGGACATGAAGAAGGGGCAAAAAATATTGAAAAAATTATAGATTTTGCGGCGAAAAAGGGGATAAAGTGTCTTTCCTTCTGGGGATCTTCCATTGATAATCTTACAAAACGTTCGTTTATGGAAAAAAAAGCGCTTTTGGATATTTATCGGCGCTATTTCCAAAAAATGCTCAATAGTGATGATCTTGAGAAAAATCAAGTTAAAGTTAATTTTATCGGAAGATGGGAGGAGCAGTTTCCGGAAAATTTGAAAGAGACGATATATAAAATAATAGAGAAGACTCGTAACTATAAAGAAAAGATACTGAATTTTATGCTAGCTTATTCCGGCACAGATGATATGCTTTCGGCTATAGCGAAAATTAAGGATAAATGCAAGGAGGAAGTAAAATTAACTCCGGAGCTTATCAAGCAAAATCTTATGACGGCTGAAATTCCTAAAGTGGATTTTTTAATAAGAACCGGCGGAGAGCCTCACAATTCAAACGGATTTCTTATGTGGGATACGGCTGATTCACAACTATATTTTTTTGAGGAGAATTTTCCTGATTTCAAAGAAGAGGAATTTAATGAAGCTTTGGAAGAATATGCTGAAAGAGAGAGGCGATTCGGTCAATAAATCAACAATTTATAATTTTTAACGAGCAAATTTTTGAGATATTTTTCGAATCAAAAGTTGAAAATCTAAAATTTAAATTAAATATTTATGGAAATGATTTTTACCGATCAAAACTTTGATCAAGAAGTTATAAAAAGTGAAAAAGTCACTCTGGTTGATTTTTGGGCGCCTTGGTGCGGTCCATGTCAGGTTATGGGACCGATTATTGAGGAATTGGCGAAAGAATTTGAGGGAAAAGCGAAAATAGGGAAGTTAAACGTTGATGATAATGCGACTGTCGCTTCACAATATGGAATAATGTCTATTCCTTCGCTTAAGATTTTTAAAGAGGGAAAAGTCGTTAAGGAATTTGTCGGAGTTCAAGCGAAGGATACTTTGAAGGCGGAATTGGAAAAATTATCAGTAGTCTAAAATTATAAAAATTTTAAAAACAGACAAATTATGTCAGAGATAAGAATTTATGATTTGGTAATAATTGGCGCCGGTCCGGCGGGACTGGCAGCTTCCATATATGCTTCGCGTTACAAGCTTGAGCATCTCATTTTTGGGGCGGAGACCGGAGGGCAACTCAATGAAATACATGAGATAGAAAATTGGCCGGGAGAAATCAGAATCTCCGGAGTTGAGCTTTCTAGGAAATTTCATAATCATATGGAAAATTATGGGGTTAAAATAAATAGAGAGTCAGTGGCTGGAATAAAAAAGAATGATGATGGAAATTTTGAACTGACGACTTCTTATGGGAAATATTTAACTAGGAGCATTATTTTTGCAATGGGAGCGAAGTATAAGAAAATGAATATTCCCGGCGAGAAAGAATTTATCGGAAAGGGAGTTTCCTATTGCGCAACTTGCGACGCGATGTTTTTTCGAGAAAAAAATGTTTGTGTTGTTGGAGGAGGAAATAGTGCGGCAGTTGTTGCTTTGGAACTTAGAGATTTTGCAAAAAAAGTATATCTCATATATCGTGATGAAAAACTTCTGGCTGAACCAATCTGGCTTGATCGGATTATTGCCGATGAAAAAATAGAAATGATAAGCGAAAATTCAGTTATTGAAATAAAAGGTGATGCAAAGGTGGAAAAAATCGTTCTAGATAAGCCTTATAATGATCATACGACTATTCCAATGGATGGAGTCTTTATTGAGGTTGGAACAGAGCCGGGAGTGTCTTTGGCAAAAAATATTGGTGTAGATGTTGATGAAAATAATTACATAAAAGTCGGTTTTGATCAAGGAACAAATATTAAGGGAATATTTGCAGCCGGAGATATAACTGATGGTTCCAATAAATTCCGTCAAGTGATAACCGCCGCTTCCGAAGGTGCGATTGCGGCTAATGGAGTTTATAAACTTTTAAAATTGAAATAATATTCTTGTTTGATAAAAAAACACTTGCTTGGTAGAATGAAATCAGGGATTTGCTGAAAATAATAAAAAATCTTTAAAAAAAGAAAAAATTGCATTTTAAAATAAAAAACGAATTCGTCCGCATGGTAACGTATTGGTTGGCATACGGATTAGTAATTCGCAGGTAAAAAAATGAAAATATATAAACAAAAATTGATGATAGAAAGTAAATCTCAGGTAGAGTTTATTGATATTACGAAGGAAGTGGAGGAGGTGATTAGCCAATCTGGAGTGCGTGAGGGACAGGTTTTAGTTTATTCTCCGCATACAACAGCCGGAATAGCTGTTAATCATAATGAGACTCTTCTTTTGCAAGATTTTATGCGTGTTCTTCACAAGATTGCACCCATTGATGATCGCTATTCACATGATATTTTCGAACTTACTCGGGCTAACAAATCTGACGGAAGGAGCAATGGGAATTCTCACTGCAAGGTTTTAATGATGGGCATAAGCACTGCATTGCCGATTGATAAAGGTCATATGATAATAACTGAAAAGCAAAGTATTTTTGTTGTAGAAACAGACGGCGCCAGGAAAAGAGAAATAGTTGTTCAGATAATGGGAATTTAGGAAAAATATGAGTAAATTAATCAATGATCTAATCCATAAAGGTTATTTGAAAAGCGATATTATTATTGATGCTTTTTCAGAAATTAATCGGATAGAATTTTTGCCAAAAGACTTTGAAACACAAGCTGAAGCAGATGTAGCTCTGCCAATTGGTTTTGGTCAGATGATTTCCCAACCGACGACGGTGGCTTTTATGCTGGAACTTCTTGAGCCAAAAAGGGGACAGAAAATTCTTGATGTTGGTTCCGGTTCCGGATGGACGACAGCTCTTCTTTCTTATATTGTTGGAAAAAACGGAAGGGTTATTGGCATAGAGAGAATAGATAAACTTTTGGAATTCGGAAAGGAAAATGTTGATAAGTTCGGATATATAAAAAACAGAACGGCTGAGATGATATTTGGAGATGGAAGTTCCGGTGTGCCCAAAGAAGCTCCTTTTGATAGAATATTGGTTTCAGCTGAAGCGGAAAGTGTTCCGGAAGAATTAAAAAGGCAGCTGAAAATTGGCGGGAAAATGGTTATTCCTCTTAAGAATAATGTTTGGTATTTGGAAAAGAAAGGCGAAAACGAATTTTATAAAGAAGAGTTTCCGGGATTCGCTTTTGTGCCTCTTGTCATTGGATAATAAATTTAATCTTATAAAATTTTAGTGAAAAAAATATTATTTTTATTTATAATATTGGTCATTCTGCTTGTTGGCAGTTTTTTTTATTTGCGTTATCAGGTATATTTTTCTCATGGAAAAAATTCCGAAGAAAAAGTTTTCAATATTGAAGAGGGAAGTAGTAATGCTAAAATTGCGAAAAAAATGAAAGAATTCGGTTTTATTTCTAGGGAAATTTATTTTTATATTTATGTGAAAATGAATAAAGTCTCCAGGAGAATTTTTCCCGGAGAATATATTATTTCCGGAAATATGACTATTCCTGAAATTGTTCATATTATCACTAATCCTGAGGAGAAATTTGAAAATGTGACTTTCCCGGAAGGATTTACCTTCCGTCAGATTGCCGATCGTCTTGATGCCAATGGTCTTCCGGGAGAAGAATTTTTAGAATTGGCAAAAAATCCGGGAAATCTGAAAAAGCGATACCCATATCTTCAATCAGACGATGTTTTAAATCTCGAAGGATATCTTTTTCCCGATACTTATTTTTTTAAAAAAGATATCAGTGCGGAAAATATAGCTGGAAGACTGCTGGATACTTTTGATGAAAAACTTGATAATAATTTGCGTGAAGAAATAATTAGGCAAGGAAAAACAATCAAAGAGATTGTTACAATGGCAAGCATATTGGAAAAGGAAGTTCAGACTTTGGAAGATATGAAAATAGCCTCGGGTATATTTTGGAAAAGAATTTCTGTGGGACAAAGATTGGAAAGTGATGCTCCATTGTCATATATCTTGGATGATAACAATGACAGCCATAGTGGAAAAGATTTGGAAATCAATTCTCCTTATAACACATATCGTTATGCCGGACTTCCGCCGGGACCAATTTGCAATCCTGGGAAAAATGCCATACTCGCCGCTGTTTATCCTGAAGAATCTCCCTATTTCTTTTTTCTAACCGGAAAAATAGATGGCACAAAAAAAGTTCTTTATGCTAGAAGTTATGAGGAACATCTTGCGAATAAAAGAAAAGTTGGTCTTTAAATTTTAATTATGAATAAAAAATTAGGCTTATTTAAGCCATTAAAATACTTGACAAAAATCAAATGTTTTGCTATACTTGTAAATCCCCGGCTAGTGCTTGAAATCGAAATGATAGTTTAGAAAATTATAAAATGCTTTTTAAAATTTCATGCGTAAGTCTTTCAGTCAAGTACCCTCCTTAGCTTGTATCTGAAATCAAGTGTATTTTTTAGTGATTATTCACCGAAAAATACCGCTTACGTGTGAAATCTTGGAAGGCATTTTTATTTTGATATTTTTTCAATTTCTTCGAAAATAGAAAATTTTATTTTTTCTATTTTTTCCATTTCATTTTTATTGAATCGTTGCAAGACAAAATCAGAAGCGTCCATTATGGCAATTTCATTTTCGGGTTTAATTCCGATACGAATTCTTTTGAAATTTTTTGTTCCCAATTTTTCAATTATATCTTGGACTCCATTATGTCCGGCCGAAGAAGAATTATTTGCTATTTTGTATTTTCCAATATTGATATCAAAATCATCATGAATAACCAAGATATCATTAGTGGATATTCGGTAGAAATTGATTATCGCCAATACCGAGCGTCCGGAGAGATTCATGAATGTTTGCGGTTTTGCAAGGATAATAGTTGTTTCTCCGAATTTATTTTTAGAAAATTCCGCTTCAAATTTTTTTGACATTTCAAATTCCGGAAAATGCCACTGTTTTCTTAAGTCATCAAGAATTTCAAAGCCAATATTATGACGTGTGCCGGTGTATTTTTCGCCGGGATTTCCCAAGCCGATGATTATTTTCATATTGTTTTAATTTTATTGATTGGGGATTAGATTTATGTTTTCAAATTCATCTTTGGCTTTCCTATATTCATCAATCGAACCTTCTTCCATATTATATCTTTCAATCAAATCTTTTCCAAGGACAACGACAATTTCTGGTTGGGATTTTTCAATTATTTTTTTATATTTTTCCGGCAACTCATAGGAAGCTTCAGCCGGAAGCTTTTTTACCAATTCATCCAATGTGAATGGTTTTATTCCATCAGTGAGATTATAGGCATAGGTTATGTTTTCATTTTCTTGCTTTGCATTATCATTTCGGATGACGGTTATGTTTTTAAAGGAGAGGTTTTCGCTGAGAAGTTTTGGAATTTTTTTTGCAATATTATCATTTCCGCTTTTATTGATAATGATAATAGAAGCATTTTCTTTTTCAATTTCTTCCTGTTTTCTCTTGATAATATTGAGATCGAATATGTTTTCAGCGGTTTCTTTTATTTCACTGTAACTTCCTACTCGTGGCACTAAAACGAAAGCGCGGATGTCCCCATAGAATATGTGGGAAACTTTAAGAAGACTGTCTTTATTCCAAGCATCGATGACGATATTGTTTATATTTTCTGTGTCGAGTTTTCGACTGAGCTCAAAAAAAGCCTCAAGGTCTTCCGTGGAAATATTGGTAATGACATTATCTCCAAGAGCGTTCATTAGGCGACTTATGGCGAAAAAATTAAAAAGAGTTCCAGCAGAAAATATTTTGTTTTTAGCAGCTTGCATTATTTGTTGTTGTCTTTTGGCTCGTCCGAAATCTCCTTCTGGATCGCCATGTCGGACGCGGGCGTATTTTAATGCCGTTTCTCCATTCAAATGGTGAAATCCTTTCTTTAATTCGAAAGTTTCATAACTGTAGTTTGGTCCCGGATAGCGTGAATCATAAATATCTTTTTCGTTTGTTATATTCAATCCGCCTATTGAATCGATAATTTCTTTAAATCCATCGAAGTTTAAAATAACGAAATAATCAATATTCAATCCGGTGATATTTTCAACAGTTTTCCTGATTGAATCAGAGGCTTCTTTTTCGTCTCGGGAATTATTGAGAGAGATTTGGTAGACGGAATTTATTTTTGAATGGAGTTTGAGTTTCGGGATATCCACATATAAATCACGTGGCAAAGAAAGGAGCGCGACACGTTTTTCTTTCATGTCGATACTGGCAATCATTATTGTGTCGGTCAGATTTTGCCCAGGTTTTCCTTTTCCTGCAACGCCAAGAAGCAAAATATTAATCCGACCAGATTGCGCTCCCTCGAGATCTTTTACTGAATTAGTAGCGATTGATTTTATTACACCGGAAAAAGTCTCTGGTTGGGAATTATATATGTTTATTTTTTTATCGAGAGCGATTAGTTGATATGTAAAAAAACCGGCATAACCTGCGCCAGCAAGTATGACAAGAGAAATCGTCCAAATGACCATTTTTAGGATAATTTTTTTCAATAGCATAACTCAATAATAACCCAATAATCGTAAGAGGCAAAATAGGGCCATTTTAAGGGAATAATCAGCCTTGCCAAGAGACATATTTTCTGGTAATCTTTATATTGTTACGATCTTTCAATTTTGCAGAAATATTATGGAAAAAGAGGAAAAAGACAGTTATAAAAAATATTCTAAAAATGACAATGGCAGCCATCTAGATACGGTTGCTACTACTGGCACTGTCGGTGTCGGAGTATTTATTTTTGAAATAATAAAAATTGTCATCTTGGCTTTTATTATAATAGTTCCGGTGAGGTTATTTCTTTTTCAGCCATTTTTTGTCCAAGGATCTTCGATGGTTCCTAATTTTGAGGACGGACAGTACTTGCTCATCAATGAATTTGGATACAAGAATGTCACTGTTGGCCTGGGGGATTCTGAATTTTTTGCGATTAAACCATGGAAAAAAATCGAAAGACAAAGGCCAATAGTTTTTCGCTATCCGTTTGATCCGAAAAAATATTTCATCAAGAGAACAATTGGATTGCCGGGAGAAAAAATTGAAATAAAAAACAGCACAGTCAAGATATATAACGACGAAAATCCAGACGGATTAGTCTTGGATGAGAATTCCTATCTTGCTAAAAACATAAAAACCACTCCTGATATTACTGTCACTCTTGAAGATGACGAATATTTTGTTATGGGAGATAATCGCCAGTTCAGCTCCGATTCGCGCGCTTGGGGAGTGCTAAAAGAAAAATTTATTATTGGAAAAGTGCTTGTTCGCGCTTGGCCTCTTAATGAAATTTCAGCTTATTAAACTTTTTATAATTCAATAAATTCAGAAAATTATGGCTAGAGTAAAAAAGGCCGTGACGAAAAGTTCGGCAAAAAAAACTTCCAAGGAAAAAAAAGAAAAAGCCAAAGAGAATCAAAAGGATGAGCCGATAATCCTGCAGCCTTTGCGCGGGATGAAAGATATTCTGCCCGAGGATCAGCCTTATTGGGAGCAGCTTAAAAGAATGACGGAAAAATTAGCTCGCGATTACGGATTTTCTAGAATGGATACTCCCTTGGTTGAATATTCGAATCTTTTTGTTCGCAGTATCGGTGAAGGAACAGATGTTGTTGATAAGGAAATGTATAATTTCATTACCAGAGGTGGCGATAAGGTTTCGCTTCGACCGGAACTCACTGCGGGAAATTGCAGAAGCTATATCCAGCATGGAATGAATAAATTGCCAAAGCCTGTAAAAATTTATTCAACCGGACCGGTATATCGTTATGATCGTCCGCAAGAAGGAAGATATCGCGAACACTATCAGGTTAATTATGATGCTTATGGCGAACAGGATCCGATTCTTGACGCTCAAATGATTCAAATCGCTTATCGTTTGATGCAGACTATCGGGATAAAAGCCGTTCAAATTCAAGTCAATTCGATCGGCTGTTCTGCTTGTCGAAAAGATTATAATAATCTTTTAGTAAGTTACCTTGAGTCGAAAAAAAACAAGCTTTGCATTAATTGCAAAGAAAGGATAGGGATTAATCCACTGCGTGTTTTAGATTGCAAGGAAGATAAATGTTCTCAAGTGGCAGCTACCGCTCCGCAATCAGTTGATCACCTTTGTGAAGAATGTCGCATTCATTTTAAGACGCTTTTGGAATATCTTGACGAGCTTGATTTGCCTTATACGATTAATCCGCATTTGGTGCGTGGGTTAGATTATTATACGAAAACTGTTTTTGAAATCTGGTCCGGTTCGGAAGAAGGTAAAAAACATTCTTTGGGTGGCGGAGGAAGATATGACAAACTTATTAAGATGCTTGGAGGGGAAGATACGCCGGCAATCGGTTTTGGTCTTGGAATGGAAAGAATCATATTTGAAATGAAACGGGTTCAAGCCAAACCTTATCGACCAATGAAGCCGAAGGTTTTTTTGGCGCAACTTGGAAATTTAGCGAAAAAGAAAAGTCTGCGATTATTTTCCGAGCTGGAAAAGAATGGAATACTTTCAGCAGAAAGTTTCGGGCGAGGCAGTTTGAAATCTCAACTTAAAGTGGCGAATAGGCTTGGTGTGGAGTTAACGCTTATTCTTGGACAAAAAGAAACCCTGGACGGAACTGTGATAGTTAAAAATATGATGACCGGAGTCCAAGAAACGGTGGCGATGGAAAAACTTGTTGATTTGGTGAAGAAAAAACTTAAGGCTGATAATGTAACCGTCTATCATAATAATAATCAACAATAATTTTAAAAAATATGTGTATTTTTTGCAAAATTATAAAAGGCGAGCTACCGGCAGCGGTAGTTCATGAAGATAATGACATTTTGGCTTTCAAGGATGTTCGGCCGTTGGCTCCAGTGCATATTTTAATAATCCCGAAAAGGCACATAGAAAGCATCAATGATCTTACTGATGGAGATACGGAACTGGTGGGAAGACTTATTTTGGTGGCGAAAAAATTGGCATTGGACTTTGACATTTCTCCAAAAGGGTATAAACTATTATTCCGAGTGGGGGAATGGGGAGAACAGGAGGTTCCTCATATCCATATGCATCTTATCGGGGGAGCTCAGCTTAAAGAAAATATTCATCCGATAATCGATGAATGCGAAATTAAAAAGAGTTAAGCAATAAGATAAATTAAGGTTTTTATATAGAGTAATACGCAGTTAAA
>CAYOTC010000027.1:0-9383 GCA_964406815.1 uncultured Bdellovibrionales bacterium
AAATCCTTTAATTTTACTAAATCCATAGTGTTACCTATGTATCTCATCTTCTTCAGGCTGGAAAATAAAAAGACGGGCAAAAGTCAAAAGTGACAATTGCCCGTTAATAATAAATTCTTTATTAATCGCCATACCTTTGTTCAGGTTTTCCCTTTAGGCGATCAAGTTTTTTTTGAAGCTTGTTTCTTTTAATTTTTAATTCTGATATTTTCAAGTCCAAATCCTTTATTTCAGACTCGATTTCTTCTTCCTTTGTTAGTGGGCGTATTTTTTTGGTGATTTTTTCCATTTTACTCTCCTTGTGTATATGATTTATTTTTGAATTTTGATGTTATAATTAACGTATGAGCGTATCAAATATATCGAAAAAAGTCAAGAAATTGCCCAATTCTCCCGGGGTTTATATTTTCAAAGAAAAAACCGGGAAAATCATCTATGTCGGCAAAGCAACCAGTCTCAAAGACCGGGTGGCTTCATATTTCCAAGAGAAGAAAGGTTATGTGCGGCCGATTGAGCTCATGATTTCTGAGGTGACTAATTTTACGACCAAAAAGACTGAAACAGTTATTGAGGCATATATTTTGGAACAAAAACTAATCAAAGAAATCCAGCCAAAATATAATGTCGACGGAAAGGATGATAAGTCTTTTTCTTATGTTGCAGTGACAAAGGAAGATTTTCAAAGATTTATTATCATCAGAAAAACTGATTTGGACTCTCAGAAAAATGAATTTTCCAAAATTTACGGACCATATGTTTCCAAGAAAAACATCGAAATCGCCTTGAAGATTTTGAGAAAAATTTTTCCCTATCACAACAAGATTCAGAAGACGGAAAAAGGTTGTTTGGATTATCAAATAGGACTTTGTCCGGGACCGTATGACGGAGCGATTTCAATGAGGGATTATGGAAAAAATATTCGGGGAATCAAAATGGTTTTGGAAGGAAAGAAGAAAATTCTTATGAAGAAAATGAAAAAAGAGATGGAGATATATTCTGAAAAACAGGAATTTGAGAAAGCAGCTGAGGCGCGGAATAAAATTTTTGCTCTGCAGCATATTCAAGATATTGCGCTTATCTCCTCCGGAGATAAGAATTTCCAATTTCCAATTTCCAATTTCCAAAAAAATTCTAAATTCCAAATTAAAAATTCTAGTTTTCGCGTTGAAGGTTATGATATCTCGAACATTTCCGGAAAGCAGAGTGTCGGTTCGATGGTAGTTTTTGATAATAATTCCGGAGAATTGCAATCGAACAAATCGCAATATCGTAAATTTAAAATCAAGACTATTGAAGGAGCAAATGATGTGGCTTCAATGGAAGAAGTTCTGGCGCGCCGCTTCAAAAATAATTGGCCGCGCCCAAACCTTATATTATTAGACGGTGGCGCGGGCCACTTGAGCGCGGCGCGCCGGATCCTCAAAAATTACAAAATAGAAATTCCGCTTATGGCGGTGGCCAAAGGTCCAAGTAGGAAAAAATTGGATATCCGCACTTTTGGGTCTATACCAAAAATTCCACAAAATTTAATCACACAAGTCCGTGACGAAGCCCATCGTTTCGCGATTAGCTATCATCGGAAACTTAGAAAGAAAGCTTTATTGGAGTAAATTTCATCCTAAAAATATTTAAAATTAAAAAGCTTGAAATAATTTTCTGAGTTGTTGCAGGTGGCATCTTTACAAAAATTAAATCTTACTATATAATTCCTTTTTAGTAACTCATTCTTTTTTAAAATAATGCCAAAAAACAAGGAAAACGGTTCGAAGCGCGACAAAATTAAAATATTTGGAGCGCGAGTAAATAACCTCAAAAATATCAATGTGGAAATTCCGCGCGATAAAATGGTTGTTATAACTGGTCTTTCCGGCTCAGGAAAATCATCTTTGGCTTTCGATGTGGTTTATGCAGAAGGCAATCGGCGGTATCTTGAAGGTATGTCGAGTTATGCGCGGCAATTTTTGGATGTGAGCGCCAAGCCGGATGTTGATAAGATTGAAAACCTAACCCCGACTATTTCAATTGATCAAAAAAGTCTTGGTCGCAGTCCGCGTTCCACGGTTGGAACATTAACGGAGATTTATGATTATCTCCGTGTTTTATTTTCTAAAGCAGGAGTTCCACATTGTCCTAATTGCAATATTCCTATGGAGCGGATTAGCAATCAAGAAGTCCTGGATGAAATAATGAAACTTCCCGACAAATCGCAGCTTGCAATTTTAGCGAAAGTATCCAGCTTGGAAAGTAGTGTTCGAGATATTTTGAAAAATATCAGTCAGCTAGGATATGCCCGAGTGAGGCTAAGCGGGAAAATAATGCTTATTCAAGAAGCTTTCAGCCTGGATAATTTGGAAGAAGATAAAAATATAGAAATAGTTGTCGATCGAATAACTTTGGATAAAAATCGTCCTGATGTTGAAAGAATCATTGATTCAATCGAAACAGCTTTTCGACTGGGAAAAGGCTCGATGGTTTTCGCTTTGAATGGCGAAGAAGGAAATATTTATAATCGCGACTTTGTCTGCAATAAATGCGGCTTTAAAGTTGCTGACATAACGCCGAAAAATTTTTCCTTCAATAACCCTGAAGGAGCTTGCCAATATTGTTCCGGCCTTGGAATTATCAAAGAAATTGATGAAGATCTTGTTATGCCAAATAAAAATCTGACCTTGGCGGAAGGCGCTATATTGGCTTGGAGTAAATCAGGCGGAAAAGCCGGATATTCCGGAGGTGGAATTGCTATGCTTTCAAGGATTGGCGAGAAATATAAATTTGACATTAATACGCCGGTAAAGAAACTTTCACGTGAACAGTTGAATATAATCTTTTATGGATCCAACGATCCGAAAATTCCTTTTGAAGGCGTGGTGAATATTTTGAAGAAGAAATATAACGAATCCAACTTCGGTTATATGAGAAGTGATATTGAAAAGTATATGGTAGAAAAGATTTGCCCTGTTTGTCTTGGCAAAAGGCTTCGAGGTGAATTTTTATCGGTTCTAATTCAGAAAAAATCCATAAGCGATGTTTCCGACCTTTCGATAACAAGATTTATCAATTTTTTGGATGAGATTAAAAATGAGGATTTCAGCCAGGAAAAAAAGAAAACCATAGCGCCGCTTCTCAAAGAGATGCTTTTTAAAGCGGAAGCGCTTAGAAATGTCGGATTGGAATACCTGTCGCTTTCTCGCAGTTCCAATTCCATTTCTGGCGGAGAGGGTCAAAGAATTCGATTGGCTACACAAATTGGGTCAGAGCTTTCCGGTATAACTTATGTTTTGGACGAGCCATCAATCGGACTGCATAATCGTGACACAGAGAAACTGATTAAAACAATGGAGGATATTAAGGAAACGGGAAACTCTCTTATTGTTGTTGAGCATGATGAGGAAATTATAAAAAAAGCAGATTGGATAATCGATATGGGCCCTGGAGCCGGAGAAGAAGGGGGAGAAGTGATTTTTGAAGGCGATCTTAAAAAACTGGAGAAATCAAAAACATTAACGGCTAAATATCTTTTTGGGAAAGAGAAAAATTTTGATAAAAAGAAAAAAATAAGAAAAGGAACGGGGAAGACGATAAATATAGTCGGCGCTTCGGAACATAATCTTAAAAATATCGATGTTTCAATTCCGTTGGGGAAATTTATATCCATAACCGGAGTAAGTGGTTCGGGTAAATCAACCCTGATAACGGATATTTTGGCAGTGGCGCTTTCTAAATATTTTTTTGGAGCAAAAAATTCTCCCGGAAAACATAAGAAAATAACCGGACTTTCCAATATTGATAAAGTTATAAGTATAGATCAATCGCCAATCGGTCGAACGCCCAGATCTAATGCGGCAACTTATACTGGAGTTTTTTCTCTGATTCGTGAACTTTTTGCCGAAACTGAGGAAGCTAAAGCGCGCGGGTATGATGCTAGCCGGTTCAGTTTCAATATGAAAGGCGGAAGATGCGAAGACTGTCAGGGGGATGGTAATAAAAAAATTGAAATGCATCTTTTGCCTGATATGTATGTGAAATGCGAGACTTGCGGAGGAACAAGATATAATCATAAGACTCTGGACATTGAATATCGCGGAGTTAATATCGCGGAAGTTTTGGATATGAGTGTTTCTTATGCTCATGTATTTTTCAAAAATTCAAAACTCATTACCGAAAAACTTTCTACTCTTGAAGAAGTGGGATTGGGCTATCTCAAGCTGGGACAAAGTGCGACAAATCTTTCTGGTGGAGAGGCTCAAAGAATAAAGTTGGCAACAGAACTGGCGCGACGTTCGACCGGAAAAACTTTTTATATTCTTGATGAACCGACCATTGGTTTGCATTTTGAAGACGTAAGAAGGCTTTTGCAGGTTCTTGATGCTTTAGTCGATAAAGGCAATACGGTTTTAGTAGTTGAACATAATCTGGATGTTATTAAAAATTCCGATTGGGTTATCGATCTTGGTCCGGATGGTGGAGATAATGGAGGATTTCTTGTTTATGCGGGAGTTCCTGAGGGATTGAAAAACTGTAAAGAAAGTTGGACAGGAAAATATTTATAAGATTAAAATAAAAAATAAAAAACTGGAAGATGTTTCTTGCTTTCTGGTTTCTTGGTTGTTGTCAGATTAATTCTTCTTAAAATATGGGAAAAAATCTATCAAGATATATATTAGCGACGATTGGTTATTATGATATTTTTAATCATCCTTTGACGGCATTTGAAATCTGGAAATACTTGATAACATATGATTACGATGATTATGATTGCGTGGAAAAGGACGATGAAAAATCATTTACATTAAGTGAAATAATAAAAGAACTTGAAAATGAAAAACTTAAAAAGATTCTGAAGTCAGAAAACGGATTCTATTTCCTTGTTGGCAGGGAAAAGCTGGTTGCGCAAAGAATAAAAAGAAGCAAAATTTCGGAAGATAAATTAAAGACAATCCGACGAGTGGTTTATTTTCTCAGGTTCTGTCCCTTTGTCAGGATGATTGCGGTGACTGGGCGTATTGCCATGAAAAATGCCGAAAAAAGAAGCGATCTGGATCTTTTTATAGTTTTGAAAAGGGGCCGGATTTTTACCGGTCGAATCTTCGTGACTCTTTTGGTTCATCTTATGGGTAAAAGAAGATATGGCAATAAAATTGCTAATCGGATTTGCCTCAACTATTTCGTTGCGGATGATTCTATGGAAATTACGGTTAAAGATCTTTTTGCTTCCTCGGAATATTTTTTTATGATTCCTGTTTTTGGAGAAAAGGTTTTTCGAGATTTTCAAAAAATGAACTATTGGATAAAAAAATATCACAGTAATTTTTCCTTGAACAGAATCGGAAATCTTAAAACATTATCAGATGATTTCTTTTCCAAAAATACCAGATTTTTCATGGAAAATATTTTTAATTTTAGTTTTATCGAAAGTATTCTCAGAAAATGGCAGTTAAAAAGGATAAAAAATGATCCACGGACACATCAGGAAGGAAGTATGGTAATGGCAGATGAGCATGCTTTGGTGTTTCTGCCAAATCCGCATGGTCCAAAAGTTTATGAAAAGTTCCGCGAAAATATCAAAAAGCTGGACTCTTGACTATCTTTCAAAATTTTATAGAATAGAGTATATTAGCAGTCAGTGTGTTTGAGTGCTAATAAAAAATAATCATAATAATTAATGTTTAAATCTATGTCAAAAATCATCAAATACGACGAAGAGGCAAGAAAAAAAATAAAAGCTGGAATAGATAAGGTAGCTGATGCGGTCAAGGTTACGATTGGCCCCAGGGGGCGGAATGTTATTTTGGATAAGGGATTCGGTTCTCCGGTAATAACTAATGATGGCGTCTCGATTGCCAAAGAGATAGAGCTTGAAGACAAGTTTGAAAATATCGGTGCTGATCTTATTAAGGAAGTGGCCAATAAGACCAACGATGTAGCTGGAGATGGAACTACGACTGCTACGATTTTAGCGCAAGCAATAATTCGTGAAGGATCGAAATTGGTGGCGACTGGAATGAATCCGATAAATATCCGCCATGGAATTGATGATGCAAAGGATGCAGTTATTGAGGAACTCAAGAAAAATTCCAAGGTGGTGAGCTCAAAGCAGGAAATCGCCCAAATAGCGACAATTTCAGCCGAGAATGAGAATATGGGAAAAATGATTGCCGAGGTTATGACGGAAGTGGGAAAAGACGGCGTTATCACAGTGGAGGAATCTCAGACTTTCGGATTTGAAAAAGAAATAGTGGAAGGTCTTAATTTCGATAAGGGATATATTTCTCCTTATATGATTACCAATAGCGAATCATTGAAAGCGGAACTTAAAGATCCTTATATAATAATTACCGATAAGAAAATTTCCACCGTGGCGGAATTTCTGCCTCTTTTGGAAAAAATTACAGCATCCGGAAAAAAGGACATTGTTATTATTGCGGAAGATGTTGATGGCGAAGCATTGACGACCTTGGTGGTTAATAAGCTTAGAGGGGTTTTGAATGTTCTGGCAATCAAAGCGCCGGAATTCGGAGATGGCAAGAAAGCAATGCTTGATGATATTGCGACAATTACTGGTGGAAAAGTTATTTCTGAGGAGAAGGGAATGAAATTGGAAAACGCGGAAATAAATATGCTCGGTCAAGCTTCTAAGGTTATCTCAACCAAAGATTCAACGACGATTGTTGGTGGCAAGGGGAAGAAAAAAGATATTGAAGAACGCATTGTCCAGATAAAAGGGCAGATTGAAAAAACTGAAAGCAAATGGGATAAGGAAAAAATGCAAAAACGTTTGGCAAAAATTTCCGGCGGAGTGGCGGTTATCAAAGTTGGTGCGGCAACAGAAACTGAACTGACATATATTAAGCATAAAATGGAAGATGCTTTGGCGGCAACGCGAGCAGCTTATGAAGAAGGAATTATAGCCGGAGGGGGAGTGGCGCTACTTAAATCCTCCAAAACACTTCTCGAAAAGATGGATGATTCAAAGGAGAATAATTTGGAATATAATGTCGGATATAAAATGCTTCTTAGCGCTCTCGAGGAACCAATCAGACAGATAGTTTCAAATGGCGGTCAAAAGGATCCAGGAGTGGTCATATATGAAGTTATGAAAGGAAAAGGAAATAATTTCGGATTTGATGCGGCTAAAGGAGAATACGTTTCCGATATGCTAAAAATTGGAATAATTGATCCAGTTAAGGTTACGCGGACGGCTCTTATTAATGCTGTGAGTGTAGCGGGAATTTATCTCACTACTCAAGTGGCAATTTCTGACAAGCCGGAAAAAGAGAATCATAATCATGCCGGCTCTATGCCGCCAGGAATGGGTGGGATGATGTAATTTATAGGCCTTAAAGAAAGGATTATTTTATGCGCGGTCCCATTCAATCGGGACCGCGCACTTCATATGCATTAAAAAAACTGTGGATAACTTTTCTTTTGCAGATTAAGAGAATTTATTGTAAAATATATACAAGCAAAGATTCTGGGCTTAAGATTGTCATGCTGAATTCATTTCAGCATCTAAAATACAGATTCTGAAACAAGTTCAGAATAACAGGATATAAATTTAGGAATAACGAAAGAAATAAAAACCAAACAAAAAAAGACAGGCGATGCGATCAAAAAACAAGAAACAATCAATGTATGCAAATTCATCTTTGAATAACAAAAGAAGCAGGTTTAGACTTGGTTCTTTTTTGTTTTCGAAAAGATTTCCAGTAGTCATAATAATAGCTTCGATAATATTGAGCGGACTTCCGATAAATTATAAAAAGGCTCAAGCAGTCGATTTGTTTCCATTGGCTAATTCTTACCAATCTACCCCATTATCTCACACAAACACCTTAGCAAATTATCAAACCACCGCCTTTACATCAGGAAACTATACCAGTGTCGGAACGGATGACATGAATTATCTGACAACCAGCACAGCTAGCATCAATGACTGCAATTCGACCGTAACAAGAGACTCTTTCACTTATGGAATGGTTATGGGAGCTGACGGAAAATGCTGGCTGGATAAAAATCTAGGCGCAACGAGAGTCGCTACCGCCTATAATGATTCCCAATCTTACGGTTGGTATTTCCAATGGGGCAGAGGAGTGGATGGGCATCAAATTGGAACTAGTGGAACAACATCGACAAATAGCAGTAGTGATAATCCCGGGCATTCTAATTTTATTCTTGAAACAACTTCTCCTTATGACTGGCGAAGTCCGGCAAATGATAATCTTTGGCAAGGCGTATCGGGAATAAATAACCCTTGTCCGACAGGATTCAGACTTCCAACTCAGCCTGAGTTGGCAACTCTAATCAGTTCTGCTGGAATTACAAGTCGTACCACAGCCTATAGTTCATCTTTAAAGCTATCCTCCGCTGGTTATCGTGATCTCACGAATGGCGTGCTAAGCACTCAGGGTGTATATGGTTTATACTGGTCAACTGGTTCGGCCGGTGGAAACGGCAATTTATATTTCAATTCAAGCAGTGCTTCTACTGGTAATGGAGGCGATCGAGCTAATGGTTATTCCGTCCGTTGTATTAAGAATTCCTTAAGTTATTATTCTTCCCAACTATTCTCTTTCGACACCAGCGCTTACAATAATCTCTTTTCTGCCAACATTTCCCTCATCTCCTACGCCACCGCATCTGCCGGAAACGGAATAACCACAAAGATCTGGAACAATAACTCTTCCCAATGGGAAACTCTCTCATCCCTGGGTAACACAGCTTCATCCATGCCAACCTCTCCTTCCAATCAAGCCATATCAGGAACAATTTCCAACTATATCGATTCCAACAAAAGAATGTATGTCCTTGTCCATTCAACTAATCCTTCCGTATCCGGAACGAATGCGAATCTATATACCGATTACATAAAATTGAATTTTGAAGCGGTCAGTGCTCCAACTATAACCACCAGCTCTACCACTAACGTCACCTCCATCTCCGCCCAAGGCAACGGCAACATCACTGCCACAGGAGGAGAAGATCCCACCAGATACATCCAATGGGGAACCCAATCCGGAACTTACACCAATTCTTGCAACGCTGGCACTGGATCAACTGGAACCTACCAATGCAACCTCACCAATCTGACTCCTGAAACTACATATTACGTAAGAGCTTATGCTACCAATACCGGAGGAACAGGCTATGGATCTGAAACCAGCTTCACCACCCTCCCGGAAGAAGAGATAATCAACGCTCCGACCTCTCAAGACATAACCGATGCATATAGCAGCGGATATATCTCCATAGGAGATGGAACTACTCTCAATGATACAGACGAAGTCACCACTAACCTTAATCTCACTATGACCGATACCATAGGAACCCTGACTCTTCCCGTAAACACCCAAATCACCAACACCGACTCCGGAAACATCGATATG
>CAYOTC010000028.1:0-8845 GCA_964406815.1 uncultured Bdellovibrionales bacterium
CAAAAAAGGAAACCCCGGACTTAGCGTAGCGGTGTCCGGGGAGGAGGTCATTAAATAAAATATATTATGGAAAGTTACATTTTTTATTGTTTTGCATTAGAATTATCGTGTAAGTTAACAATTTAATTTCGCAATTTGATTGCAGTTTCAATCTATAATTATTCCTGATATAAGCCATATTATGCCTGTCCGCAATCACCTCCTTTCTAGGGAGAATCGATGATAATCCAAGAATACGACTCAAAAAAACGTTTTTCTGTCAAAGGAAAAACGGAGGGGTATGGTTATCATCTGGCGGTCGACTCCGATGTATTTCGGAGAACGCCAATGCCAAGCAGAGCTGTATGAATCTGTAGTGTATTTTGTACAGTGAACGATAGGCTCTTAGCTCGCCTCGACTCGCGGAAACGTAAGTCGACGCGAGGCAGGGACTAATCACAAAAGATTTTGATTTTCCTTGGTAAAAAAATATCTTACTGAAAATTAGGCATTTTATGGATGTTTACTTTTTTGTGTTGGCTATAGTTCTATGCTATAAGTGCTATAAATTTTTTTGAAGTCGCTTGCTTTTTAAGATATTTTTTGCTACACTGATACAGTGCTTTCATATGGAATAGGTTTATCATATTATGATGAGAATTTTTAACATAACTACTGTTTTTCCGCTGATTCATTAAATCGGCTGTTTGAATTTTTATCAAATTTAACAGCCGACATAAAGTCGGTTTTTAATTATTTAACATAGAAAATATATGGATAAAAAGATATATATTACAAAAAATGATAATAAAAAATTAGTAAAACTACTTGAGGAAAAAATTCCTCATGATAATTATGACAAAGATCTGCTTTCGGAATTGAGCAGGGCAGTGATTGTCGAGTCGCGAGATATTCCTGAGAATGTAATAACAATGAATTCCCAAGTTAAATTTACAGAAATCGGATCAGATTCAAGTTTGATTTATTGGCTAGTTTTTCCGCAAGAAGCGGATATTAGCGGGAATAAAATTTCTGTTCTTTCCCCGATAGGTTGCGGTCTTTTAGGATATAAAGTTAATGATATTATACCGATTAAGACACCCGCCGGAGAGAAGATGTTGAAAGTGGAAGAAATCATACATCAGCCGGAGGCGGAAGGAAACTATGATTTATAATGCTTGGTTTTGAATGCAATCAAATTGTCGGATTAATTAATGATATAAAAATAAAACAAAATGCTTGCTTTTATAGGATTAATTGTTTCTTTATTTGTTGTCATAAGAAGCGCTGAATATGCTATTAAATATTCAACTAAAATTGCTTCCAACTTAAAAATTCCTAAATATATAGTGGGATTTTTAATTATTGCCATCATTTCTGCTTTGCCGGAAACTCTTATTGGTATCAATTCTGCCCTGCAAGGTGAACCTTCTTTTGGGTTAGGAACATTGCTTGGTGCCAATGTTGCCGATCTGACGATTATTTTCGCAATTCCAATTTTTATTTGTTCACGTTGTTTGATGGTGAAAAGTAAAATTATTAAACATTCAGGGTTGTTTATTTTTATGATTGCCCTACCTGTGATATTTGGTTTTAACGGATATTATTCAAGATTGGAAGGTATGGCGTTAGTTTTAGCAGGTTTTTATTTTTATTATTTATTGTTCTGGAGGAACAGGAAGTCTGTTGTTGGAACCGGTGGCTACTTTTCTTGGAAGTATTTTTCTTTTCTGCTTCTAAGTATGATGGTTTTGCTTTTAGGGGCTAATTTTACCGTTAAATTTGGCGTTTCTTTAGCGGAAAGTCTGAATATCCATCCAATCATAGTCGGTCTTTTTTTTGTAGGATTAGGCACCACTTTGCCTGAATTATTTTTTTCTATTAAAGCTGTCAAGAAAAAGCATGATGAATTGGCAATCGGAGATATAATGGGAATGGTTATAACAGACTCAACTATTGTCATTGGGATATTAGCCTTGATTTCTCCCTTTGCTTTTAATCCAAAAATTATTTATATAACTGGAGGTTTTATGGTGGTAGCCTCAATAATTCTTTTGTATTTTATGCGAACAGGCAAGTCATTGAATAAAAAGGAAGCGATATTACTGGTCTTGTTTTATTTATTGTTCGTTTTCGCTGAACTTTTTGCAAATAGCTATTTTGATATTTGATGGATTTTTTGAGATTATGGTTACCTCAGGCGATGTGAAAAAAGGAAAGTCTTATCCGGAGTCATATACAGTTACAGTTTCGAAACTGAAAGAAAAACCGGAAGATTGTTTGGTGATTGAAGATTCTGATAATGGCGTTATTTCGGCCAAATCCGCCGGTTGCCAGGTTTGCGCTATCACAGCCACCTTCTCGCCGGAGCGATTGAAATCAGCCGGCGCGGATGTGGTAGTTTCCAGCTTCAAGGAATTGTCAGAAATCCTATTTTAATTCTAGGCCTTTTGGATCTATAA
The DNA here is from genome assembly GCA_964406815.1 of uncultured Bdellovibrionales bacterium. Taxonomy (GTDB): domain Bacteria; phylum Patescibacteriota; class Minisyncoccia; order Moranbacterales; family UBA2206; genus CAYOTC01. The sequence goes on from CAYOTC010000028.1 coordinate 2,442, forward strand.
AAAAGACAGCGGTAAAATCGCTGTTTTTGTGTTTCTTTAAATGTGATATTATTAAATTAAGATAATATTATAATAAAAAATATGTCTAAAGAATTTTTAAAGGCTTTTACGAATTGTTATTCACTTTCTAAAACTTTGAGATTTGAATTAAGACCGATAGGAAAGACGCTGGAAAATATGAAATCCAAAATTGGATATGAAAAAAACGCTGATGGGTTTGATACATTTTTGGCGGATCAAAACATTGAAGATGCTTATCAAATTTTGAAGCCGGTCTTTGATAAATTGCACGAAAAGTTTATTACAGAAAGTTTGGAAAGTGCGGAAGCGAAAAAAATAGATTTTACTTCTTATTTCGAAATTAAGGAGGAATTATTAAAGATTAATCGAAAGGAAAACAAGGAGGAATTTGATAAATATGACAAAATGCTTGGTGATGAGGAAAAGGATTTACGAAAGGCTATTGCAAAACTTTATGCGGTTGCTGGCAAGGAATTCAAGAACAGGGCAGGCAAAGAAAATGGCAAGGATATTTTAAAAGAGAGTGGATATAAGGTTTTGACCGAATCAGGAATCTTGAAATATATCAAAAATAATATCGGCGAGATTATTGGTTGGAAACTAAAAAACCCTGATGGAATTTTGATTGATGAGGAAAATTTAAAAAAAGCGCTTTGGGAAATGGATAGATTTTTTACTTATTTTTCAGGTTTTAATCAAAATCGGGAAAATTATTATTCTGCTGACGAAAAAGCAACAGCGGTTTCCAATAGGATTGTCGGCGATAATTTAACCAGGTTCGTTAATAATTTTTTTAACTTTGAGAAAAATGAAGTTAAATATCTAAGTATTTTTAATCTCTTAAAAGACAAAGAAATTGACTTGCGAGACAAGGCTGGGAATGATCTTTATCCGATCGAGAAAGTGATTTTTGAAGCGGATAATTTTGTGAACTGTTTTTCACAAAAAGGGATTGATAAATATAATGAGAAAATTGGCAATGCAAATTTTCTTATCAATCTTTACAATCAGCAACAAAGGGACAAGAAAGACAGATTGAAATTTTTTGTGGTTTTGTACAAACAAATCGGTTGTGGAGAAAAGAAAGAATTTATCAGGGAAATTAGAGACAATAATGAACTAAAAAATATCTTAAAAAGCGTGAAAGTTGAGGGTGAAAAATATTTTGACAAAAAAGAAGATAAAGAGCAGAAAAATGTTTTTAGTTTCTGCAAATATTTATTGGGAACTGAAAGCTATGAAAATATTTACTGGTCGGATAAAGCAATCAATACGATTTCCAGCAAATATTTTGCATCGTGGGAAACCTTGAAAGAGAAATTAAAGAATGAAAAAGTTTTTAAGAATGAAAAAGGTGAAATAAAAATTCCTCAAGCAATTATGCTTTCGGATTTATTTGCCGTTTTGGATATGTCAATTGGGACGGGCGAGGAAAATGAGAAATGGCAGGAAAAAGGAGTGTTTTTTAAGCAGAGCTTATTTGAAAAAGGAAATGAAGAAAAAGTGGAGATTATCAAAAAAGCGAGTTGTCCAAAAAAGGCTCTTCTGGAGATGATTTGTGCTGATATGAAAAATTTGGCGAAAAACTTTGTTGATGATAGTGGGAAAGTTTTGCAGATTCCGGTGGATGATTATCAAAAAGATGAAAATAAAGTCATAATCAAAGCTTGGCTTGACAATGCTTTATTTTGCGGGCAAATTTTGAAATATTTCAAAGTAAAGGCAAAATTTCAAATTGATGGGGATTTTCAAAATTATTTGGATGATTTAAAAATCGAAGAAGTCATTGAGAATTATGATGTGATAAGGAATTTTTTGACCAAAAAACCACAAGCTGATTTGAATAAATTGAAACTTAATTTTGAGAATGGAATGTTAGCTGGCGGTTGGGATGAAAACAAAGAGTCGGAAAAATTTTGCATAATTTTACAAGATGAAAATCAGCGACAGTTTTTGGCTATATTAACAAAAGAAAATCGTAAGGTTTTTGAGTCTGGCGGGAGAGCGGAAAATCTAATTTTTGTTAGTGATAGCTTCGGTTGGAAAAAAATGATATACAAACTTCTCCCCGGACCAAATAAGATGTTGCCAAAGGTTTTGTTGCCGAAAAAAAATCGTTATAAGTTTGGGGCAACCGAGGAGATTTTGGAGATTTATAATGAAGGCAGTTTTAAGAAAAATGAAGCAACTTTTACTAAAGAAAAACTTGGGAAAATTATTAATTTTTATAAAAAAGGTTTAGAGATTTATCCATCTTCTGAAAATTCTTGGCAAAATTTATTTGGTTTTAAATTTAGAGATACCACCGATTATAACGGAATAGATGAATTTTACGGAGATGTTGAGAAACAGGGTTATAGTTTAAATTTTATTGATATCAATAAGAAAAAACTGGATGAATTGGTTAAAGAAGGCAAAATTTATTTATTTCAAATTTTCAATAAAGATTTTAATTTAAAAGACGGATTGGAAAAGATCGGTAATAAAAATTTGCACACTATTTATTGGCAAGCTGTTTTTAGCGAATTGGAAAATGCTCCTAAATTAAATGGTGAGGCAGAAATTTTTTATCGTCCAGCATTAAAAAAGATTGATATTAAATTTGCCATAAAAAAAGATGAGGTGGGGAATGAATTTGAAGTGAAGCTAAAAAATGGTGAAAAAGCAATCGAACATTTTCGTTTTAGTAAAGAAAAATTTATTTTTTATTGCCCGATAACACTAAATTTTTGTCTAAAAAACAATCGGATAAATGATTTTATAAATAGAAAATTAGTGGAAAATTCAGACGATATTCGCTTTATTGGAATTGATCGTGGAGAAAAGCATTTGGCATATTATTCAGTGGTGGATAAAAATGGTGATATTTTGGAACAAGGAAGTTTTAATAAGATTAAAGATGAGGTAAGTGGAAAAGAGACTGATTATGCTAAGAAGTTGGAAAAAATGTCTGGTAATCGAGATGAGGCGAGGAAAAATTGGACGACAATTGGTAAAATTAAGGAAATGAAAGAAGGTTATATTTCCCAAGTGGTGAGAAAGATCGTTGATTTAGCGATTACACATAATGCTTATATTGTTTTGGAGAATCTCAACAGTGGGTTTAAAAATTCCAGAAAAAAAATTGAAAAGCAAATCTATCAAAAACTTGAGTTGGCACTGGCGAAAAAAATGAATTTTGTGGTAGATAAAAAAGCCAAAGAGGGAGAAATTATGTCTGTTCAAAAAGCCTTGCAACTCACTCCGCCGGTTAATAATTTTGGCGATATAGAAAAAGCGAGTCAATATGGAGTTATGCTTTATACGAGAGCTAATTATACTTCGCAAACTGATCCGGTGACTGGATGGAGAAAAACAATTTATTTTAGTTCTACAAAACAAGAAGAATTAAAAAATGAAATCTGTGAAAAATTTGATGATTTCGGGTTTGATGGAAAAGATTATTATTTTGATTATAATGACAAAAATACTGGCAAAAAATGGCGATTGTATTCAGGAAAAAATGGTGTTAGTCTAGATCGTTATCGGGGAAAAAAGAATAATAATGGCATTTGGGAGATTGAAAAAAAGAATATTGTTGAGTTGTTAGAAAGAGTTTTTAATGGATTCGATAAAGATAAATCATTTAAAAAGCAGATCTTAGAAAGAATAGACTTTGATAATTCAAGAGTTTCAGATTTAAAATTTGCGATTGATTTAATTCAACAAATCAGAAATACGGGAAATGAGAAAAAAGATGATGATTTTATATTGTCACCGGTTCGTTATAAAAATGGAAATCATTTTGATTCAAGAGATGTGAATGATGAAAAATTACCAATCAATGGCGATGCAAATGGTGCGTTTAATATTGCCAGAAAAGGGATTATTATGTTTGAAAGAATAAAGGATAATCCAGAAAAACCAGATCTCTTTATTCGAGATGAAGAATGGGATAAATGGTTGATAAACAATTCATCGAAATAAGGTCTTAATGGCAGATACTTGACAAGAACAGCTTATTGTTATACAGTAGGCTGTTTTATTATCGATAATAAATATATGGAAAGTTTTATTCAAATATCGAAACTTAATGATTTCATATTTTGTCCTATGTCGCTCTATTTCCATTCTTTTTATGAGAATTATGATCAAAAGATGTATCATGAAAAGTCTCAAATAGAAGGAAAAATGAAACATGAGAGTATAGATGAAGGTCATTATTCTACGGCTAAAAGATATTTGCAAGGCTTGCCGATTTATTCTCAGAAGTATAATTTAGCCGGAAAAATTGATATTTATGACCAAATTGAAAAAGCCTTGATTGAAAGAAAGAATAAAGTTGTAAAAATTTATGACGGATATCTCTATCAACTTTGGGCTCAAATGTTTTGCTTGGAAGAGATGGGTTATGAAGTGAAAAATCTTTTCATCCATTCTCTTTCGGATAACAAGAGATACCCAATCAAAAAGCCTGGAGGCAGGGAAGAATTAGAATTTTCCAAGAATATCGAGAAAATTAAATTTTTTGATTTGTTAAGCTTTAATCGTTTTGCTAATCCGAAAAAGTGTGCACGTTGTATTTATTCGGAATTATGCAATCGTTAATTTTTTATGATGTCACTTTCAGATTTTAGGGAAAAACAAATATTATTTATTGAAGCAATGAATGGGATCGAAAATTGCTTGCAATTTAGAAATGACAATATTCTATATAAAAAAGACGGCAGGAACTCGAATAAAATCTCTTGTTTTAAGGTTTTTACTATTTTTATAATCGGTAACTTTACTCTGTCTAGTGTTTTAATTAAAAAATGCAAAAAATATGGAATCTCTCTTTTCCTTTTGGGAAATAACTTCGAAAATTATGCAACAATTAATTCTGGATTGGAAAGTAATTATATTTTACGTGAAAAACAATATAAAAATGAAGAAGAACTGGAAATGGCAAAAGAATTAGTGAAAAATAAAATCATTAACCAGCGGGCTTTATTGAAAGAAAAAGGCGGAACTATAAATTCAGAGGATAAAACAGAGGAAATAGAACTGAAAATAAAAAATATTAAGGACGAAAAAGAACTTTTAGGATTAGAAGGAAATTATACTAAAGAATTTTTTGGCGAATATTTTAAAGAAATTAATTGGATAAGAAGAATGCCTAGAACCAAATATGATATTAATAACGTCCTTTTGGACATCGGTTATACTTTTCTTTTCAATTTCATTGAAGCGCTTTTGCGATTATATGGATTTGATACTTACAAGGGATTTTATCATAAATTATTTTTTCAAAGAAAGTCGTTGTCTTGTGATGTGGTGGAGCCATTTCGCTGTCTAATAGATCGGCAATTGGTAAAATCTCATAATTTAGGACAAATAAGCAATCTTGATTTTGAATATATAAACGGAAAGTACTCGTTGAGTTTTGAAAATCAAAGAAAATATTTGGCAATATTTTTCGGAGCGATTATAAAAAATAAAGAAGACATGTTTTTATATGTGAAAAATTTATACCGACATTTTGTTGTTGATGGTGTAGATTTTCCAATTTTCAAAGTAAAGACTAATCATTAATTATTTAAATAAATGTTTATAGTTTCATATGATATAGAAAGTGATAGAACTAGGACTAAATTTTCCAAGTTTCTTGAACAATATGGAAGGCGATTGCAATATTCTGTCTTCGAGATAAAAAATAGTCAAAGGATTTTAAATAATGTAAAATCAGAGTTAAATCATAAATTTAAAAAACTATTTACAAATAACGACAGCGTGATAATATATGGGGTGTGTAGTGCTTGTAGTAGTAAAATAGTTAGAATAGGTTATCCGGTTCAGGAAGAAAAAGAAGTTGTTTTTTTTGGCTAGAACATTGAAATTTAAATAAAAAAAGTATAAGTCTTTGTGCGGGTATTAAATATATATTATGCGAAACCTGAGTCTTTATAAAAATCAAAACCTTTGTCTAAGCCAAAAAGTCGTAGTTTGCTTTTATGCGCTATTTGCATCTTTTTTGCTTAGATTAGCTATTTTGTCTCGCTAATACCAATATAAGATTTCTACTTTTGTAGATGTTAAAAAAATAGTTTTCTATTTGAGTCGCTAATACCAATATAAGATTTCTACTTTTGTAGATTGTTATCCATTATACTCTAATTACAGCGCTAATACCAATATAAGATTTCTACTTTTGTAGATTTAAAAAAACTTGCCTCTTTTTAACATCGCTAATACCAATATAAGATTTCTACTTTTGTAGATTGTTATCCATTATACTCTAATTACAGCGCTAATACCAATATAAGATTTCTACTTTTGTAGATTTAAAAAAACTTGCCTCTTTTTAACATCGCTAATACCAATATAAGATTTCTACTTTTGTAGATTGTTATCCATTATACTCT
>CAYOTC010000029.1:0-7414 GCA_964406815.1 uncultured Bdellovibrionales bacterium
AAATCATCCAATTCGGAGCGGAAGTCGGATCGAACAAATTCCAACCTTCTGGAACTTATACCGTTACAATAACGATGACGGCGACGACGCTGTAAAGTTTCCGCCAAAGGCGGAGTAAGCCTTTGGCTGAAGTAAGGTTTATAAAAGTTTCTGTTAGCAAGATATATTATGCAGGATAAATGATATATGAAAAAAGAGCGCTTTGGGGAGGGCGCTTTTTTCAGTTTTTGATATGTGGAGTATAATGGCAAAAGATGATTAATTATAATTTTTATGAATATTTTAAAATTGGAAGAAATCCTATACTCAGAAAAACAGCCTAAATTTCGCTTTCAACAAATTAAAAAAGCCATATTTCAAGAGGGTATTTTAGACTTTTCCAAAATTTCGACAATTTCCAAAGAACTGAGAGAGTTATTAACGGAAAAATTTTCTATTCTTTCTTTTAAGGCAAAAAAAAATCTTATCTCTCGTGATAAAAAATCGATAAAGGCATTGCTTGAATTATCTGACGGAAATCTGATTGAAACTGTTCTACTTTCGCCTATGGAAGATGTTTGGTCAGCTTGTGTTTCAGTGCAAGTCGGTTGTCAGATGGGATGCCGGTTTTGCGCAACAGGAAAAATGGGATTTAAACGCAATCTAGAAGCGGAAGAGATAACTGATCAAATTTTGTTTTGGCGTGGATATTTGAAAGAAAATAAAATTGAAGGAAAATTTTCAAACATTGTATATATGGGAATGGGGGAGCCTTTTATGAATTGGGAGGAAGTCAAAAAAAGTCTTCATAATCTTATTGATCCGGAAATTTTTGGTTTTGGTTCAAGAAACATATCAGTTTCAACCTCCGGAATTCCGGACGGCATAGAAGCATTGGCGCAGGAATTTCCTCAAATAAATCTGGCAGTTTCTCTACATTTTGCGGACAATGAGAAAAGAAGCGAGAATATGCCAATCAATCAAAAAAATAATCTGGAGGATTTGCGAAAAGCCATTGGAAATTATTTTCAAAAAACGAATCGAAAGATTTTTTTGGAATACGTAATGCTGGAGGGGATTAACGACGGAAAAGCAGATGCTGATAAATTGATAAAGTTTGTTAAATCGATCGGTAAGTTGCAGCTTCTGCATATTAATCTTATTTGTTATAACTCTACCGATGCTTTTTTCAAATCTTCTTCCAAAGAAAAAACAAGATGGTTTCGTGACTATCTTGAAAATAATAGAATCAGTGTTACAATTCGAAAAAGTTTAGGTGAAGAGATAAAAGGCGCTTGCGGACAACTGGCAGGAAAATAATATTTATAAAGTGTTATTTTTAAATGTCTTTAACCATATAGCTGTTTTTTAATTTGTATCCTAATTTTCGATAATAATTTCTTGCTCCGATTCCCGATATCACGGATATTTTTTTTAGACTGAATTCTTTTTTGGAAATTTTTTCTGCTTCTTCAATAAGTTTTCGACCCAAACCGATATGTTGTGGACCCACCTGTAACGCTTCGTGTAGCGATGCGGGCAGGGATTTATTATTTAAAGACTTTAGCTTTCCATAAGTATGCACTTCGCGAATCATTGACGTCCGAAGGTTGAACCTTCGCTTAAGCGAAGGTTCAACCTTCGGAATACGAAGTCGTAGAAGAGCGAAAAGTTTTCGCTTGTCTTTTGAAACATATTGTAGGAAAATTTCTTGACCGTCGGAGGCGGTGTAATCTATCCGATTAAAAATAATCTTTTCTTTTGCGTTATATTTTGATCGAATTTCGCGGCAGCGGATGCATTGGCAGAAAGATTCCGGTTTGATGTTTTGACGTAAATTTGAAATTTTCGGTCCGGCAATGATAGATGTCGTAGGCACATCGCGAACCAGTCGGGCAATCCTGACATAAGGCGGAATTATTTCTTTTTTTACTTTTAAAATGAATTTTGTGAATTCTTTGTCGTTTAGTGGTTTATATTTTCCATTTTTCCATAGACGATAAAGAGCGCTTTTTTTTACAACAACCGTCGGATAGATTTTGAGCATATCTGGCTGGAAATCGGAATTGCTAAAAAGTTCTTTAAACATCCTATAATCTTTCTTAACATTGGATCCCAAAAGTCCAGGCATAATATGGTAATTTATTTTAAAGCCAGTATCTTTCAGTAATTTAGTTGCTTTTATTGTTTCAAAAACGGAATGCCCACGCTTATTTATTTTTAGAACATCATCAAAAATACTTTGCACTCCAAGCTCAACCCTGGTGCATCCAAGTTTTCTGAAATTCAGGATTTCTTTTTCATCAATATAATCTGGGCGGGTTTCCAAAGTAAGCCCGATTATCCTATGTTTGGCATTTTCATTTCTCTTTTGTTCTTTTGATAAAATTCTCTTATTTTTGACTTTTAATTTTTGACTTTTAATTTTTTTTCCATAATCGTTGCAAGCGCTAAAACATTCAGCGATAAATCTTTCCTGATAACTTTTAGGAAGATAGGAGAATGTTCCACCCATTACAATGAGCTCGATTTTGTCTGTTTTATGCCCATTAAGTTCCAGCGCGCGAATCCTTCTTGTTACTTGATTGTATGGATTGAATTTCGCATTGATTGCTCTCATTACAGCCGGTTCGTTGGAGAGATAGCTTTTGGGCATGTCTTTTTCACTCGGGCAATAGAGGCATTTTCCCGGACAAGGATAAGGTTTGGTAAGAACCGCGATAACGGCTACTCCGGATTCAGTGCGGATTTTTTTGCTGAAAAGCTGATTTTCAAAATTAAAATTTCGCCGGATTTTTTTTCTTGAAACCATTTTTTCATAAATTTCGCGAATATCTGCATTGGTCGGTGGCTGGATGCCGATTTCTTTACAGATGTCTTTTTTGACGCGCGAAAAATCCGCAGGATTTTTCGCGCTCTTTTGCATTGCTAGTTCTATGAATTTGGCGTAGTATTTGTTCATGACCTTATAATTTCCAATCTGAATTTTTTGGGAAAAAACGAGATTTTTTTCGAGCATCTGGGCGAATTGCTTAATGACTAGAAAAAATATTTCTCGTATTCTAGTTTATTTTATAACTTAATGAATCAGAAAAAAATCGAAAAAATAATAAAAAGTTTGGAGGATGGATATGACGGAATGTCCTTAAAATTTTCGGAAACGCGCAAATATTTCTGGCGTGGTTTTGAATTTATTCCTAATATCATAGAAGACGGCGACAAATTTCTGGATTTCGGCTGTGGCAACGGTCGTATTTTGGAAATCTTGAAAGATAATAAAATTACATATTACGGAATAGATATTTCCGGAAAACTTATAGATATCGCTAAGAAAAAATATGTCGGCGATAGTATTTCATTCCAAAAGATATCCGGTTTGGATAGATTAGCATTCCCTGATAATTTTTTCAACAAAATTGTTTCCATTTCTGTCTTCCATCATTTTCCGAAAAAATATGCCGAAGAAGTAGCAAAGGAACTGTATCGCATTGCCAAACCGGACGGTAAAATTATAATCAGCGTCTGGAATCTCTGGCAGGGAAAATATCTAAAATATATTTTTAACTTATTTGATATCGGCCGGAAAATTTTCCGAATTGGAAAATTTTCCGGCCTTGGATTCTTTGACGTTTTCATTCCGTTTTGGGATAATAAAGGGGATGTGTTCGAACGTTATCATTTTGCTTTTACCAAAGATAAATTAAGAGAAACATTTGAACAAGCCGGATTTAAGATAGAAAATATTTTCATTCTTAATGAACGAAATATTATCCTTATCGCTAAAAAATAAACTGTTTCAATTATCCTATGAAAATTAATATCGAAGTCAATAATAAATCTAAGAGTCCGATCAAAAAAAGTATCATTCAAAAAACTGTTTTTTTCACCCTGGAAAATTGCGGTGTTAATTTTTTAAGCACAAAAAATATAAGTATAAGTTTTGCTTTTGTTTCTCCCGAGGAAATAAAGGAATTAAACAGGATATATAGGAAAAAAAATAAAGCAACCGACGTTTTGTCATTTGCCGAGTTTAAAAGCCAAAAAGACCTGAAAAAATCAAAAGACGAAGATTTGTTTCTAGGGGAGATAATTTTGTGTTATAATGATATCGAGAAATATGTATTTCATAATAAAAAAGAAATCTCTCTAGAGCGGGAATTGGCAGAGGTCATTTCTCACGGTGTGTTGCATCTTCTTGGATTGAGGCATGGAAGAAAAATGTTTGAGATTCAAGAGTGGACAGCAAAGAAAATCTTTCCCTAAATTATGAACAGACTGAAACAATTTAAAAAGAGTTTTTCCTATGCCATTCGCGGTCTTGGGTATATCACGAGACACGAGAAGAATTTTCAAAATGAATTGGTGATTTCGATTCTGGTAATTCTGGCAATGATTTATTATGAAGTTACTCGATCAGAAATGGTGGCGCTTTTCTTGGTAATATTTGCAGTCCTTATAATGGAACTGGCCAATACTGTTGTGGAAAGAGTGGTGGACATACTGAAACCGCGCGTCCATCCTTACGCGGCGCTCATTAAGGATTTGATGGCTGCTTCAGTCCTGATGACTTCATTGGCGGCAGTAGTTATCGGGCTTTTGGTTTTCATCCCATATATTTTTTATTAGGCGAAATTAAGAATTTTTAAAATAAATAAGCAATGGCAAAAAAAGACATATTAGTTGGAATAGATATAGGATCTTCAAATACCAGAACGGTCATAACTCAGTATATGCCCGGAGAAGAAAAGCCTAGAGTCATCGGAGTGGGAGTGGCTCCGTCTTTCGGTGTTAGAAAAGGAATAATTGTTGACTTGGAAGAGGTGACACGATCAATAAATGAATCGGTTGACTTTGCCGAAAGAACATCAGGCGTAATAGTAGAATCCGCTATTATCGGAGTGGGTGGAAATCATATTGCCTCGCAATATTCTAAAGGTGTCATTGCAGTCGGAAAAGCCGATGGAGAAGTTACGATGGAAGATATTTCTCGGGTGATTGGGGCGGCTCAAGCTATCTCTGTTCCGCCAAATAAAGAAATAATCCACATAATTCCAAAAGATTATTCCTTGGATGATCAGAAGAATATCAAAGATCCGCTGGGAATGAATGGTGTCAGATTGGAAGTGGATGCATTAATTATTGAAGGTTCAACTCCTCATCTTAAAAATTTGTCCAAATCAATGGAGCAAGCTGGCATAGAAATAAAGAGTTTTGTTTTGTCTCCATTGGCGGCGGCTAAGTCTATTCTTTCCAAAAGACAAAAAGAATTGGGAGTGGTGCTTGTTGATATCGGTGGCGGTTCGACCTCAATCGCCGTTTTTGAAGAAGATGATCTTTTGCATGTAGCTATTATTCCAGTAGGTGGCAACCATATAACCAACGATATAGCAATCGGACTCCGCACGTCCATAGACGTTGCAGAAAAAATAAAATTGGAATTCGGCAATGCCAATCCCGGAGAGATAAACAAGAAAGAAAATATTGATCTTTCTCAGATAAGTCAGGAAGAAGAAGGAATAGTTTCCCGACATCATGTAGCGGAAATAATCGAGGCTCGGTTGGAAGAAATATTCAGTATGGTCAATAAGGAATTAAAATCTATTGGAAAAGACAAATTACTTCCAGCCGGAGTCGTTATAACCGGAGGGACTTCGAAGCTTCCGGGATGTGTTGATTTGGCAAAAAATATTTTAAGCCTTCCGGCTCAGACGGGTTTTCCTATGCCCTTGGGAGGTTTGGTTGATAAGGTTGATGATCCGTCTTTTGCAACAGTAGTGGGACTTATTGTTTGGGGATTTGAAAACGAAGAAATTTTTGACAGGGGAAGAGGCAGTTTGAAAGATAAATTTATGGGAAACATATTTCCGGACAATATTGGGAATACAATTAGTGGAATAAGGAAATGGCTAGGAAAATTTTTACCCTAAAAATAAGGCAAAAGCCTGAAAATGGCATATTTGACACAAATCGAATCGGTATGCTAAATTAAAGTACTAGGGAGGGCGGAAAATAAAAATAATAAGACATAAAATCCAAAGTGCGTATTCAAGTTTGATGTTTCAGTTTCATCAGATGTGGCTGTTTTTTCAGAGTCATTGCTTGAAGACGAAGTTTGGATTTTTTGTTTAGGCTTTTAAGAAATTATAATAAATAATCTCAAGCTGAAATATTGATTATTGTTTCAATCAATACAGCCGGAAATTTTTAATATCATATGGCAGAAATAAAACCACCAGTAGAAACATTTGCGCGTATCAAAGTTGTCGGAGTAGGAGGTTCAGGAGGGCATGCTATCAGCCGGATGATTGAAACCAAACTTAAAGGAGTAGAGTTTGTTGCTATCAACACCGACGCTCAGGATCTTCATCACAACAAGGCTCCGGAGAAGGTTCATATTGGAAAAAATTTGACCAAAGGACTGGGAGCTGGAATGAATCCTGATGTTGGGCGTCAAGCGGCAGAAGAGAATCGCGACGAAATTCAGGAAGTATTGAAGGGAAGTGATATGGTTTTTGTGACTTGCGGGCTTGGTGGAGGAACGGGTTCGGGCGCGGCACCAATCGTGGCAGAAACAGCGAAGGAATGCGGAGCTTTGACAGTTGCAGTCGTGACCAGGCCTTTCACTTTTGAAGGTGCACAAAGAAGATCGATTGCTGATGACGCTTTGGAAAATATGCGAGAGCGGGTAGACGCTATTATCACCATTCATAATGATAAATTGCTTCAAATAATTGACAAAAAAACCACTCTTTTGAATTCTTTCAAGATTGTAGATGATGTTTTACGTCAAGGCGTGCAGGGAATATCTGACCTTATAACTAAACCGGGAATCGTAAATGTAGACTTTGCTGATGTGCGGGCAATAATGAACAATAGCGGTTCAGCGCTTATGGGAATCGGAATCGGTACTGGAGAAAATAGGGCGGCTGAAGCGGCTAAGGCGGCAATAAATAGTCCGCTTTTGGAACTTTCCATTGATGGAGCCAAAGGAGTGCTTTTCAATGTTAGCGGATCTTCCGATCTTACTATGCTTGAAATCAATGAAGCAGCCAATATTATCACCGAATCAGTTGATCCGAATGCTAAAGTTATTTTTGGTGCGGTTGTGGATGATTCCATCAAGAAAGGTGAAGTTCAAATTACAGTTGTGGCAACCGGTTTCGATGAAGAGGTTATTAAAGAAGCTCCGATTGAAAAGTTGTCACGTGTTCATCAGACTGTTTCCATTAAAGAAGATTCAAAAAATAAAGATGAAGAAGATGAAGAAATGAAGATTACTTTTCCGGTAAAAGATGAGCCGAGAATGATAATCGAAGAAAAGATTCCTCCTAAGCCAAGAAAAAATTTTTTTGATGAACAAAAAAATAAAGAACTGGCGGATGATGATGAAGAACTGGAAATCCCAGCTTTTATAAGAAGAAAAATGGGAAAATAA
>CAYOTC010000030.1:0-6008 GCA_964406815.1 uncultured Bdellovibrionales bacterium
CGGAATCAATGTTTTTAGGAAAAATAAATCTGTTTTTTTAATAAGTTTCGGAAAAGCGCAAAAAGAAACATCGTGAATGATGGTGGCAATTTTAATCTTTTTCGGCACAAAAAACGGCGTAATATATTGCGTAAGATAGATATCAATCGGATTTTTTCGAAGATATCTTGGAAGGGTCCAAAGATTCCAGCTGAACTTATTTTTGGTTTTTAATGAAATTATTTTGAAATTTCCGGCATTTATGATACCTAGTTTTTTTCCTATTTCCTCAAGTGTTTCTTTTTCGCATATATCAGTGAATAATTCATATTCATTCGCGCCGTCCAGCTTCGCCAGATTTTTTACCAAATTGAAAAAAACAACTTCATCGCCAGTCCTTTTTTTTCCGATATTTCTGATATCTATTCCAATTTTCATTATCGTGTTTTCTTTAATAATTAATGAGAATTTTTTATTTGCGATATCGCGATCCAAATCCAGAAAAATCCCAAAAGTAATCCGGCATTGAATATGTTCGGCACAATGGCGGCAAACCAGGAAAGCAGAAGAAATATCCCGACTGCTTTTCCGAGCGCGTCCTTTGCGAAGAAAAAATTTCTCACGCTTCCGATCAATGTTGATATTATAAATACCAAAAAAAGAGAAAGGCCAATTAGGCCACTACCTAAAGAAATCTCCAAAAAAATATTACTGGCGTTCAAGGTTATTCCGCGCGGATCTTTTCCTAAAACATTTCCGATATTTCCCCAGCCAATTCCAAAAAGCGGATTTTCTTTGATGGATTTCCAAGACTTTCTATAAATTTCACTGCGAATATCGATATTCGGATCATTTCTTTCAATTTGTCCGATCATAAAGCCTGCCTTTTTTTCTGTTTCAATTTCTTCCAGATTGATATGTCGGCAGTTATATTTTTCAAGTTCATCCAAGGAATTTATTTTTGCCGGCAAACTTACTTCTTTCTTGCAGCTCACGGTTATTTTTTGAAGTCCGGTTTGAGTGCTGGTTGCGCGATTAAAAAGCTGGAAATTCGTTAGATGAAAAAAATGCACCGCTAAGATACTTGAAAATCCAACAATCGCTATGCTGAAAGTTGCCCGGAAGAATTTTTTCCACTGCCAATCTTTGAATCGAAGATTGGTAAGGATTATAAAAAGATAAATAAATGTCACGCAAAAAGCGCCAAGCCAGGAACTTCTGGCAACTGTCAAGATGAGCGTTACATAGAATATTAAAAGGCTTGCATAGGATAAAAACAAACCGACATTCTTTTTCTTCTCCGAGACGGATTTTTCATGAAAATAATATACCAAAGAAAGAGCAACGGCGATCGACATGACCAAAAACATTCCCAACCAGTCCGGCTCCGTTAAAGTGGCATTCGGACGCCCAAACATAACCTCGTATGATTTGAGTTTGTGCAGATAGCGGATGTTTTGCCAGATTCCATAAGCAGAAATAAACACGGCGGAACCCAGAAAAAAAGGTAGTATCTTTTTGATGTCCAAGCTGTCCCGGACATAATTTTTGACGATAAGTGAAAAAATATAAAAAATACCAAGAATGACAGCTAGTTTTAGACTCAGTATTCTTTCTTCTGAAAAGACAGAACTCAGAAAACTGACAAAAATAAATCCTAAAAGTATATAATCTTGCCAGTTAAATTTCAAAAGTTTAAAGCTGAGTTTCTTTGTTGCAAATCTGATTGCCATAGAAAAAAGAATCAAAGCGCCAAGAAGCTGATAAGGACGAATTTCAATGCCGAAATTTTCCGGAGCGAGATTCACATTTTCCAAAGCAATCGTTCCGACAAAAAAAATAAAAGCCCAGCCGGGACGATAAAGGGAAAAGACCAAAAATAGCAAAGCGAAAAAAATAAAATCCTCTAATTCAAGAGGGATGACTTTCAGATTGGAAAGTAAAACCAAAAAAAGCACCAAAAGTAAATTGATGATAAAAAGATAATTTTTCGTCTGGCCGAATTTTTCGGCGATTTGTTTTAAGCTCCCAAGCATGAAAAAATCCTTACAAATCAAAATATCTGACAATTCTCTTTTCCTTCACATCTTCCTTCCGCTTCAATGACGTTGATTATTTTTTTAGTGAAGCGCTTCCAAGAAAATTCTTTTGCGCGTTCTTTTCCTCTTTGAGAGAGGGCGTCGCGCAGATTTTTGCTCAAAAGAAGGTTTTTTATAACCATCGCGATATCCTTATGATCCTCTGGATGGCAATAAAGGACAGCATCCATCCCGACTTCGGGAAGCGAGGAGTTTTTGGCTGTAACAGTGGGAATTCCCCGATTCATTGCCTCCAAAACCGGCATACCGAAACCTTCATAGAAAGAAGGGTAGACGAAAATCTGCGCTCCGTCAAACAGGGTTGGCAGATCTTTTTGTGGCACCATATCCAGAAGTCTGATTTGTTTTTTGAGATTCAGTTCTTTGATTAATTTTTCCGCATCTAGTGCTATTGGCGAGAGTTGCGGCAGAAGCTTTCCATAAATGACCAGAGGTGGTAATTCATGGATGAAATGAGTTTTTTTATTATTTTCATGAAGGAAATGATAGGCGCGGATAACTCCCTCGATATTTTTTCTCGCTTCCATTCCTCCGCCGGCAAAGATATATCCGGGATTAAGCTTATATCTTCTGAGAACTTTTTTCATTTCCTGCGCTGAAGGACGTTTTTTGTAAACTTCATCAACATCGATATAATTGCGCGTTATTATAGATGTGTCTATTCCTAAATATTGATTCAGATCTTTTTCCGTCCTTTTGGAAACGGTAATTATTTTGTCAGCAGAATTAATCCCCTCTTCCGTCATTTTTTGATATATTTTCTTTCTGGAATTGTTGAGATATTCCGGAAAAAGTCGCGAAACAATATCGTGAACCAGCATTATGTGTTTTATATCATCATGCAGAACAGTCGGGCATTGATAGAGACTCAAAAAAACATCGCATTTATCGCGCTTGGCTTTTTTCGGAAGCAGTCTTCCTTCCCACCAGATTTTTCTGATCAAATCATCACGCCGATAGAAAAACGGCAAGAATTTTTTCACGGTAAAATTTTTGGGAAATTTTAATCCTTTGGGCAGATCTTCTTCGAGATATATTACATATTCGCGATCATTGCCTGATTTTTTTTTCGATTTTTTTATTTTCGCTTCTTGTTCGGCGAGTTCCCTAAGGAAATTCAGTGTGACTTGTCCGATGCCGGTATTGAACTTTCGCAAAAACGAAGCGTTGATTCCGATTTTCATGGATTAATTATAACATCTTTTTCTTCTTTTACCATATCTTCTATTTATAGTATTATTGTGAGCGGGTATCATTTAATAAATATTATGGAAAAATATGACAAATAAAAAAACTGTTTGTGTCATAGGTCTTGGTTATGTGGGACTGCCTTTGGCCATTCGCGCGAAAGAAAGAGGCTATGCGGTTTATGGAGTGGATATGAACAAAGAAAAAGTTGCGACCATTAACAAGAAAAAAAGTCCGATTAAGGAGGAATACATTGAAACAAATCTGCCAAAATTTCCTATCCTTGCCACCACTGACGAAAAAGTAATCAGTAAAGCCGACATAATTCTTATCTGCGTTCCGACTCCGGTGGATGAAAAATTCTATCCCGATCTTACTCCGGTCATTGGTGCAACCGAGCTGGTTGTAAGAAATATCAAAAAAGGCGCGCTGGTTGTTTTGGAATCAACAGTTAATCCTGGAGTTTCCGAGGAAGTGGTGGAGCCAATTTTTAAAAAATCAAAACTTTCCGTTTCCAAAGATTATTATCTGGCTCATTGTCCGGAAAGAATTAATCCCGGAGATCCGAAATGGAATGTGACTAATATTCCCCGAGTTGTCGGATCATTTGACGCTAAAGGATTAAAGCTCGCCAAAGAATTTTATGAAAGTATTATAGACGCACCGATCAGGCCGATGAAATCGATCCACGAAGCTGAAGCGGTGAAAATTGTAGAAAATTCTTTCCGTGATATTAATATTGCTTTCGTCAATGAATTGGCGAAATCTTTCGACAAATTAAATATCGATGTAAAAGATGTTATTCTAGGAGCTTCGACCAAGCCGTTTGCTTTTATGCCTCACTTCCCTTCCCGTGGAGTCGGCGGACATTGTATTCCGGTTGATCCATATTATTTGATCGAACGTGCCAAACAATCCGGATTTGATCATAAATTTTTGCGGGTTGCCAGAGAAATCAACAACTCTATGCCGAAATATACGGTCGAGCTGCTGCAAGATGCGCTCAACAGAATCAAACTTCCAATGAAAGGCACTAATGTTGGTGTTTTGGGAATATCCTATAAAGCCAATGTGGATGACGTGCGTGAATCTCCTTCTATTAAAATTATGGAAATCGTGAAAAGTTATGACGCCAAGCTCCACACCTATGACCCGCATATTTTGAAGCAGTCGTCTTGCAAAAGTCTTGATGCAATTTTGAAAAAATCTGAAGCGCTAATTATCGTCACTAATCATAAGGAATTTGAATCGATTGAACCGAAAACTTTCAAAAAATACGGCATTAAAGTTATCATTGACGGAATGAATTGTTTTAACAAAGATGCAATTAAGAAAGTTGGAATAATCTACAAAGGGATTGGGAGATAAATTATTATCGTACAAGAAATTTATAAATTGTCATGCTGAATTTATTTCAGCATCTATAATCCAAGATCCTGAAAACTTTTTCAGGATGACGTTATTAAATTTAACATCTGAGATTCCGGCTTGGAGGCCGGAATGACCTTGATTTTAGTTTTGTATTTAGCATTAAATTTCCGAACTTTGCGAAGCGCGTTTCCGAATTTCAAGTTATGAGCGTTAAAAAATTTTAAAGTGTAGCGGAGCGAAATGTAAATTTTAGCGAATGAACTTAGAAATTCGGCCAGTGCGAGCCTGTTCGGCGCTTCTTTTGTAATTTTTCTTGGCGACAAGAAAAGTTAATTTTCCTTTGCTTTATTGCCAAAAACATAATATAATATGTTTGCCTAATTAAATGGCTTAAAATAAGCAAAAAAATATGTTTTCTCTCATAAAACTCATCATTTGGATTGCTGGAATTTTGGTTATTGGACATTTCATCCTGAGCTATTTCGGCTATGAAGTTAACCGGAATTATTTCAATGAAAGTAAGGCAAAATGCCAGGAAGAACTAAAAGAATGTACCAATGAATATATCAGGAAAGGAACAGAAGGGGCAGATTGCAAAATAGAGTGCGTTGATCCGAAATTAATAATTAAGAAGAAATAAATATTGTCATTCTTATGACAACTAAAAACAATGAAATTGATCATAAACATTCCCGCTTATAACGAAGAAAAGGTCATCGGCGAAACTATAATGAATATCAGGAAAAGTTTCTCCGCTGATTTCTATACTCAAGGCGAAGGAAATATAATTACGGAAAAATTAATCCAAGTCGTTGACGATGGATCACAGGATAAAACCGCTCAAGTCGCCAAAGAATCCGGCGCTGATATCGTTGTTTCCTATAAACCTAACCGTCGCCTAGCCTATTCTTTCAAAAGAGCAGTGGAAAGCGCCTTGGAAAACGGCGCTGATCTTATGGTGAACATTGACGCTGACGGACAGTTTGATCCGAATGATATTCCTAAACTTCTTTCCCCTATCCTTTCCGGCACGACCGATATGGTTATTGCTAACCGTTTTGGAAATATAAGAGCCGACGGTATTCCTTGGATCAGAAATTTCTTGAATCGTTTTGCCGCTTCGATGGTCGGATATTTTTTAAATCAAAAGACAGAGGATCTGACTTGCGGTTTTCGCGCCCATAATCGCGAAACGCTTCTTCGCCTTAATCTCACTAATTTGAATTTTACTTATACCCAAGAAACTATTATTGATGCAATCGGAAAAAATCTGAAACTCAAATGGGTTCCGATTCAGGTGAAATATTTTGCCGATCGCGAACCGAAAATAACCAAATCTATTTTCAAGTTTGTAAATAATGGATTCAAGAT
>CAYOTC010000031.1:0-5943 GCA_964406815.1 uncultured Bdellovibrionales bacterium
TTTTATTTCATTTTTTATTCTGATTTTTCAAAACATCCCTCAAATATTTTCCTGTCCAGCTTTCTTTGTGATATTTCGCTATTTCCTCCGGTGTGCCGGAAACAATTATTTTTCCTCCATTTTCTCCTCCTTCCGGACCAAGGTCAATAAGCCAATCAGCTGTTTTTATTACATCCATATTATGCTCAATGACCACTACACTATTTCCCGCATCCACCAAACGATTAAGGATATTCAGAAGTTTTTTAATATCTTCAAAATGAAGTCCGGTTGTCGGCTCATCCAGAATGTATAAGGTATCGCCAGTCGCGCGCCTCGAAAGTTCCGTGGCCAGTTTTATCCGTTGCGCCTCGCCGCCGGACAAAGTCGTCGCTGATTGGCCCAGTCGGATATATCCCAAACCGACATCCTCGAGAACCGCCAATTTGTCGTGGATTTCCGGAAAATTTTCAAAAAATTCCCGCCCTTCAGAAACCGTCATATCCAAAACTTCGGCAATATTTTTGTCTTTATATTTAACTTTCAAAGTTTCGCTGTTATATCTTTTTCCCTCACAAACATCGCACGGCAGATAAACATCCGGCATAAATTGCATCTCAATTTTATTATAACCGTCTCCCTGGCAATTATCACAACGCCCCCCGCTGACATTAAAAGAAAATCTTCCCGGACCATAACCTTTCGCCCGCGCTTCCCGAGTGGTTGCAAACAGCTCGCGAATCGGCGTGAAAAGCCCGGTATAAGTCGCTGGATTAGATCTGGGCGTCCGGCCAATCGGTGATTGATCAATCATTATTACTTTATTTATATTTTCCGCTCCGACAATTTCCCTCACTCGTCCCGGTCGGTCAAGCGAGCGCATTATCTTCGAGGCCAGAGATTTATAAAGTATATCCTCGACCAAGGTGGATTTGCCACTACCAGAAACACCGGTCACACAAGTAAGAACTTTGAGTGGGAACTCCACAGTTATTCCTTTGAGATTGTGTTCCGTCGCTCCGCGCACAACTATCATTTTTTTGTTCTTTACCGGACGGCGGAAATTAGGAATTTCTATTTCCAATTCTTTCCGAAGATATTTAGCCGTGAGAGAATTTTTGTTTTTCAGGACTTCTTCCGGAGTGCCAAAAGCAACGACTTCTCCGCCATGAATCCCGGCACCTGGTCCGATATCGACCAAATAATCCGCCGCCAACATCGTTTCTTCGTCGTGTTCCACAACTATCAAAGTATTTCCGATATCGCGAAGCTTAAGAAGCGTTTCGAGAAGTTTGGCATTATCCCGCGCATGCAATCCGACTGATGGCTCATCAAGAATGTATAAAACGCCAACAAGTTGCGATCCAATCTGTGACGCCAGCCGGATTCTTTGCGCTTCTCCTCCCGCTAAAGTATTAGCACTTCGTCCTAATGTGAGATATCCCAGACCGACATTTTCCAGAAAACCCAATCGCGCGATAATTTCTTTCATTATCCTACCGGCAATTAATTCTTCTTTATAACTAAGTTTTAAGTTTTTAAAAAATTCAAGAGATTTAAAAACGCTAATATTGGAAATTTCC
The DNA here is from genome assembly GCA_964406815.1 of uncultured Bdellovibrionales bacterium. GTDB lineage: Bacteria > Patescibacteriota > Minisyncoccia > Moranbacterales > UBA2206 > CAYOTC01. Next base: position 1,563 of record CAYOTC010000031.1, read on the forward strand.
GAAATATTATTATTTCCAACCGTTACCAATAAAACTTCTTTTTTGTAGCGCGAACCGTGACAAAGTGAACAAGGATTTTGCGACATATATTTTTCAATATCGGTCCGCACCGCATCCGAATCAGTTTTGAGATATCTGTCTTGCAGATAACCAACCGCTCCCCGCCAAGAAATATTATATTTCCACATTGAACCGGTTTTCGATCGCAAGGTTACCGAAATTTCGTCAGCCTCGTCTTCGTCTATCATATCAGTCGCATCCGAATCGCCGAAAAGGATAATATTCAATTTTTCTTCAGAAAGATCTCTGAGCCGAACATTATCAGGAATATGAAAATGCTTGCAAACTGCGCGCAAAATTGTCCCTTGCCAATTATTTTTTTTGTAACTCCAAGGCATTACCGCTCCCTCAGCGATAGTTTTGTTCATATCAGGCGCTACCAATTCCGGATCGATTTCTTTCTTCATTCCCAAGCCTTCGCAATCAGGACAAGCTCCGAAAGGACTATTGAAAGAAAACAGTCGCGGTTCCAATTCAGGGAACTCAATATTATGTTCCGGACAAGAAAGTTTCTGATTGAAAATCATAACTTCTTCCTTTTTTGATTTAGCATCACGTTTATAATCAGTCGGCTCAATCCTAACTAAACCATCGGAAAGCTTGAGAGATTTTTCCACTCCTTCAAATATGCGACTGATATTATCAGCAGATATTTCCGTTTCATCGATAACGATTTCTATGTCATGCTTGATATATTTTTCCAATTTTATTCTTTCTCCAATTTTTGCATCAAGTTCTATTTTTTTTCCATTAACATATGCCACTGAATATCCCCGCCGAAACATTTCCGCTAACATCGATGAATATTCACCTTTTCTTTGTCTGACTACCGGCGACAAAATACGAATGGAGCATTTTTTGTTTTTCTTTTCACATATTCCTAAAACTTTATCAACTATTTCATCCGTTGAAAGTTTGGTTATTTCTCGTCCGCACTGCGGACAATGCGGAATTCCTATTTTAGCGTAAAGCAATCGCAAATAGTCGTGTATTTCCGTGACTGTCCCGACAGTGGAACGCGGATTGTGTGAAGCAGCTTTCTGATCAATAGAAATTGCCGGACTTAAACCCTCGACATAATCAACATCCGGCTTGTCCATCTGACCCAAAAATTGCCTGGCATAACTCGAAAGGCTTTCCAGATAACGCCTCTGCCCTTCAGCAAAAATAGTATCAAAAGCCAGCGTGCTTTTTCCTGAGCCGCTAATTCCGGTAAAAACGACAAATTTATTGCGAGGGAGCTCCAAATCTATATTTTTCAAATTGTGCTCCCGCGCCCCTTTTATTATTATCTTATCCATAAAACACCTAATTAATTCGTTTAATTTTTAATAAAAATCCTTCATAAATTCTTCGTAAAAACCAAAAACCTTCCCCTTTTGAGGTACTTTAGTATAAGGTTTTATAACTGAATCATTCTATGTCTGAAAATCATTTTTAGCAAGATTAGAGGCTGACATATTTTACCGGCAAGACTTTTTTAAAAACTCCGGCAATAAGGATAGAATCGGATTCATGGATAAAAATCGGTTGATGAAAACTGTTGGTTGATTTCGGAAAAAGTCCGACAATTTCATCACTAAGTTTTTTATATCTCTTGATTGTCGCCATACCATTAATCACCGCGACCACAATTTTCCCTTCCAAATCCCCCTTGCTGTTTTCATATTTTTCAAAAATCGCATAATCTCCGTCATTGATTCCGTCCTTATCCATAGAATCTCCCAAAGCTTTCACGGCAAAAAGCTTGGCAGAGTCAGCACCGCGGAAGAGAGATTTGGAAATTTGCAAGAATCCATCAACGTTATCTTCAGCATAGGCCAGTGCTTCACCACAAGAAGCCAAACCATAAACAGGAATGGAAAAAATATTTTGCAAATTGGCATAACTCTCATTTTCGACCAGATATATCTTTTTGTCTTCATCCCTTTTGATCAGATCCTTTTTTTCCAAAGATTCGATTACTTGCATTACCGATTTCAAACTTTCATTGACACCTTTGGAAACCAAAAATTTATGGAATTTATAACTCGTTGGATTTTCATTGGTATTTTCAATGCATTCCCTGACAGATTCAAGGATGCTTTGTTGTTTGGCGGTAAGTTTTTGCATATTTTTTATTTTAATTATTTACAGTGATATTTTATCACTGATTATATATCACTGTCAAGTAAACTTTTATTAAAAGAAAAAGACTCTTTATAAAGCAAAAATCCCCTCTCGGGGATTTTTGCTTAAGATATTATACAATTTCCAATATCAAACCCTAGCAGCTGCCTCCTTCAGAAGTTGAAGTATTAGCAGTCAAAGCTTGAGAACATTCTTCCGGAACAGAATTAAAAGCGTTGCAGATAGCTTGCTTATAGGATTCGGAGTTTCCATATTGATAAACTTTATTGCTCGGTGAACCATTTATCAATAATGTCGGAGAACCGGAAGCCTTAGCGTCAGTGGAAATTTTTTCTTCAGCTTTCATAAGTTCTTTCCCTTGATAGGCAACGCAACCTCTAATCTTATCAACACTGACATTTAAGGATTTTACCCCTTCTTCCCAGCAAGATCCGTCCGACCCACATTCTGCATTAACATAAGTCACAAAATTCATCCAAGCGTCTTTTCCATAATTTTTAAGCACGCAAGCCTCTCTCATATTTTGATCAACCTCCGGTTGTCCATGGAGAGAATTTATCTTTCCATTACTATCAGAATTTACAATGTAATGAAAATTAAAATCGGCCTTATCTTTCAGGAGATCGTATACCGGCTTAATGGTATCCTCAGCCTTGTTGCCATAAGGGCAAAAACTCATAACATAGAGATCAACTGTCGGCTTATCAGCTTTAGGAATTTTCTTTTCTGCTTCTTCCTCAGCTGCTTTTTGATCTGCTTTTTGTTTCTCTATCTCGGCTACATTCATCACTTGCGGAAAAAATAACCTTCCGTCTTTTGACATATAAGCTTCTATTGTCTGATTTTCAAGTTTTACTTCCAACTTATACATTCCGGATTCGGAAGTTATTGAAGCTATTTCTGCCTTGCTTTCGGACTGCATCAGATTCTCATTGATAAAATTAGTAATTTCGCTTTTAGCTTTTTCCGGAGGTAAAACACCTTTATTAAGCTTGTAGTTATATGCCATAGCCCCAGCTATAATCAGCGCCAAAATTACCAAAATCAAATATTCTCTCTTGAATACGCGCTTTATTACCCCCTCTTTAGTTTCGCATTTGACTTCCGATCCCTCAGTCGGATTCATGTTTTCATCCATAGGAATTTTTTATTAATTATTATTGATTACTTTTTAACTCTCTTATTCTACACTATTTAATAATTTGAGACAAATTAGAATATAAAAACAGCCGAAAATAGCTGCTTATTCACAATTAACAGAAAAAAATCAAAGAGCTACGGCTGTAATTGTCAAATTGACGCTATAGCTTCCGGAAGGCTGTAATTTATTTAATCCGACTTCCGCTCCAAATTGAAGAACTTCTGTATCTCCGCCAGCTCCTGTGGCTGAAGTTCTTTCAATTATTTCATATCCAGCTATATTGGAAACATTAAGCCACTTAACATCACTTGAAGCATAATCATCTCCACTATTGGCATCTCCCCATTTAATTGAATCATAAGTTGTGGTTCCGGATTTTTTAAGACGCGCTCCCCACTCACTATCAGTCGAATTAACCGACCAAGCTTCCGGAGTTTCGGAAACAGCCGGAGTGTAAGCGCCTATTGATTCCGCTCCGCTAATCATATTCGCCGAAGAAGCTTGCCAATATAATTTATAACCTATCGGATTATCTGTCTCGATACTGCAAGTAGCATCGTTGGTGGAAAGATCCGACCTGCCCACTCCGGCGATACTTCCCATATTCACACTGCTGCTGCAAGAAAGAGAAATAATATAATCCGAATCCGCATATTCATATCCGCTTCCCATTTCATAGCTAGAAGAGGAAGATTCTCCCGATCCCGTTTCTCCTCCAACAGCATTAAGATCATAACTGGATGAATCACTTTCTCCGGTATAATAATTTATGATATCCGAATCTATCGAATAATTAGAACTATCCATTGCTAAAACAGAAAAAGGCAACAACACAAAAAAAACCAATGAAATCTTGGATAATGCTTTTAGAAAAAAGTTCCCTTTTATTTTTTGCATACCAAAAAAGAATTTTTTAATTTATTTATAGCGCAAAGCTACATCTAAAATATACAATAAATAGTCAATTACATCAACACACCTTTTATCATTGTAATATTTATCCTGCATAATATATCTTGCTAACAGAAACTTTTATAAACCTTACTTCAG
>CAYOTC010000032.1:0-5890 GCA_964406815.1 uncultured Bdellovibrionales bacterium
GCGTTGGCAATTGATGAGACTGAGGTTATGTTGGTGGTGGGGTTGGTGGTTATAGCGGGAGCGCTGGCTGATTCAAAATTCAATTTGATGTAATCAGTATATAGATTCGCATTAGTTCCGGATACTGAAGGATTATTGGAATGGACAAGGACATACATTTTTTTGTTGGAATCGATATAGTTGGAGATGGTTCCGGATATGGCTTGATTGGAAGGAGATGTTGGCATAGATGAAGCTGTGTTTCCTAGAGATGAAAGAGTTTCCCATTGGGAAGAATTGTTGTTCCAGATCTTTACAGTTATTCCGTTTCCGGCGTTAGCTGTAGCGTAGGAGATGAGAGAGATGTTTGGTGAAGATAGATTTGGATAGGAGGTAGTATCAAAGGCGAACAGATGAGAGGGGTAAAGAGATGAAAAATTTAAGAGATCTTTAACACAACGAACAGAATAACCATTAGCCCGATAAAGGTTGGTACTGGCTGGATACACGCCACTTGAATTAAAGTACAGAATTCTGACGTTCGCGCCATTCGGACTGCTCGAACAGTAGTATCCCGATCCCTGATCGCCGAGCGCGCCATCGATGCGATCGCGAAAGCCGGCAGCGGTCAGTTTCAAGCTTGAATTGTAAGCAGTGGTGTAATTGGTGATTCCGGCGGAACTGACCAGCGTCGCCCATTCGGCTTGAGTTGGAAGTCGCCATCCGGTGGGACATGGATTATTTATTCCATCAACTCCTTGCCAAAGATTACTATTTTGAGGAACTCGCCAGTCATAAGGAGAGGCTGATTCCATAATAAAATTGGAGTGACCGGGAGTATCAGTACTACTATTAGTTGATGTTGTTCCACTATTTGAAATTTGATGTCCATCCACTCCTCTGCCCCATTGGAAATACCAGCCATAAGATTGAGAATCATTATATGCAGTAGCGACTCTCGTTGCACCAAGATTTTTATTCAACCAGCATTTTCCATCAGCTCCTATGACCATTCCATAAGTAACAGAGTCTCTTGTTACAGTAGAATTGCAGTCATTAGTGCTAGCCGCGCTGGTCGTTAGATAATTAGTGTCATCAGTCCCGACGCTGGTATAGTTTCCAGCTGTAAAGGCGGTAGTCTGATAATTTGCCAAAGTATTTGTGTGAGATGACGGAGTGGATTGATATGAGCTCGAAATCGGCAATAAATCAACTGCTTGGGCTTTTTGGTAATTTATAGGAAGTCCGCTCAATATTATCGAAACTGCCAAAATAATCATGGATAATTTTTTCGAAAACAAAAAAGAACCAGTCATAAAACTGCTTCTTTTTTTATTCAAAGACAAATATTGGAAACTTGATTGTTTTTTGTTTCTTAAAATCATTTTCTGATTTCTTTGGTTTTTATTTGTATCTATATTTTACAATAAAGTCTTAAGATTTGCAAAGTAAAAGTTATCCACAGATCCTATATCATATATCTTGTATCATGTAGCATGTAGCATGTAGCATGTATTGTGTATCATGTAGCATGTATCATTTGTCATTGACTTCCTGCCTCCTGCTCTCTGATTCCTGTTCTCTGTTTTATAATCATCCCAATCTTATTTTCTTTTTCACTGCTGAACGATTTTTCTGGACAATTTCTCCCGTCCAACTTTGTCCGGAAAGAACCGAACTGGAAATTTCCAAAACATATTCTCCCGGATCAAGAACGAGATAATATCTTCCATGTTCATTGGAAACCGTCCGCGCCACCATTTTCCCGCTTTCTTTTTCAAAAGCTTTAATGATGGCAAAACTCGCCTGCGCGCCATTTTTTCCAACGACCGTTCCCCAATTCGGTGCTGCGCCGGCGAAACTTCTTATCCATCCCCCAGCAAGATAAATTCCCATTATCACAAAATTAATGATATTCGGACTGACAATAACCGATGCCAAACTTAAAATAAATCCTCCGGCAAAAATCACACCGGTAGCAATTTTTACCCATCCGATATTCACTATTGATTTTCTGGATTCCTTAACCAGAGATTTCATCGGAATATCGTTTCGAATAACATCATCTTTCTTCACTTCGAGAACCTGCCCGCGATAGCTGTCCGCATAAAAATTCATCAATTGTTCAGCATTGGGAACGAACATATATCCTTTCTTTTCAACTTGAATGGTATATTTTCCGGAAGGCACCAAAAAGTTGTATGCTCCGAAACGATCGGTTACTTTTTTCTCAGACAACCGACCATCTTCATTAAAAATTGAAACTGTCACCAGAGGCACCGGCTGACCATTTCTTATATCATAAACCACCCCCCAGTCTCTGCGTTTCCGACCGGCAAAAAATCCTGTCAATAAACCAAAAAGTCCTTTGAGCAATATTCCCAGATCCGCCAAAGAATTAAATTGGAAAAGGAAAGGTAAGGTTCCCACCGCAATTCCGGCTCCAGTTACGATTGACACTTGAGTTTGGTTTTCTTCAATAGCTTTTCCGATTGCTTCAGCGGTTCCGGAAATAACATCAACAACATTTGCCACTGATTCATTTTCTTCAATTAAGGTGGAAAGATCGGGCGAAAATAAAGAAATTTCTGTTTTTCTTTTTTTCAAATCATCAAATTCTTCTTGAGCCACCTCTGAATCTTCATCTTCTATCATAAAATGATGCGCTGTTGAATTGCTCGTTACCGTCCCGTCTTCATTTTTATAAGTAACGGAAACGCTGTAATTTCCGGATTTCAGTTGATCGGTTATGAATTGCCATTTGCCATTTGGTCCGCAGACAAGCTCTTGGGTAAAACTTTCCGGACCGGAAAAAACCAAAATGACTTTCCAGCCTGATTTCCCCGTACCGTTTATCTTCGCTTTTCTCTCATCTCCGATAACAGTCACGTCAAAATCCGGACTTGGCAAGGAAGTGAAGAAATCAAAACCGTCCCGCTCTTGCCCGATTTTTATCGGCGAATCGCAATATATTTTATAATAATATTTTTCTCCCGCTTCAAGACCATTCAGCGTAGTGGAATGATTAGTCCTTGTAGTGGATTCATTGTATTCTCCGTCTGAATATGAAGTAGTCCGACCGTAAAAAACATCACACTCCGCTACAAAATTTGTTTTCCAAGAAATTCTGGCTGAATTAGTCCCAATCTCCGATTCTCCCACATCATAAATTATTATTCGAGGACCTTCATTAACTTGCAAATTTAAATCAATATCTTCCGCCTCACTCTCCGCCTCAACAACAATTGGAAGATTTATCAGAAAAAGCAAAGCAAAAAACAAAAAGCTACCGGCATAAAAAATGCCGGCAGCCGTCTTGTGGTCGAAATCTTTATCCAAATTGTATCTTGATTTTTCCATGCTTACATTATACCACATCACTATTCCCCCTCGCCCGTGAAACGGGAGAGAAGGGCTTATGACAAACGCTGTGTGTTACATATCATATGTGTCTACTTTCTCTTCCTCGCTTTTTCCGCCGCGCGTCTTTTCGACTTTTCACTGATTCTCTTTTTAAGATAATAAAGTATGAAAATAATAACCAAAACGATAAAGATAAGTATCACGATTCCTCGAACCGGCAAAATCCAAAACGCGATCTTCGCTTCGTCCACCGCGCCGTCATATCCGCGATTGAGTTTCAGATTAGCAGTGTATCTTCCCATAAAAAATCCGTCGCTCTTCCATTGATATTCCATTGATCGAATACTGTCTCGAAGAACATTGAAAGCTTTGGCTTCAACGCTTCCGACCGGAATGCCGAACATATTGTTTATTTCGATTTTTCCTTCCGGACGGAGTCTCACCGATCCGCTGTTTCGGAAAGTCAGTTTGAAATTCACCAGAGCCTTGTCGTATTTTTCCTTGTCGGAAACAAACGATTCCAAAAGCCCTTCTTGCTTTATCGGTCCCTTGACGTTGATGAAAAATAACGATCCTACTCGGCTGGTAATGGAAACATTCGGCGCGCTTTTTGATTCAGCGTCTTCGAATTCCGATTTTGGCGGAGCACTAACCAAAACGCTGGCATAGTGATCGCCCGGATCGGCATTTTGTGGAATTTTGACGGTGATGTTAAAAAATTGTCTTTCTCCATGTTCCAAACTGAATGATTCCAGTTCGGTAGTTACCCATTCCTTTCCGCTATATATTCCGCTTTTATCTCCTTGCAAAAGGACAGTTTTGTCCGGATCATCCTTTGATCCTTGAAAGTCTTCGATTTCAACTTTAAAATCCTGCCGATGACCTTTCCGGTTGGTTACTTGGAGAGTTTTGGTAAAAGTTTCTCCGGGATTTCCGTCAATCGAAAAAGATGTCGGTCCTAGATCGAATTTTCCATTCGCCTCCGCTCCTTTTTGCATTTCCACTCGGGCGGCTTTGGCTGTTCCGGCTAGAGAGAAAGCCATCATAAACACAACAAACCCGAAGATCAATTTCTTCATTTTCATAGTTTCTTTTTTATATTAGATTACTTTTTTATTATAAATGAAAATTTTTTATTTGTCATCCTCCACCTCATACGACTTTTCTTACTGTCATTCCAGACTTTCCTATTTGTCATCCTGAATTCATTTCAGGATCTGTGTCCCCAGGGATGCTGAAACAAGTTCAGCATGACATTATTCTGTCATTCCGGACTTGTTCCGGAATCTGTGCCTTGTCATCCTGAATTCATTTCAGGATCTGTGTTTTTAGATGCTGAAACAAGTTCAGCATGACATTATTCTGTCATTCTGGACTTTCCTATTTGTCATCCTGAATTCATTTCAGGATCAGTATGACACTTGTAATATCAAAAAGATATAAAGAAAGGGGGCAAATACTTTCATTCTTTTCAAAACTTTTCTTAGCGACAAGAAAAATTAGACAAAAAAACAAAAGACCCCTTTTAGGGGGTCTTTTTGTTTGTAAGGATACCTATCTAAATTACAGAGTTGTAGCAGTCATAATAACATCAATATCATAGACTCCTGTTGGTTGCCATTTTGTAGCTCCAACCTCTGCTCCGAATTCAATGTATTCATCAGATCCAGCAGCATCAGTTTCTGTGGTTCTTCTAACAATTTCCCGAGGAGTTGTAGAAACATTCAAGAAATAATTTCCAGCTCCATAAACAGTATCATCAGTTCCCCACTCAGCATCGGTGTCAGTTGAACCAGAAGTCAATCTTGCTCCCCATTCGCTGTCAGTTCCGGCAATAGACCAAGCTTCTGGGACATCAGGTGTCTCAGGAGTATAAGCAGCAATCTGATCTCCATTAGCATTTTCCATATAAGCAGTAGAGCTAGCTTGCCAGTCCAAACGATAACCAGCAGAATTATTGGTTATGACATTGCAATGAGCTTGATTAGTTGCAAGAGCAGATGCTCCTGTTCCGGTAATAATTCCCATTGTTACAGAATCATCACAAGCAAGAGAGATGGTTGTAGCAATTTCCAAATTAACATCAATGGTTTCATCATCAGTTGCAGCACTGACCATTGAAACTCCCGCGAAAAGAGCAAAAACTATCATCAAAATTCCTAATTTCTTCATAGTTTTGATTTTTATTATTATTTTAATTATTTTTTGAAAACACTGACCAAAAAATGTACCGACCATTTATTTTTATTTTTACATTTTTGTTCGGCAGTGTTATATCAAAACAAATCCACAGGGAAACGAAAACCACAAGCAATCATCTTTTTCCGTTTCGCTTCCACTAATATTATAACCTACATCTAAATTATATCAAGTCCTTGAAAATATGTCCAGAGCCGAGTTATCCACAGGGGTGTTTTTGTATTCTTGTATTATAAAATTTGTCATTCCTAGCTTATTTATTTGTCATCCTGAATTCATTTCAGGATCTGTGTCCCCAGGGATGCTGAAACAAGTTCAGCATGACATCATTTTTTGTCATCCTGAATTT
>CAYOTC010000033.1:0-539 GCA_964406815.1 uncultured Bdellovibrionales bacterium
CTCCAAGTATTCTTTTCGGCTTAACTGTCTGTATATTTTATCGGGTTAGGTTCATATCTAGTTCTTCCAACAAATACAAAAAATCCAAAATTTAAAAAATTAAATGGAGATCTTTTTGTATTATTTTTATTTATGTCGATTATCAATTCTATATACCTAATAATAGGTTTAAATAGATTTATTAATTTTCAATACATATGCTGTAAAGTATTGTTGCTGGTTGCTATTTTTATTATTACTTTCGCCCTTCACATTTATTATTTCAATTACATAACAAATAAAAAAGAAAAAACTTATTCGTAAAAAAGAGATTATGTAAAATGAAAATACTTTTAGTCGAGCCTTCATATAAATGTAAATACCCACCTCTAGGTCTAATGAAAATCTCAGCCTTTCATAAAAAAAAAGGCGACGAAGTACATTTCGTTAAAGGTTTAAATTTTGAATTTAGAAATTTTATATGGGATCGTATTTACATATCAACGCTATTCAGTTTTTATTGGAATCAAACAATAAAGACAATAAAGTATTATGAATTT
>CAYOTC010000033.1:549-5624 GCA_964406815.1 uncultured Bdellovibrionales bacterium
AATCCGCAGAATTTATTCGTTGGTGGCCCTATGGCAACTATAATGGCCAATGAGATTGAAAAAGAAACCGGATTCAAACCAATTAAAAATCTTCTCAATGAAAAAGGAAAGCTGCATATAGCAGGTGACCACAAAATCGACAATATTGTTCCGGATTATGATATATTGAAGGAAACATCATATAAATATATATCTGATGATGCATACTATGCTTATACAACTCGTGGTTGCATTAGAAGATGTACATTTTGTGCAGTGCATAAAATTGAACCTGAATTTAAACACTACATACCTTTAAAAAAACAAATAAATACAATCAATGAAAAATACGGTGAAAAGAAAGATTTATTATTACTTGATAATAATGTCTTAGCCTCTGATTGCTTTTATCAAATTATTGATGAAATAAAAGAAATCGGATTTATTAAAGGCGCTAAGTTAAATAATAGACTTAGATATGTTGATTTTAATCAGGGAGTTGATTTAAGAAAATTAACAAAAGAAAAATTAAAAAAATTATCTGAAATTCCAATAAAACCATTAAGAATTGCTTTTGATCATGTAAAATTTGCGAAAGATTATATTCTAAAAATTGAATGGGCTGCAGAGTATGGTTTATTAAATTTATCAAATTATATTTTATACAATTATTACGATACCCCAGAAGATTTTTATCAACGATTAAAAATAAATATAGAATTAAATGAAAGATTGGGTACAAAGATATTTTCTTTTCCGATGAAATACATTCCTATAAGTAATAAAGATCGTAAATATGTTGGTAAACATTGGAATAAACGTTATTTACGTGGCATACAATGTATTTTAAATGCTACTCATGGCGTTGTTACTCCCAAAAAGACATTTTTTGAAGCTGCATTTGGGAAAGATTATAATGAATTCATAAAGTTATTAATGATGCCTGATCGGTATATAATGTACAGAGAGAAGCATAAGAATAACGGTGCAAAAGAATGGGAAACTAATTTGCTTTCGTTATCTCAAGAGCAGTCTGCTGAATTTTTTGAAGTGATAAAGAATAATCAATTTGAATATCTATCCTCAGATTATAAAATAAATGAACTATTGAGTCATTATAAAAAGAACGGGATTTTACAAAGTAATGAATCAGTAGCAAATTAATTTATGGACAGCTCTATCAATTCAATCCACTTCCTGTTATTAGAAGATGAAGGCCCTAACAATAAAATGCAGTCAGGATGCGAACCGCAATCCAGCGACAGTTTTTCTGTGATCTTGAGGACGCGCTCAATTTTTTCGAGAGTCGGACTCGCGGGTCACACTGCTCGTTTTGTCGTTAGAAAAAATATTCGCTCAATTTATTAACAAAAAATTAAGTAGTATTTTCGTATAATAATTCCAATACAATCCAAAATAAAAACTCATCCGGTAATAAAAAAAATAATTGTCTTCCTTTATACAATTATTTATTATCGCATCTATGAGACCAAAAGCTAAATTGGAAATCGCACGAACACAAAGGATACTACATTCTTCTAAAATCCATAAAGAAGAATTCGGGCAGTACATTACCCCCTACACTATAGCCGAATTCATGTCCAAAATGTTTCCTCTTAATGCGGATAAATTTTACAAAATACTTGATCCTGGCGCAGGATTAGGGACACTCTCAGCAGCACTCATCACAAGGATATTATCAGAACAACCGGACGCGAAAATTCATCTTGATTGCTATGAAATAGACAAATCAATTTTACCTTTATTACATAATACATATTCCGATTATGAAAATAATGAAAACATAAAAATAAACATAATAGAACGAGATTATATTCAGGAATCGGCATTCACTATCGGTTTTAATTATAATTGTGACTACACTTACATTATAATGAATCCTCCATATAAAAAATTGAACAGCAGATCAGCAGCCAGATTACATTTGAGGGATGTAGGTATAGAAACTGTAAATTATTACACTGCTTTTTTATCACTCTCAATACTACAGCTTAAAAAAGACGGGTACATTTCGGCAATCATTCCAAGAAGCTTTTGCAACGGATTATATTACCTGCCATTTCGCCGATTGTTGCTCGGAGAAACAAAAATTAGACGGATACATTTGTTCAATTCAAGAAAAGATTCATTTAAAGAAGAATCGGTTCTGCAGGAAAATGTGATAATGCTTCTTCATAAAAGTAAAGAAGAATCTGACGTGATTATAGGCTCATCGGATAATGCGTTATTCGCTAATTATAACGAATATAAATATTCCGGTAAAATCGTGAAACCGGAAGACGAACAATTATTCATAACAATACCAAAAAACAATGAATGTACAGGAGATTTATTTTTTACAAAAGCCTCCGATCTGGAGATATCTATATCAACAGGGCCTGTAGTTGATTTCAGGTCTAAAGAATATTTACGAAATGAATACACGGATAAAGCAGTCCCGCTTTTATATTCCGCGCATTTAAAAAACATGCGTCTAAACTGGCCTGTAGCCGGTAAAAAACCAAATGCGATAATACCCGAACGTGAGGACATTAAAAAATCACTTTTTCCTAAAGGAAATTATGTCTTAATAAGACGATTTTCCTCAAAAGAAGAAAAGAGGAGAGTTGTCGCGTCTATAATACTTGAAAACGATTTAATTGATAATTACTTTGCAATAGAAAACCACCTGAATGTAGTGCATACTTCCAAAAACGGACTGCCGGTTGATCTTGCATACGGATTACTTGCTTTTTATAATTCAAAATATTTTGACGAAAAGTTCAGAGAATTCAGCGGGCACACTCAGGTGAACTCAACTGATTTGAGAAATGTTATGTACCCGACAGCAGAGCAACTCATAAATATTGGGAAAAAATTCAAGAAAACTTCTTTGTCGTTTGATATGGCCGACGAGATGATTAATTCAGAGATAAATAATGGACAATAAAATAATTGAAGCTCTCCAAATATTAAAAGATTTTAAAATGCCAAGAGCGCAATTGAATGACAGAACTGCACTGTGTTTGCTGGCTTTGATAAACCTTAAACCTGACAATAATTTTAGTTCTATAGGACGCCCTTTGATAGGGATTACGCCGATAATGGATTTTGTTAAGAAATATTACAAAATAAAATACGCACCCAATTCAAGGGAAACATTCCGCAGATTCAGTATGCATCAGCTTGTGGAAGCAGGTATTGCTCTTTATAATCCTGATGAACCTAAAAGACCGGTAAATAGCCCTAAAGCCGTTTACCAAATATCGCTTGAAGCTCATGATGTCATAAAAAATTTTAAAACGAGAAAATATAAAACGCTGTTAAAAAAATTTCTTAAAAACAGTAAATCGTTATCTGAACGTTATGCTGTAATAAGAGATATGCAAATGGTACCGGTTAATATTAAAGAAGGAATTGAAATCAAATTATCTCCGGGAGAACATAACGATTTAATAAAAAGTATTGTCGAAATATTTTCAGCGGGTTTTATTCCCGGAAGCTGCTTGCTTTATTTAGGAGACACCGGAGACAAGTGGGGATATTTCGATAAAGAGATGGCGGACTCATTGGGAATTATAGTTGATGAACATGGGAAAATGCCTGATGTAATATTGTATCATCCTGAAAAAAATTGGCTCATATTAATAGAATCAGTCACAAGTCATGGTCCTGTTGACAGCAAACGTCACAATGAACTTGAAAAACTCTTTAAGAATATCAATGCGGATAAGATATATGTTACCGCTTTCCCGAATAAAACTGTCATGGGAAAATATCTTTCCGACATAGCATGGGAAACGGAAGTCTGGATAGCCGATAATCCGTCTCATTTGATTCATTTTAATGGAGATAAATTTCTTGGGCCATATGAAAAGTAAAGGACTTTGAAAAACTGTTAAATTTTCAAACAATTTGTTGCAGTCGGATACTTGCTCGCGTTTGTCTTCTTAACTTTTTCTTGTTTAATTCAATGACTTTCAATTTTTGAATGTTGATACTGATCACCCGCAAGTACCGCTGAACTTTGTCGTTATATTTTAAAAGGAAAAATATAAATAATCCCAATGATATAACAAATGACAAATACTAATTCAAAGCGAACACGATATTTTTACATTAGTATATTACTTGTCTTGTTAATTTATTTTTCCCTTTTCCTTCATTCCGGTATTTCAGCACAAGAAAAGATCTCAGAATTTGTATCCAATCCACAATCTGAATATTGGCCGACAAAGGATTGGAAAAGATCAACACCTGAAAGACAAGGGATGAATTCCGAACTATTAGTAGATATGTTTAGAAATATTAATGATACCAATATTGACATATATAGCATATTAGTCGTACGAAACGGATATATTGTTGCTGAGGCAAATAAGCATAATTATGTTCAGCAAATATATTCCAGTACAAAGAGTTTTACTTCAGCTATTTTCGGTATTGCTCTTAATAAGGGATATATAAAGAACATAGACCTAAAAGTCATGGATTTTTTTCCTGAATTTTCAAAGATAAATGGAGTATCTGACAAAGCTTCTATTACCCTAAAACATTTACTTACAATGAGCAGCGGTATTGAATGGCCTGAAGTCTATACTAATTATAGCAATCCGGAAAATCCGGTAGTACAAATGATCAGGAGTAAAAATTATACTGAATTCATACTAAGTAAACCTGTAATGACAGAACCAGGATTAATATTTAATTATAATTCCGGTTGCGCAAATCTCTTACTGTCAGTGTTATATAAGGCTGGTTTGGATGTGCAGGATTTCGCTCAAAAAAATCTTTTCACACCTTTGGGTATATCTTCAGATCAGTATGTGTGGAGCGAAATTCAGAAGGGTATACTGAATGGGAGTCACGGCTTATCTATGAAACCTCGTGATATGGCAAAATTCGGATACCTATATTTAAAACGAGGATTTTGGGACGGACAACAGATAATCCCTAAAACATGGATAGAGGAATCCACAAAAGAGCAAATGAAAATAAACGGGCCATTGAGTGCTTTTGCTAATAGTTATGGATATCAATGGTACATACAATCTTTTGGATTTCATTCACTTGGTTATAAAGGACAATATATTTTT
>CAYOTC010000034.1:0-5338 GCA_964406815.1 uncultured Bdellovibrionales bacterium
GGAAAAAGATGAAAATAGTTGTGATTAGCGTAGTCATAATTTTAATTGTCGTGGCAGCTGTTATTACTGCTGTCGGTTTCTCAAAAAATAATAATCTGTATAAGAGTAGTAGAAGCGATATTTCTTATGAATCGCCAATGATGGGATCTTCCGGTATGGGAATGGCTGACTCCTTCTCTGTAGCTGAAAGACCGACTGCCGGCTCAAAGGAGATTGTTTATGATTCGATGCAGTTTCCGGAAAGTGAAAATGGTGCTTCGCAGATTTCGAAAGATAAGAAAATAATCAAAAATGGAAATTTGGAACTCACGGTTGACCGCGTGTCAGATGCTCAAGAAAAAATCTCAGAAATTTCCAAAAAAAATGGAGGGGATATTTTTTCTTCCAATATAAACCAGACGAAAGCCAATATTAAGAGTGGATTTGTTGTTATTAGAATTCCGGTTGCAAATTTCGAGAAGGCCTTTGAGGAACTTAAAAAAATTGCCACATTAGTTGTCAGCGAATCAACTTCCGGACAGGATGTCACTCAAGAGTATCAGGATTTGGAAACCCAGATAAAAAATAAACAGGCTGAAGAGCAATCCTATGTCAGGATTCTCGATCAAGCTCAAAAGATTGAGGATATCCTTTCTGTAACGAGACAGCTTTCCAGGGTGCGCGGAGAAATCGAAAGACTGCAAGGACAAATAAAATATCTCGCTTCTCAAACAGATATGTCAACAATCAGTATGCATATTACCGAAGACCAGGATGTGACTATCGCTGATTCTTGGAGACCGCTACAGGTTGCGAAGGACGCTATTAATTCTTTGGTTAAGTCATCTCAAGGATTTATAAATCTTCTCATTGTTCTCATAATCACCGTTATTCCTATTGCAATACTTTATCTTCTTGTTATTTTTGTTCTTTTCTTGATTGGTAGAAAGATTTATCAGAAAGCCAGGAAGAAAAAAGAGGAAAAAGTTAGAATAGAAGCCGATAAGCAATGAAGATAGTTTCTTCTAAAATAGAGCGGGATTAAATCTCGCTCTTTTTGTTTTCTTGAAAAAAATTCAAAAAAGGAATAAAATGGAAAAGTAAGCTTAAAATAAGACTTTATGGGAAAATACGATCATCAGGCGATAGAAAAAAAATGGGCCGAAAAGTGGATAGAAGACAAAACATTTGTTCCAGATTTGGAATCGGCCAAAAATCCATATTATGCCTTATTTATGTTCCCTTATCCAAGCGCTGAGGGTCTGCATATTGGGAATTTCTACGCTTTTACTTGTATCGATGTGATGGCAAAGTATAAAAAATTAAGAGGATTTGATGTTTTTGAGCCAGTCGGTTGGGATGCTTTTGGAATCCATAGCGAGAATTATGCTTTAAAAATAGGGGAAACTCCCGGAAAAATGTTGGAGCGAACAATTCATAATTTCAAAAAACAGATGCAATCAGCCGGGCTTAGTTGTGATTGGACGCGGGAAGTTGATACAACTAAGCCGGAATATTATAAATGGACCCAATGGATTTTTACTAAGCTTTTTGAAAAAGGACTGGCTTATCAAAAAGAAGCTTATTTAAATTGGTGCCCCTCTTGTAAAACAGTCTTGGCAGACGAACAGATTGAAGACGGACAATGTGAAAGATGTAAGGCTGTTCCGGAAAAAAGAAAGATGAAGCAGTGGTTTTTTAAGATTACGGATTATGCCGATAGGCTTTTGGATGGATTAGAAGAAATGGATTGGTCAGTTATAACTAAAAGCGCGCAAAAAAATTGGATCGGGAAATCAGAAGGCGCGATAGTTAAATTTAAAGTTAAAAATGAAAAATTAAAAACTACAGAAGATTTTATAGAAGTTTTTACAACGCGAGTTGATACGATTTTTGGTTGCACTTATTGTGTTGTCGCTCCGGAACATGAGATTTTGAAACAAGTTCAGGATGACATTGAAAATTATGCGGAAGTTGAAAAATATTTGGAAGAAACGAAGAAAAAAACGGATGTTGACCGGATGGAGGCTAAAGAAAAAACGGGTGTTGAAATTAAGGGACTAAAAGTTATAAATCCTTTCAATGGGGAGGAGTTGCCGATATTTGTCGCTGATTATGTTCTTGGTCATTACGGCACCGGCGCGGTGATGGCTGTTCCGGCTCATGATGAGAGAGATTTTGAATTTGCTAAAAAATATGATTTGCCAATCATTAAATCAATTGATTCGGTGAAAACTTTCATTGTAGCAATTAAGGAATCTCTGCAAGATGGTTTTTATAATGAAGTCAAGAAGTTCGCTAATGTTATTGAGAATAATGATCTTATTAAGATTTATACAGAAGATGTTGATAATGTTTTTGATTTGGCAGAAAAATATTTTATTGATGGTTCTTGGTATATTCACAGTGACGGATTGATTAAAAAAATATTATTTCATTCAGAAAAAGATAATCGAAGATTTGATTGGAACAAGAATACTGAAATTAAGGATGCATATGAGTATGGCCTTAATATCGGAATAAAAAAAGAACAGCTTGATTGGGTAGGTGTTTATGAGGCAACAACTGATGATGGCGCTCTAATTGATTCAGGCGATTTCACTGGTTTAACCTCAGAAGAAGCACGGGGAAAAATGACCCAGTGGCTGGAAGAAAATAACCTAGGTTCGAAGAAGATTAATTATCGTTTGCGCGATTGGTGTGTTTCGCGACAAAGATATTGGGGACCACCAGTGCCAGTGATTTATTGCGAAAAGTGTGGGACTGTTGCGGTGCCGGAAAAAGATTTGCCGGTTAGACTTCCAGAACTCAAGGAAGGTTGGGAACCGTCTGGGGATGGACGGGGTCCGCTTGCTAAAGTTAAGGATTTTATGGAAACGACTTGTCCGAAATGTGGAGGATCAGCTGAAAGAGAAGCGGATGTGATGGATAATTTTTTGGATTCAGCCTGGTATTTTTTCCGATATATTTCCAGTCAGAATAACGAGGTGATATTCGACAAGGAATTGGCGAAAAAATGGTTGCCGGTAGATATTTATATCGGAGGAAATGAACATGCCGTACTACATTTGATGTATACGAGATTTATCACAATGGCTATTCATGATTTAGGACTCATTGATTTTAATAATCCATTTAAGAAATTTCGGGCGAATGGGATGATCCTAAAGGATGGAAAAAAAATGTCAAAATCAAAGGGTAATGTCATTAATCCGGAAGAATATGGTGATAAAGTCGGATATGATGCTCTCAAGACTTACATATTATTTCTAGGACCGCTTAGCGAAGATAGAAGTTTTTCCGATTCAGGAATTATTGGAACTAAGCATTGGGCTGAAAGAGTATATAATTTAATGGACAAAATTGGTGAAGTCGATGATGATAAAAAGATTTTGACAAAATTGCACAAAACCATTAAAAATGTCGGGAATGATATGGACGAACAGCGTTATAATACGGCTATTGCTAAGCTAATGGAAATGACAAATACTTTTTATTCCACCGAAAAAATTTCCAAAGAATCATTTGAAAAATTTATAATAGTCATAGCGATGTTCCTACCAGCTTTAGCGGAAGAACTTTGGGAAAATCTCGGGCATAAAAATTCCATTTTCAAAGAAAGTTGGCCGGAATATAATCCAAAAATGATTGTTGATGAAGAAATAGAGTTGATTATACAAGTCAACGGAAAAATGCGCGACAAGATAGTGGTTGCTGCAGATATTACAGAAGAAGAAGCGAAAAAAATTGTAATGGAAAGCGAAAAGGTTAGAAATAATATTTCCGGAAAAGAGATTAAAAAAATAATATTTGTTAAAGGCAGGCTGGTTAATATCGTAATTCAACAGTGAACAGTGAGCAGTGAACAAGAAAAATCAGAGTAATTGAGATTTTATTTCTTGGCTTCTGACCATTGATTCCTGACTTTTGATTTATGCAAGCAGTCATACTCGCGGCAGGCAGGGGGAAAAGGATGAGGAATCTTACCAAAGATACCTCAAAGACGATGTTAAAAATAAAAGGGAAGCCTCTTTTAGAGCACAAAATATTGGCGCTTCCGCGTGCCATCAAGGAAATAATCTTGGTCATCGGTTATCAGGGTGATGAAATAATGCGTCACTTCAGAAGATTTTTTGACGGTCGAAGGATAATTTATGTGTTTCAAACCAATCTTAACGGAAGCGGGGGAGCTTTGCATCTGGCAAAAAGCGTTTTGGATGAAAAATTTTTGGTGATAATGGGGGATGATCTTTATTGCAAAAAAGATCTCAACAATCTGATTAAAAATGATTTAGCTATTCTTGGGTATGAAATGGAAGACGCGAGGAATTTCGGACTCATACGGACGAATAATCGAAGGCATATGGTTGATGTTATCGAGAAACCGAAAAGGATAATGGCTGGCTTGGTAAATACCGGTGCTTATGTTATCAATAAGAAATTTTTCAATTATGACTTGGTATCAATCGGGAACGGAGAATTTGGTCTTCCTCAAACTTTGGCAAAAATGGCCCAAGAGCATAAAATTAGAATTGAAAAAACTACTCTTTGGCATCCGATTGCAACGCCGGAAGATTTGGAAAAAGCGGAGGAGATAGTGCATAGATTTTATTAATTGACCTGTGGATAACTTTCTTTTTACAAAATAAAATGGTTGTTGTATAATATAATCAATAAATTGCGAATCAAAATAATTCGCATTTATGGTAAAAATAAAAACAAAAATATGTTTAGGGGAAAAAAGGAACGGAAGGGTTTCAATTTAGCATCATTAAAAAGAGGCGGATTTTTGTCTGGTTCTTTTTTGTTTTCAAAAAAATATTTTCTGGCGCTGGCTTTTATTATTCTGGTATCAGGAATTTTTGGATTATCAAATAGCATACAAGCAGCGGCGGGGGATATTGATGCTAGTTTTTTCACTGGAGCTAGAAAAGGACCGAATGCTCTAATTACTTCTATAGCTGTTCAATCTGATGGGAAAATAATTATTTCAGGAAATTTTTCAATGTATGACGATAAAAACATAATTAGAATTGCTCGTTTGAATTCTGATAGAATACTAGACACATCTTTCAATCCAGGCACTGGCCCAAATGGTTCTATTCAATCTCTTGCCATTCAATCTGACGGAAAAATATTGATTGGAGGAGCTTTTACCTCATATAACGGCACGTCTAGAAATAACATTGCACGGATTAATTCCGATGGATCCTTAGATAATTCTTTTAATCCGGGAACCGGCGCAAGTAGTAATATTAATTCTCTTGCCATTCAATCTGACGGAAAAATATTGATTGGAGGAGTTTTTACCTCATATAACGGCACGACTAGAAATAGAATTGCTCGAGTTAATTCTGAC
>CAYOTC010000035.1:0-5331 GCA_964406815.1 uncultured Bdellovibrionales bacterium
TCCAACCTTCTGGAACTTATACCGTTACAATAACGATGACGGCGACGACGCTGTAGAAGCAGGGAGCAGGAGACAAAAAATACAAGATACTAAAAACCAGCCCCGATTTATCGGGGCTGGTTTTATGTTGAAATTTCTATTTATTCCATATGGATTTTTCCTTCGGAGAATTTTGACAGGGCGTTTTTCAGAGCAGGATGTTTTTTAAGTTCGAAATCTTCAGTTAATATTTTTTCCGCCTCTTCTTGGGCAAGTTTTATCAACTTCACATTAGCCAGATTTTCCATCGTGATATCTGGTAGACCGGATTGGATTTTTCCAAAAAGAGTTCCTGGACCGCGCAGTTCCAGATCTTTTTGCGCAATCACAAAACCATCATTAGTTTTTTTCAGGACCTTGAGGCGTTGTGGAATTTTTCCTTCGCCATTTCCACAAAAAAGAAAACAATATGACTGGAATTCTCCACGACCGACCCGACCTCTGAACTGATGAAGCTGGGCGAGACCGAAACGTTCAGCGTTCTCGATCATTATAACTGTGGCGTTCGGAATATCAATCCCAACTTCAACCACAGAAGTCGAGACTAGGATATCGAGTTTCTTATTTTTAAAATCGAGCATTATTTTTTCTTTTTCTTTGGATTTCATCCGGCCATGAAGAAGTCCAAGCTCAAATTCCGGAAAAACATCGCGGGAAAGACGAGTATGTTCTTCAGTAGCGGATTTGACTTCTGTCATTGCCTTGGACTCTTCCACGAGAGGAAAAATCACAAAAGCTTGGCGACCGGACTTTATTTCTTTTCTGATAAAGTCATACGCATCTCTAGTATTTTTTTCTGCGATTATTTTGGTAATTATTTTTTTCCTATTTTTTGGCATCTCATCAAGAATGGAAATATCCAGGCTTCCAAAATAGGCAATAGCGAGCGTTCGCGGAATGGGCGTAGCTGACATAGAAAGAAGATGGGGAATCGTAGTTTCTAGTCCGTCTTTGATATTTGTGGTTTCTTTCTGGAGCTCGGCTCTCTGCCCAACGCCGAAACGATGTTGTTCATCAACGACAACAAATGCTAAATTTTTGAAACAAACGTCTTTCTGAATAAGAGCATGGGTTCCGATGGTTATATCGATTTTTCCAGAAGATATTTCTTTGAGCAAGTCTTCGCGATTTTTTACCTCTTCTTTTCTATTGGTCATTTTGTATGAATTTGTCAGAAGCGCAATATTGAATTTATAATTTTCAAAAATTTTGCAAAAAATTTCAAAATGCTGGCGGGCCAAAACTTCGGTTGGAGCCAGGATGGCGATTTGATAACCGGCGGAAACTGCCTGCAGGGCGGAGATGGCAGCGACGATTGTTTTTCCCGATCCGACGTCGCCATTCAAAAGTCGGTTCATTGGATGAGATTTTTCCAAATCTTTCAATATTTCAAAAGAAGCTTTCTTTTGGGCGTCAGTGAGTTTAAAGGGCAGTTTTCCTATAAAATCTTTTATTAGTTTTTCGTCAAATTTTATTATGGCAGAACGGTTCTTGTCCCAATCATTTTTAAGTCGCAAAGATTTCAACTGGAGCAAAAACATTTCCCGAAAAGCCAATGATTTTCTGGCAACAGTGAGGCGAGTCTGATTTTTTGGAAAATGCAATTCTTCAATCATATCCTTCAAACTGAAAAGATGGAGTTTTTTTCTGGTTTCTTCAGGAATCGTGTCGCCAATATTCCCGGCATATTCCAAAAGAGTCTTTATTTTCCAGCGGAGCCATTTAGAAGTGATACCGGCAGTTTCGGAATAGACCGGGACGACACAACCGGTATTGGTCGCTTCGTGGCTGGCATTTTCAAAAGATGGTCCGGTCATTGATAAATATTTTCGGTCAAAGACAATTCTTCCCGAAAGCCTGATCATATTTCCAATCTTGAAATTATCCAAAAGATAGGGCTGGTTAAACCAGATGGCACGCATTGCCATTCCGCTGTCATCTTCGATAAAAATTTCCACAATCGACATCCGTCGTTTGAAAATCCGGTTTATTTTTGCTTTGGTAATTTTTCCAATAACTGTGACAGCTTGGCCGATGTATTCTTCTGAAATTGTAACGATTTCCGAATAGTCGTCATAGCGGAAAGGGAAATATAGCAAAAGATCCTCCACGGTCAGGAGGCCAAGTTTTTCGAGAGCCTTAGTTTGTTTTTCTGAAAGGCGGGGGAGTTCAGCTAGTTTAGTTTTTGGAGTAATCATATTTTCATTATACCTTATGCCAAGGACAAAATAAAAGAAGGGATATTTTTAATAAATAAAAGCCGCCCAAAATGATATTCATCATTTTGGGCGGATAGGAGACCAGTTTTTAAACTAGTCGTTTTTAGTTGAGGGTAACTTCTCTTTATTTTCTTCATCGCGGAGCCAGTTGAAGAGGTTGCCCTTTTCAAACTCCTTAATCATAGAGTCTACGTGTTCCATTAATACATTTCCTGCATTGGGCAGTGTCCGACTAATATCTTTAGAATCATACCAAAAGGGGCTGTTGACACGATCGAATTTTTTCAATTCCTCTTTATTTTTTGAAAGGAAATTTATTGTGTCGGCAACCATCTCATGATATAACGGGAACGTTCCACTGTCGCTGAAACGGGCCAGTATAAAGAAATAGGGAATACCTTTTTTAAATCCTAAAACGTAAGGGTCAATCAGTTTGAGCCATTCAAGATCGCCCCAATCCTTCCCAGCCTCTTTGTGATAGGGCGTTGCTATTACTACGTAATCAAATGCTTCGACGGCTTTACGTAGTCTTCTGGAAACAAAAGGTGGCACCTTGTCGCCTTTATACATTTTCAGCGATCTTATGCGACGATTGAATAGCTGATAGGTATGACCCCACTTTTCATTGGGGAAGAGATTACAAAAATATTTTATTTCTTCCTGGGGGTGGGGGTCTTCGTTTGTCTAGATATCTTCTATTTCCCCAATTTTTTCCTGAGGAGTCCAAAAATACCACACTGGTACGGCCATAAAAAGATCAGGCAGATATTTGATTGGAATAATGGTGTCTGGACGGACTAATCCATCGTCGTAAATAAGTTTCAGCGTAGCTTTCATACTATTGAAACTCGCGACTTCCATCCGAATATCCTCAATCTGTTGGGACATCCCTATAGCTTCCAGATTGATCTCATTTTCTCTTACTGCCTCATCAAGCTCCTCGCTATCGCTTTCTAGAATGTTGAAGTCGGCTTGGAACTGTGATAATGTTGGAAAAAATGTCCCGAGCATCATGCTCAGGAGACGAAGTTTCTTTTCTTCCGTCTGAACGCTTTCGAAGCCTCTGGGAATTTCTTCCATCGGTTTATTTTTCAAAACCTTTTCAACTTCCTCTGCTGGAATTTCCTTGGCAGAAATGTGATAATTCGCGCGCGGAGTGATTGTCGTTAGTTCTTGGGTCATTTGCGGATTGGAAACAGCATAAAATCCAGTAATAACTTCCTCGCCATCCTGAACAATTTCCGCTTCCATCGCCTCAATCGCGCCAAATGCCCGATAAAATCCGTCGCCTCTTTTCCGATCTTCCTTAATAAGGAAAGATACGTTTATTCCAACAACAAGACTGCTTGCGCAATCTTCACGGTGAATATAAATATCTTCCGATGTTTTCAGTTCAGATGGATTTTCGCCGTTTTCAGTAACGACCGTTTCGATTCCGATAAAACCAAAATCGCCATCGCCATTAACAGAGATAATCATTCCGTAATACCTTTTTTCATTTTTTCCATCAGTCAGTCTCCTTCAGTCAGTGTATTTGGGGTAATTAAAAGAACCAAATTGTCATCTGAAATATACCCTTTTTCCCAGATGCTCCGAGGCGCAAATATTTGCGCCCAGAGAACTGAAAAAAATATTAACAACTGATTATAGATTAGTTTTTATTTTTGTCAATAAGCATTCCTTAAAATAAAAAAAGCTCATTTAAAGCTATCTTTTTTATTTATTTTATTTTTGTGTCCCCAGCAGGAGTCGGACCTGCGACCTTTTGGACCGGAACCAAACGCTCTATCCACTGAGCTATGGAGACATAATAAGTTGTAGTTGTAATTTTGTGCGCTTGGCAGGAATCGAACCTGCGACCCTCTGGACCGCAACCAGATGCTCTATCCACTGAGCTACAAGCGCAATTATATAAAACTAAATCTCTCATTATTTTAAGTATTAAATCAGGCATTTCCCGCCTGCAACGCTATGCGCAGCATTGCGGGCAGGTATCCACTGCTTGTCAGCCTTTGGCTGAAGCTACAAGCGCTTTTTTAAATACTTAGTATATCGTATAGGTATATTTAATCAAAAGCAAGAGCCGGAGAAGTCCGGCTTTTTCCAAAATATCTCATAATACGGTGATTAGAATCCTAAGAATCTTTCCAAGGTATCAGCAAAGCCAGGATATTGTTTATTTTCCGGGACATATTTTAGGAGAATTGTGCGGATAGCAACCGGATCTTCATCGTGGATCGGAACATGGATAAATGGAATAATATAGCTGTTCATATGGAAACTGATGACTTTTTTGTGATCCGGTTCATAGAATATCCAGAAAGATTTGATATTTTCAAAAGGATAAAGTTCTTTTTTTCCGGCCACGATTCCTTCCGGAACGATTCGAAAATCCAAGGTGCGTGGCGCTTGGTTTATTCTCAAATATCCAACCACGCCGATTAGGATAAATGTAATTGCCATTATGAGACTGTTGGTATAAATCGCGTATCCGATGATTACTGCCAGAATCAAAGAAACAACCAGAAACCATTTTTGGTCCCTCTCATAAAACTCGAACTCGGGCGCTTGCCAGTGCATCAGGACATCTTTGGAATATTTTTCAATCAGTTCTTCTTCCGGAGCTTCAATCATTAATTCTTCCTGTTCATCGGATTCATTTTTTCTATAATCTTCAATATACATATTTTTTCTTTTATCTTATTTATTAAATATTAGCACATTTTTACCAAATATCGAAACGAGAATAATTTTTCTCTGAGGGTTTACAAGCGCTCCTTTAGTTGGTAATATAAGAATTGTTACGTGAAAGATTTTATATGGAGAGATGGCTGAGTGGGCCGGATGCGACTGAGCATCTGGCGGGCTGCAAAAAGTAGCCCCGGCAGACGCGAAGCCCAGTTTTTTGCTTGAGGCTCTGCCGAGAAAATATATGGAGAGATGGCTGAGTGGCTGAAAGCAGCACACTGCTAATGTGCTGATCTCGAAAGGGGTCCCAGGGTTCGAATCCCTGTCTCTCCGCCAATTTTTACATTCAGCGAAATTGAAAGAGTTTGCCTCGGCGCAAAGCGCC
>CAYOTC010000036.1:0-5329 GCA_964406815.1 uncultured Bdellovibrionales bacterium
CAATCTTGAGAGCGGTTATCCTATATCCCCTGGCTTTCAATATCGCTCCTATGGATGAAGTGGTTATTCCCTTTCCTACTCCACTCATCACTCCTCCAACCACGAAGATATATTTTCTGTTTTGCATAATGAAACTCAGGCTAATAATTTTTTGTTTTTTAAAAAATATTAACTCGTTATTAAATTATTAGATTACCAAATAATTATAAAAATATTCCCGTAATTTTGTTATTGGGCAATTTAAAAATCGCCTATCCCCTGCGATTTTTAATGCACATAATTTTTTTCAGGTTCAGATTCCTTTGATTTCAAGTCGTAATTTGGCGGAAATATTCGGCAGAAGTTTAATCTCTATTTCATACTCTCCAACTTCTTTTAAACTTTTATTCATTATAATCGAATTTGCCGAAATCTCCAAATTGTTTTTCTGGCATTCTTCGGCAATCTGTCTGGCAGTAATGGAACCGAAAAGCTTGCCGTCTTTCTCCTTGGCTTTTAGCTTTATTTTCTTGCTTTCGATGGATTTTGCCAAAGCGCGCATTTTTTCAATGTTTTGTTTATTTTCCGCTTCTTCTTTAGCCTTTTTCCGCTGAATTTCAGCCACAGCTCCGGAAGTAGCAATCTGGGCTAAACCTTTCGGAAAAAGAAAATTTCTGGCGTAGCCTTCTGAAGCCTCCTTTATTTCTCCTTTTTTGCCCAATGATTTCACGTCTTGTAAGAGTATTATTTTCATAAAATTATTTATTTAAATTATTTTGCAGTTTCTTTGCATACTAATAATCCAGTATCCTCATTATATTTACATTTTTTACCAAATTCATAATCATAATTACTGTTGTTTTTTGAAATTTTTAAAATCCATTGCTGACAATCATCAAGAGATTTTAAACCTGGCATTATAACCCATTTTGATTCATCGCCAATGTTATTTTTATCTGGATAATACACTCCTATCCAATCATCCCTAAAAGAACATCCAGATAATATAAGTAGAAAAATATAATAATAAATAATTTCATATTTTTTAAATCTTCTCCTTCAAAACTTCCAGCGCTTTATCCAGTTGCGGGTCGCGGTTATTTTTATAATCTTCCTCAGTAAATTTGATTTCAATGTCCGGTTCAATTCCCTTTTCCATAATATTATTTCCATTCGGAGTCAGCCATTTGGCAACAGTTATTTTCACGCTTGATCCGCCGGGAAGCTCAGTCATTTCTTGAACACTTCCTTTGCCGAAAGATTTTTCCCCGATAAGAGTGGTTCCTTGATTATCTTTCAAAGCTCCGGCTATTATTTCTGAAGCGCTGGCACTGCCTTCGTTGATTAAAACAACGATTGGAAGAGTGCTTAACTTATCGCCCCCAAGGGTATGTAGATTATCTTTTTTTCCATTGCTATATTCTTCCGAAACCACGATTTTCCCCTTGGGAATCATCCGACTTGCAACCTCAATGGAGCTGTTCAAAAGTCCGCCCGGATTGTTCCGAAGATCCAGAATTATTCCTTTGGAATTCCTGGATAGCATTTCGCTTATAGTATTATCAAATTCTTCGGAAGTCTTTTCTCCAAATCTGGAAATTTTTAAATAAGCGACATTATCCTCTTTAAATTCTATGGAAACGGTTTTAATCTCGATAGTATCCCTAACTATGGTAATTTCCTTGGTGTCATCTTCTCCTTCTCGAAGTATGGTAAGTCTCACTTCCGTTCCTTTTTTCCCGCGAATTTCCTTGACGGCATCGTCTATTGACATATCAGCCACAATCTTATCGCCCACTTTGATTATTTTGTCTCCAGCGCGCATGCCGGCTTTTTCCGAAGGAGATCCTTCCAAGGGAGCAATTACTGTTAGGAGTTCATCTTTTATGCCAAGTTCCGCTCCGATACCGTCAAAACTCCCTTCGATATTTTCAGTAAAAGAGGCATTTTCTTCCGGATCGAAAAATGAGGTATATGGGTCACCGGTAGCTTCCAACATCCCAGAAATTGCCCCATAAACGAGTTTTTGTGCATTCAGAGAAGCTTTGTCTATATGTTTTTCTTTCAAAAGTTCCCAAACTTTCCAAAAAAGCGAAAAATCCACATCATTATTTTTGGATGAAAATTTATTTTTTAAAATAGCTTGATCAAGAGTGATATTCTCAACATCTGCTCTTTCCTTTTCAGCGATTATTTTTCCCCGATTAATTCCCCAGAAAAAACTGGCTGCAACAAGAAAGAAAACAAAAAAAACAGATAGCCATTTTTTGAATACTTTTCTGTTTTTATTCATATCTTCCGGATATTTCGGAATATTAAAACCGTTGTCTTCGTTGAAATTTTCCATTGGTAAGTCTTTTAATTATGTTTTGGGACTGGCTTTCCGCGAAATTTCCAGAAATATCTTATTCCGCTTAGGATATGGATCCAAGCCAATTTATTGGAAATAAGAAGCCTGAAGACATTTTTTCCGGCGGAACCCCTTCCATGGTAATGATACATCTTCGATTGCGGATTGTAAATAATCTTGTATCCGTTTTCCCAAAATCTCCGGCACCAATCAACATCTTCAAAGTATAATTTGAATTTTTCATCCATTTTCCCAATCTTTTTCACTGTTTCCTTTCTTGTCATAAGAGCTGAACCCATCAGCCAATCAACTTCTTTGATCGATTGATGATCAAAATCCTTCATTAAAAACCTGTCGAGATGCTTCTTGGCGAAAGAAAAATTTCCTAAAAAAGTACGCCGATAGATTATGGTAAGCGGAGAATAAAAACGACAACAAGAATTTTGCAGAGTATCATTAAAATTAAGCAGTTGCGGACCGACAATTCCCACATCGGATCTGTCTTTGATAAAATCCAAAAGTATTCTGATAGAATCTTTTTTCATTATCATATCACCATTAAGAATGAGAATAAATTCTCCTTGACATTTGGCAAGTCCCCGATTGACTGTTCCGCTAAAACCAATGTTTTCCTTGGAAGGAAGAAATATTATTTCAGGAAAATCTTCCCGCATCATAAGTTCGGTGTCTTCGATTGTTTCAGAATCAGAAACTATAATCTCACAGCTTTCCGGCAAAGAAGATTTTTTTATAGAATCCAGACAAATTTTAAGCAGTTCCGGATTCTTGTAATTTGTAACAATTATTGAAAGTTCCACAGTTTTATTATTTTGGCTTTATATCGGATTGAGTTGGAAGGGTAAAAATATTTTTAGCCATTTCACGGATTTTATCATAATTGTCTCCAATCGGAAGGAGGATGTATCCGGCAGTGCCTTCTTCTGGATGATAAAGCAGTCCCTCTTCGGAATTCTCCAGTACTCTTTGATATATTTGCGGGTTTTGCATATTTTTGTAGAGTTCCAAACCTTTTTGCATTTCCCAGAGTTGCATATCGGTTCTTGCGTTATTTCCTAAACTTTCAAGAATGCCATTAATCTTGGAAAAATCAGTCAGAGTTCCAAGACTAAGCATCTTATCCTTTATAAGCTGGATGATTATTTGCTGTCTTTTGGAACGTTCGAAATCGCTGGAAGTCGCTCTGGATCTCACATAACAAAGAGTTTTGTCGCCGTTGAGAGTCTGTATTCCGGCTGGAAGCTGAAAATTTCCCCCGCATTCCTCATCGTCATTATAACAAAGTGGGTAGGCTTTTTTGACGCGGACATAATATCCTTTTTTCCCCGGCTCATTATAGCAAGTAGCTGGTGGAACGGCAGTATAGGAAGTTTTAGCCGGCAATTCTGATCGAAGTTTGTAGCCGTATTTGCATTCATACATTTGTTGATTTTTTGCATTTTTCATCGGTACCGTAAAGACATAGGAATCACACACATGCGGCTCATGAAACTGCTGACTTTCTTGGAACGGCTGCTCGAGAGTCAATTCAATGCCGCCAATGGTATCAATCAGTTGCTTGAAGCCGTCAAAATTTATTGAAGCAGCATAATGAATCGGTAAGCCGGTTATTTCCGACACTACAGTTTTCATATCTTCAAGACCCTTGCCTTGCCCTTTTTGTTCGCCATAATGATGAACGGCATTTATTTTCTGTTTGTCCTGAGTTCCGGGAACTGTCACATAAAGATCGCGCGGAATCGATATGAAAGATATTTTATTTTCTATCGGCTTCAAGCTGACCACCTGAATTACATCGGTCAAAAGTCCTCCGCCAACCATATTTTCTCCACGCATCCCAAGGATTAAGACATTTATTCTGTCCTCTTCCTGCCCTTTCAACTTCTCCTCTACTCCGGGAATAGCATGAACCAAAGATGAAAAAACTCCACCGCTAGAAATTTTATTAAGCAAGCGGCCTGTTTTCCAAGCAAAAAATCCTCCCGCTAAAATAATTATAACAATAATTATTGCAGTTATTTTAAACCACTTTTTCTGAAAAAAACGCTTTTTTTGGCTTTTATTAAGCTGATTATCCATAATTCTTTTATTTAATTGGTTATCCTTTTTAAAATCCCCTTTTTGGAGGGGATAATAAAATAATTAAATCTTTATTATCACAATATTGATATTCTACTTAAATAACGCCATTTTGTCAATCAATTTTCAATTTTCATGTTCTCAAAAATAGCTATCATTCTTAGGGCGGTTTTTCTCCAAGAAAAATTTCTAAAACTTAAAAGTCCGGCTTCTTTCATTTTTTTTCTCACTGCTTCATTGGAAATAATTTCATTCAGCCTGTCTTCAAGTTCATTGCTATTTTTTGGATTAAAAAATAAGGCGGCTTTATCGGCAATTTCTCGGTGTGGCAAAATATCGGATATAACGGCCGGGGTGCCAACAGCCAAAGATTCCAATACTGGAATGCCAAAACCTTCATATAGCGAAGGGAAAACGAAAACTTCTGCCATTTTTATAACATCAGCCTTATCCTCATCTGTGATATATCCCGGAAAAAGGACTTTATCCCCGATATTATATACGTTTATTTTTTTATCTATTTTCAAATCATAATTGTGACCTTTTCCTCCAGCCAGGACCAATTTTAATCCGGGGAATTTTTTTTCTATTTTTTTAAAAGCTTCGACTAGGATTGGAATATTTTTTCTCGGTTGCAATGTCCCGAGATACAAAATGAATTTTTTCGGTAAAGCGTATTTTTTCCTGACATCTTCGATTTTTTCATCTTTTAAATCATCAAGGAAATCATCCGAAACAGCATTATAAGCCAAGCTTATTTTCCTTGGATCAATTTCATAATATTTCACGAGTTCATCTGCGGTAAATTGCGAAACAGCAATAATCCTGTCTGCTCTTTTCAAGCTTAGCGGAATCAATGTTTTTAGGAAAAATAAATCTGTTTTTTTAATAAGTTTCGGAAAA
>CAYOTC010000037.1:0-4673 GCA_964406815.1 uncultured Bdellovibrionales bacterium
AATACGCAGTTAAAAATTGGAAAGGAGGTCACTTATGATCGAAGTAAAAAAGAAAGACCGAGAGTCTTCCGAGAGTCTCATTAGACGCTTCAGTCGCCGTGTTCAGCAGAGCGGTGTTTTAGTGCGCGCCAGAAGAGTACGTTTCAAAGCGGATGAAAAAAGCAAGCGGGAACTGCGCGAGGGAGCGATGTATAAGGTGGAAGTGCGGAAACTCGTGGGACGACTGAAAAAAATGGGAAAATTTGACGAGCAAAATTTCAAGAACGTCAAAAAGAAACTTATCAAAAAATAATCGAGCAGTTTTGGGCGCCGGCTAAGACTTAGCCGGCGCTATTGCTCAAAAATATATGTTAAAAAAACAAATACTAGAGGATTTGAAATCAGCAATGAAAGAAGGAAACTCTTCTAAGCGGGATACTTTGCGGATGCTTGATTCGATGATAAAAAATGTCGAAATCGAGAAAAAGAAAAGAGAAGAAGGCTTGAGCGATGAAGAAGTTCGGGAAGTCATTGCTAAGGCAATCAAACAAAGAAAAGACGCCGTTTCTCAGTTTGAAGCAGGCGGAAGAGCTGATTTAGCGGAAAAAGAAAAAGCGGAAGTGGAAATCCTTTCCGTCTATATGCCAGAACAACTCGGAGAAGATGAAGTGCGGAAAATCGTGAAAGAAGTGATTGCTAATTCCGGCGCTACTTCCAAGGCAGAAATCGGGAAAGTTATGGGTCCGGCGATGGGAAAACTCAAAGGCCAAGCCGATGGGAATTTGGTGAAAAAGATTGTTGAGGAAGAATTGGGGAATTAGAAAACTGGTATTAGAACTTAAAAAAAGCTCGACTGGATATTGAATCTAGTCGAGCTTTTTTGTAGCTAATTTTAGAAGATTTTTATTTTTGTTGAGCATTAAACTCATTAATTAAAAACACCCAGTTATATCCAGTTGATTTTTTATAAGTTCCAGCCCACATAATCGCTAAATTCACATAATCATCAGAAGTAGCTTCTTTTTTTAGATATGAAACCAGTTGTTTTTGTATAGGCATCCAATGTTCATTGCCATTAGATTCTACAAATAAAACTTCTTCTTCATACAGTGCAATATTTTTGCTATCAATGCTTAAGGATTTAGCCCACATAGTTAAAAATTGCTTCGTCTGTGGTAAAATCTTACGATATTTATCCTTATATATTAAATTGACACTATATGGATTAGTAAGACTTGTTGCATTATAAACATAAGTACCAACTTTATCGGAAGAATCTAAATGTGACTTCTCTTCTAGAATTATTTGATTGAGTGTGGTTTTTTTGTATCCATCCCAAGTTGAAGATGTTTCTATGTTTGATTCCTGCACTTGCTTTTGTTCATCAGTTTCTTGCGGTTTTGCTTCTTGCGTTTGAGATACTGGTTTATTTTGCACTACTTGTTGTATTGGTGCTTGTGTTTTTTTCATAAACATCCAACTTGTAAGCCCAATAGTAACTACAATAATCACAATAATGATTGCGATTATAGTAATTTTTTTCCTTTTGTTTTTCATAAATTATTTTTAAAAGATTTAAAATAAAATTTCGCCTAACGTTCGCCGCTATACGACGTTTTTTCTACGCCAAATAAGCCGAAGGCAGGCGCAGAAAAAATGTGGCGAAGCCCGAGCACCGCAGCGACCGAAGGGAGTGAGGATCGGAGCGTATAGCGGCTATTGTACGTAGTTTTTTGAGCGTTAAACATTCCTTATTCCCGAAATAAATAAAAATAAAAAAAACATTAATGCAAATTATAAGTAAAATAAAAATTAAATCTGGATTTACTTTTTTCTTTTCTGATGTTTTCGACAATGGTCTTGTTATAAAAAAATAAATACACATTGAAAAATTATATAGCAGAACAGAATGATAGAATATTTTAATATTTTGATAATCAAAATTAGAAAAAATTTTAACGGCATAAATAAATATAAAACTTAGTAATAAACCAAGAATTGGATAGAAAAGAAAATGATCATAATCAATTGGCTCCTTAATAATTTTTATTTTTTTATTTTCAATTTTGTTTAATAATTCATTCTCAAAACTGCTAAAATCATCCAATCCATTTATTATCATATCAGCATTAGTCTTGGTGAATACACTTATTTCCCTATTGCAACCTTTTATTGTTTTTTTTATTTTTATATATTTTATTTCATTAAAAAAGCATTTTGCTTGATTTTTATTCCAAATTTTTATCAAATTATTTTTTTCGATTACCAACTTCATTTTTAAAAAATTATTCAAATAATTTAAAGTCATAATTCTAAACAAGAAAAGCATTAATGCAAAAAATAATATACTAATAATTGATATCGTGACATTTTCTACAATTAAATCTATTGAAAACAACAAACTGAAGATAAAAAAACTAATTATCAATGAAGTAAATGCTTTTTTTCTTCTATTAACCTCAATTTCTGAGATATGAAATATTTTTATTTCATTATCCATTATTTTAATTTAACGCTCAAAAAATTTCGTATAACCTTTTTATATACAAACCTTTTAGCTTATAATAATAAAAAATTGTATGTTTATGCTAAATTTTAACACCGTAAAACAATCTTTATTTTACGTCAAAAGTATAGCATATTTTAAAAAGGATAAAACCTTTGTGCCCGGGGCGAGAGTCGAACTCGCATGATGTTACCCATCGGTGGATTTTGAGTCCACTGCGTCTGCCATTCCGCCACCCGGGCTTTTTGTGCCTCTTTGATTCTTGTAGTATAATGCACTTATACATTATGGCTAAAATAATTTCACTCGTCAACCAGAAGGGCGGGGTGGGTAAAACCACTTCGGCCATCAATATTGCGACCTATTTGGCTTCCTATGGGAAGTTTGTTTTGCTGGTGGATTTGGATCCGCAGGGGAACGCTTCCTCGGGACTGGGAATTGATGTTCGAAATACCGAAAAAAGCCTCTATCATGCAATGATAATGGGGGAACATCCGTCAAAAATAATTTTGAAAACGGAAACTTTAGGACACGATATTATTCCGTCCTCGCAGGATCTGGCCGGCGCCGGGATTGAATTGGTGCATATGGATAATCGCGAGTTCCGGCTGTATAATGTTCTTCGCGAAATTCGGACGAACTATGACTATATAATAATTGATTCTCCGCCGAGCCTCGGGCTTCTCACGATAAACGGATTAGTGGCTTGCGATGAGGTTATTATTCCAGTTCAAACGGAATATTTTGCGCTGGAAGGACTGAGTCAACTTTTGAACACTATCAATTTAGTCAAAGAAAATCTCCAGCCGAATCTCAAAATTATGGGCGCGCTTCTCACGATGTATGACAGAAGAAATCGTCTGGCTCGCCAAGTGGTCAAGGAAATACAAGATCATTTTCCCGGATATGTTTTTGACAGCGTGATTCCACGCTCGGTTAGGTTGGCGGAAGCGCCAGGATTTGGAAAATCGATTCTTGGATTCGATGCTTTTTCCAAAGGAGCAAGGTCATATAAAAATATCGCGAAAGAAATAATCGAACTCGACAGGAAAGAAAATGAGAAAAAGTTTTCCGTGTAAAGTATTCTATTGCTAAATTGTCGCATTGCTTTATTGTTTAAAAATCAAAAAAGGCAAACTTTCAATTCTTAGCGATTAGCAATAAAAAAATATAACAAGCTAACAATTTAATCCAGATGGCGCAAAATTACGGATTGGGAAGGGGACTTGCTTCTCTTATCCCGCAAAAAAAACGAACAGATCAATCAGAAAATAATAAAATTGAAAAACCGGAAAAAGGCTTCAATTATTTCGGGAAAAGTCTTGATGATGCTGAAGTGGTTGTTGAAGGCGGATCGATCAGGGGTGAAAAATCGGGAAAAAATTCCATCCAAGAAATTGCGACTGTTCTTATTATTCCTAATCCTCACCAGCCGAGGCTTAATTTTGACGAGATAAAATTACAAGAACTTTCCGATTCCATAAAAGAGCACGGAATAATCCAGCCAATAGTGGTCAGTCGCAGTGGCAATCAATATGAAATAATTGCCGGAGAAAGACGTTTTCAGGCGGCCAAGTTGGCGGGACTTTCGAGCGTGCCTGTCATTGTCCGTGAAGTGACCGAGCAAGAAAAATTAGAATTGGCTATTATTGAAAATATTCAACGCCATGATTTGAATCCGGTCGAGGAAGCGAAATCATATAAGAGTCTTTTGGAAAATTTTGACCTTAGTCAGGAAGAAATTGCCAAAAAACTCGGAAAAAGCCGAAGTGCGGTGGCAAATAAACTTAGACTTCTGACTTTGCCAATAGAAATCCAAAAAGCCTTGATGGAAGGCAGGATAACCGAAGGTCATGCCAAGGCAATTTTGGCTCTCGATAATCCGGAAAAACAAAGAGCTCTGTTTGAGCTAATCTTGAAAAATAGTTTGACAGTCAGGCAGACGGAAAGTAAGGCTGGAGAAATTTCGGTAAAACAGCATAAAAGAGCGATAAATATCGATCCGGAAATGAAAAATCTTGAAGATCAATTGTCCCAATCTCTCAATACTAAAGTCAAACTTTCCAAATCGGGAAAAGGCGGAAAGATAATCATCGAATTCTATTCGCCGGAAGAGTTGGGGAATATTTCTGACAAGATTGTGGGAGGGAAGATATAATAGCTATGTAGTGCTATTGTGGATAACTTT
>CAYOTC010000038.1:0-2824 GCA_964406815.1 uncultured Bdellovibrionales bacterium
AAATGTCGGATGATTTGACATTGGCCTATAACCAAATCAGGCAGATGAAGATTACTCAAGAGATTGCCGAGATTTCCGCCGGACGCGCGGCGTTGGAATAATAGAACAGGAAACAGGAGTCAGAGAACAGCGAACAAGAATTTTCTTGAATCCTGTTCCTTGATTCCTGATTGCTGAGGAAAGTTCTTTTTAAAATTTTTGGGAGAAAATAAAAACCATCCATCTTGCTTTTGATGCAAAACGGATGGCGAAGCTTGAAATACTATTTGATTTAATTTAAAAAGGTAATCTCCGTATCATCCGGAATCATTTTTATTTTTCCATTTTTTAGTAATATTGCCGAGCATGTTTTTTCGAAAATTTCAATGATAACTTTAGCGATATCTGCTGGAGATTTCTCACATTCCATAATCTCAATACTTTTTATACATGCAATATCTGCGCTTATGACAGGCATATTAAGTTTTTTATAGATATAAATTTGATCGTTATCCAATTTATCTCCTAAAATAAAGTTATCTCCTGGTTTCAAGTCTTTAAATTTCATAAAACCTCCAATTTTTAAGGTAAAATATCGTTGTATTCACTAACTCCCAATCATACTACAAAATCACGAAAAAGTCAAGTAGGTTTAATTGCTAAATGGTTAAATTGCTAAATTGCTATAAATAAGCCAAAATTTAACAATATAATCATTTAATAATTTAAATAAACATTTTATTGTCATGCCGGATTTAGTCCGGCATCTCGAGGGATCCTGAAATGAATTCAGGATGACAGGATAGAAAACTATGAATACAGGAAAAGTATTGCAAGTCATCGGGCCGGTCGTCGACGTGGAATTTTCGGAAAATCTGCCGGAAATCTATAGCGCGCTGGAAATTAATTTGGAAGACGGGAATAAGCTCGTTTTGGAAACCCATCAACATATCGGCGGAAACCGCGTGCGCACTGTCGCAATGGGATCAACCGATGGTATTCGTCGCGGAATGGAAGTGATTGATACCGCGGCGGCGATTTCCGTGCCGGTCGGAAAAGGAACCTTGGGAAGGATGTTCAATCTTTTGGGAGCTCCGATTGACGGAATCAAGGATGAAGTGAAATTTGAAAGGAAAGATCCGATCCATCGGGAAGCGCCGGCTTTTTCCGAACAATCAACCAAGGCGGAAATTTTTGAAACCGGAATAAAAGTCATCGACCTTATTTGTCCTTTCATTAAAGGAGGAAAGGTTGGACTGTTCGGCGGCGCTGGAGTGGGCAAGACTGTTACAATTCAGGAACTTATTAGAAACATCGCTCAGGAACACGGAGGTTATTCGGTTTTTGCCGGAGTGGGAGAAAGAACGCGTGAAGGAAATGACCTTTATAACGAAATGAAAGAATCCGGAGTTTTGAAACAAACCACTTTGGTTTTCGGTCAGATGAATGAGCCGCCGGGAGCGCGTCAGAGAGTGGCTCTTTCAGCATTGACTATGGCGGAATATTTCCGCGATGACGAAGGAAAAGACGTGTTGCTTTTTATCGATAATATTTTCCGTTTCACCCAAGCCGGTTCGGAAGTGTCTGCCCTTTTGGGACGCATTCCGTCAGCCGTGGGTTATCAACCGACTTTGGCGGAAGAAATGGGACGGCTTCAAGAAAGAATTACTTCGACTAAAAAAGGTTCAATTACATCTGTGCAGGCGGTTTATGTTCCGGCTGACGACCTGACTGACCCGGCGCCGGCGACGACTTTCGGACATCTTGACTCCACTGTTGTTTTGTCTCGCGCCTTGGCAGAACTCGCAATCTATCCATCTGTCGATCCTTTGGACTCCAACTCGACTATTCTTGATCCGAAAATTGTCGGCGAAGAACACTATAACGTCGCGCGTGGCGTGCAGAAAGTTTTGCAGAGATATAAGGATCTCCAAGATATTATTGCAATTTTGGGAATGGAAGAATTGTCCGATGAGGATAAAATTACAGTTTCTCGCGCCAGAAAGATCCAGAAATTTTTGTCGCAACCGTTCTTCGTGGCGGAACAATTTACCGGAACTCCTGGAAAATATGTAAAGCTTTCTGATACGGTCAAAGGATTTAAAATGATTTTGGATGGGGAATTGGATGAGGTAGCCGAGCAGGATTTCTATATGAAAGGTGGAATCGATGAGGTTAAAAAAGCTTAAACAAGATGGATAAAAAAAATAGGATAAAATTTAAAATTGTCACTCCTGAAAGGACTGTTTTTGAAGAGGAGATAGATCAAGCGACTTTGCCGGTAACCGATGGATTGGTTACGATTCTTCCTAACCACAGATCATATATCGCTAGCTTGAAATCAGGAGAGATAATGCTGAAAAAAGACGGCGGTGAAATTCTCCTTTCCACCTCAGGAGGATTTGTCGAATTTAACCAAAATGAACTTATTGTTCTCTCTGACACGGCCGAGCGAGCGGAAGAAATCGATATTAAGAAAGCGGAAGAGGCGAGAAAGAGAGCGGAGGAATTGATGAAGCAGAAAGTCTCAATGGATGAGAGTGAATATGCGGCGGTAGCGGCGGCGATTGAAAGAGAATCAGCTCGTATAAAAGTCGCCAGAAAGCATCATACCAGAAGAGGACTGAATATTGATTAGAATATGAAATTGAAACAGGCGGCGGTCCGACGTATGTCGGACCGCCGCCTTTATGTCCCCTAAAATTATTTTCTAAAACGTGATATAATTAAAAAAAGAATAATTATCTTAATACAAATAAAATATGGAAAGTGAAATCAAAAAAAATGACGGGAAAAAGATGAAAATAGTTGTGATTAGCGTAGTCATAATTTTAATTGTCGTGGC
>CAYOTC010000039.1:0-1764 GCA_964406815.1 uncultured Bdellovibrionales bacterium
CAATATTAACCTACAGATAATAACCCTTACCACTTCAAGCCAAGAAGCCAAAAAATATCCCAGAATTTCTCCTGGGATAAGATTGCGGAAAAGTTTATTAAGATTTATGAAAAATAGGCTTATTTTTTATTTTTGAAAAAGCCGAAAAAAAATATTATTCCATAAATTATCTTAATTACCACAATGCCGTAAAGCTTCATTAGAATGTTCATTATAACAAAAGGAGCGGAGAATATCCTATATTTACGGAAACGAAGTAAAGCGATTATTTCAGTCGGTATCTCTTCTTTCACGCCACATGCTCTAATATCGTCAACTGATCGGATATAGAAATGCTGAAAAAGAATCCAAAAAGTATTCAATATAAAGCTTTTCATCATCTCTCCTGGACGTCTAATTTTATTATATAATCTGATATACTCCTGCACTTGAAGCTCTTTATTGTTCACACATTCCGCTGTTACCTGCGTGCCAGAGTGAACAAGAATTCCCGTAAGCGCTTTTTGAGTATATTCAAAAATCCCGCTAGTCTTGATGGCTCTCATATAGAACTCCAAATCAACTAACCACTTGAACTGCTTGTCGAAAAATATTCCGATATTTTTCCGGAAAATAGTCACGCTTGGCGTACTGATGAAATTGCATGTGAAAATAAAATCTGGGTCATTTTTAAGTTTATAAAGCTTGAAATGATCCAATTTATGATCAGCTTGTAACCTTCCCTCGGGATTGAACCATTGCGATCCGCTGAATGCAAAATTGGCTTTTTCATTTTTGTCTAGCATTTCCACGAATTTTTCCAGCGCATCTTCAGTCAAAAACCAATCATCATGGTGCATTATCTTGATATATTCTCCCTTAGCCTGCCGTATTGATTCATTCCAATTTTCCGGCGTGCCTTTTCTCTCGATATTTTTAATATATCGAATCGGCAGATTTTTCACTAAAAAATCCCTGCAAACATCTTCAACGCTCGAATCTGGAGAATCGTCCGTCACGACAACTTCGTAGTCCTTATAATCCTGGATCAAGATAGATTCCAAAAGTTTCCGGAGAAGTTCTGGCTGCTTATAGGCCGGGATGCAAATGGATACTTTGGGACTGCTCATACTTTCTTAGTTAAAAATCTAATTATTCTTCCAAATGCTGAAAAATCGATGATATATCTTATCAAGAAAACACATCTGATCTTTACTGGTATTTTTTTCTCATAAATATATTTACGAAATAACATCTTTTTTCCCCTATTCATCTTTTCTGGATCACGCCTCACCATGCTGTTTTGCGAAACCCGGTATCTCGCAAGTTGCCCGGGAGTGTGGATGAACTTTGCGCCACCGATTGCAAGCTTCAAAAGAAAATCCCAGTCCTCTTTTCCATTCACAAAAGATTCGTCAAACATTCCCCATTTTTCAAAACATCTTTTCCGATACAACATACAATGCGGAGGAATGCTTAAACCCTGTTCCCAATATAAAGCGAAATCAATAGCAGGATATTTTTTCAATTCAACCCGTGAATACGTCCAAGTCTTATCATAGTCATCATTGGAAAAACAGATATACTCGCTATAGGCAACATCGGCATCCTGATTTTTTTCAAGAGTTTCCACCTGCTTGGAAATTTTTTCCGGAACGATAATATCATCTGCGTCCAGAAATTGAATGAGACTACCAGCCGCATTTTTGATGCCGGTATTTCTTGCCCCCGGAAGACCTTTATTTTCCTGATAGATATATTTAATTCTTCCATCTTTTGCCGCAT
>CAYOTC010000040.1:0-1761 GCA_964406815.1 uncultured Bdellovibrionales bacterium
CAATATTAACCTACAGATAATAACCCTTACCACTTCAAGCCAAGAAGCCAAAAAAAATATCCCAGAATTTCTCCTGGGATAAGATTGTGGAAGAATTTATTGATTTGTATGAATAATTATCTCTCCTTTTTTATCAATCGGATGCACAATATTATGCCGTATAATATCTTGATTACTGCAAAACTATAAACTTTCATTATCATATTCACTATGATGAATGGGATTGAAAATATCCTGTTTTTTCTGAACCAAAGGGCAATAACTAGCTCAAAAGGTATTTCTCCTTGAAATCCACATCTTCTGATATCAATCTCTCTTTTGATATAAAATTTTTCAAAAAGAAGCCAGAATGTCTTGAAAATATAGCCTTTCATCATTTTCCCCTTTTGTTTTATTTTCTCATACAGTTTCAGATATTCCCTTATCTGAATCTCTTTATTATTCACACATTCTGCCGTCACTTGTGTATTCGATTCTACCAGGATACCAACTAGCGGTTTTCTGATATATTCAAAAATTCCGCTAGTCTTAATGGCTCTCATATAGAACTCCAAATCAACTAACCACTTGAACTGCTTGTCGAAAAATATTCCGATATTTTTCCGGAAAATAATAACGCTAGGCGTGCTAACAGTGTTCCCCGTAAAGAGAATGTCGGGATCTTTTTCCAATTTGTGCATCTCCCATTTTTCTAACGTATGATCATAATTAAACTTACCATCCGGCTCAAACCAAGAAGAACCGCTGAAAGCAAAATTGGCTTTTTCATTCTTATCCAACATTTCCACGAATTTTCCCAATGCATCTTCAGTCAAAAACCAATCATCATGATGCATTATCTTGATATATTCTCCCTTAGCCTGCCGTATTGCTTCATTCCAATTTTCCGGTGTGCCTTTTTTTTCGATATTTTTAATATATCGAATCGGCAGATTTTTCGCTAAAAAATCCTTGCAAACATCTTCGACATTTGAGTCAGGAGAATCGTCCGTCACGACAACTTCATAGTCCTTATAATCTTGGATCAAGATAGATTCCAAAAGTTTCCGGAGAAGTTCTGGCTGCTTATAGGCCGGGATGCAAATGGATACTTTGGGACTGCTCATACTTTCTTAGTTAAAAATCTAATTAATTTTCCAACTACTGAAAAATCGATGATATATCTTATCAAGAAAACACATCTGATCTTTAGCGGTATTTTTTTCTCATAAACATATTTACGAAATAACATCTTTTTTCCCCTGTTCATCTTTTCCGGATCACGCCTCACCATGCTGTTTTGCGAAACCCGGTATCTCGCCATCTGTCCGGGAGTAAAAAAGAATTTGGCACCACCTATGGATAGTTTCAAAAGAAAATCCCAATCCTCTTTTCCATTCACAAAAGATTCGTCAAATATTCCCCATTTTTCAAAACATCTTTTCCGATATAAAAAGCAATGTGGAGGAATACTTAATCCCCGCTCCCAATACAACGCAAAATCTAGAGCCGGATTATTTTTCAATTCAACCCGTGAATACGTCCAAGTCTTGCTATAATCATCATTGGAAAAACAGATGTATTCGCTATAGGCAACATCGGCATCCGGATTTTTTTCAAGAGCTTCCACCTGCTTGGAAATTTTTTCCGGAACTATAATATCGTCTGCGTCCAGAAATTGAATGAGACTACCAGCCACATTTTTGATGCCGGTATTTCTTGCCCCTGGAAGACCTTTATTTTCCTGATAGATATATTTAATTCTTCCATCTTTTGCCGCAT
>CAYOTC010000041.1:0-1698 GCA_964406815.1 uncultured Bdellovibrionales bacterium
CCCGAATTCCGATCAATTTTTACTCACTACACTTCGGTCAGCAAGTTTTTATCAATAGCGCGAAGAATTTTTTCCTGCTTTTTATTGAGAGCAACAACACGCTGAACCTTAAAACCTTTTTGGGGATCTCTCAAATAAACTTTATATAACGTATCTAATTCCTGTAGAGCTTCCGCGGGTGACATATCAATTTTTTTCAATTTTATATTAAGAACAGCCAAGAGCAAATAGGATAAATAGCAAATAAAAACATGGGCAATAACCCGATTATAAAGCCAATGACGTACCGGCCGCAAATGGATAACTCCCTTCAAACTCTGAAAAGCCTTTTCAACCAAGTCTTTGTCAAAATATATTTTTACCATTTGTTCTTTTGTGAATTTTGCGGTAGTAAAAATAGCCGAGTAACCGTCAAATTCTTCAGCTTCACGGACTTTTTTCATTATTAGTTCATTCTTGCCGTCAAAAAAATCTTCCATGCCTGGTTTAACAGATTTCCCCTGCTTCAGTAAACTCTGAGCATAAGTTAATTCATCGTATCTTGATTCTTTCAGCATTTGTCTTTTTTGTTCATTAAAACAAAAAGCAAGTTTTCCGTTTACGGATCCGATATTATGAGAGCACGACTCAACATAAAATACTGTTTTTTTCTTTAATCGTACACGATTTTCAAACCGGGTGATATCTTTTCTTGAAATTATCTGACGTAATTTCTTTTTGAGTCCAATATCAATAGGGAGGCCGCACAGCACTTTCCAGCTTAAATCATTGATAAATACCTGATTTTTCTCCGAACTAATGCCTCTGTCGAATACTATAATGCCATTTTTAATGTGATAACCCCTGATGGTAGTAATTAAATCCTGCAAAGTCCTCGAATCATGAATATTGCCGTGAAATACTTTATGAAAAACCGGAATCCCTTCATCCTGCGTAACACCAAGACCTATCTGGATAAGGGGTCTTCCTTTTACACCATCTTTATCTTTTCCCAATCTACCCAACTGGCATTTTTGTCCATACAAATAGGTATTTGTTACATCATATATTATACCATTCTCTCTAAACCCATACTTGGCCTGAACATTTTTGAAAATTTTTTTCTGCAATATATCCGGATCCTGATTCTCCAATGAATCCAGCGCGTTAAGAAGCTTCTCTTCCGTTAATCCGTCTATATCAAGAAGCATATTAAGATCGGTTCTTTCAAACCAGTTAGGCATATAATTAACGCTTTTGTAATTGAGGCAATGGGCAAAAACCATGCTTAGAATTTCTTCCCCGAAGTCTCCTATGAGATTAGATAGGCCGATTTCTTTTGCTATATGATTTAA
Source organism: uncultured Bdellovibrionales bacterium (assembly GCA_964406815.1). GTDB lineage: Bacteria > Patescibacteriota > Minisyncoccia > Moranbacterales > UBA2206 > CAYOTC01. Next base: position 1,335 of record CAYOTC010000041.1, read on the forward strand.
TGCAAGCAATGGGCCGTAGATCTTCACATGGTCTACGGCAACATCCGATATGGATGCAGTGAGTACGGTTTTCCCGTCTGCTTCTTTTCCTATGTAGCGGACAAATTTCTGGACGACTTTTCCGTTAATTCTTTTCGATTCAACTTCGGCGAGATAGATTTTCCCGTCTTTTTTGTACTTTCTGATATAACTCATATAGTGAGTAATATACTCACTACAATAAAAACAATGCAAGAACTTTTTTCCAAATAATTAGAAAAAATATCGATAAAAGTATTGATTTTTACGGGCTTTTTTTATGTTTCTTAAAAAGGAAGGTTTTCACTTATTTTGTAGTGAGTAAATATTGTACGGAATTCGGGTA
>CAYOTC010000042.1:0-1693 GCA_964406815.1 uncultured Bdellovibrionales bacterium
AAACAGCTGCTTACGGTCATTTTGGCAGGGAGCTGGAAGAATTCACCTGGGAAAAAACGGATAAGATTGAAGAACTTCGAAATGAAATAAAGTAGTAAGCGATTTTCTTTCGTTTTTCTGTAGTATTTGAAAAGTGAGGAATATTTTATGAAAATAAATGAATTATTAACCCAGACCAGAGACCTGGATGCATCAGACCTGCACATCACGGTTGGTGTTCCGCCCACTGTCAGGATTAACGGCTTTCTATCCAAGTTGAATTATCCTGTTTTAACGGAAGATGATGCCTATGAGATGCTTTATGGTGTTTTAAATAATGAGCAGAGAAAAAAATTTGAACAACTTAAAGAGATAGACTTTTCCGTGGAAATTGTCAATGTAGCCCGTTTCCGGGTAAATGTGTTCCAGCACAGGCGGGGCATTGCCGGTGCTTTCAGATTAATTCCCGAGAAAATTAAAACTTTGGAGGAACTAAGATTACCGGCAAATCTGGCGGAGTTTGCCAGTAAACCAAAAGGATTGGTTCTCATCACCGGGCCTACCGGAAGCGGTAAATCAACGACCATTTCCAGCCTTATTGATATTATAAATGAAAATCAGAAACTGCACATCATAACGATTGAGGACCCGATTGAGTTTATTCATGAACATAAAAATTGCATCATTGACCAGCGGGAAGTCGGCATGCATACCCACTCTTTTGCCAGTGCCTTAAGAGTTGTCCTGCGGGAAGATCCGGATGTCATTCTGGTCGGCGAAATGCGAGACCTGGAAACAATTGCCATGGCGGTAACCGCTGCCGAAACGGGACACCTGGTTTTTTCCACCTTACACACCAACAGTGCTGCCGAAACAGTGGAACGTATCATCGACGTTTTTCCGTCCCATCAACAGAGACAGATTCGTATACAGCTGGCAGAATCGCTTCAGGCAGTGATTACCCAAACTTTAGTACCGAATATAGATCAATCCGGACGGATTCCGGTGGTGGAAATTATGAAAGCGACGCCTGCTGTCAGAAATATTATCCGTGAGGAGCGAATCCATATGATTCCTGCGACGATTCAAGCCTCCCGTCAACAGGGGATGCAGACGATGGATCAATGCCTGAGAGAGTTGTATCACAATCATATTATCGACCGGGAAGTCGCCTTGTTCAAGGCTACTGACCCTAAATTTGTTGTTTCTTCTTAATCAACTGATCATCCAGCCTGATACATGAAATTTTTAATAAAGGGGTATGATATGATCGAAAAAGAGAAAAAAAGATTAGGGGAGATTTTATTGGATTACAAAATGATATCTCCCGAAAATCTTGAAAAGGCCTTGAAAAATCAAAAAGAAAAAAATAAAAGAATCGGTGAAGTGCTGATAGATCTGGGAATGATAACCCAGGATCAGATTAACTGGGTCATAAGCAAACAGCTGAATATTCCCTATGTCCGGATTGAACTGGAACAATTGGATTTGAATTTGTTAAAAAATTTCCCGGAGTATCTGATCAAGAATTATCGTCTTGTTCCTTTAATGGAAACAGATCATACACTGGTAGTCGCCATGACTGATCCCACTGACGATGAAGCGATTAAAAGGATAAGGACTATCTATAATAGTAATGTTGAAATTGTTTTTATATCATTTCAGAATGTTGAAGAGATGATAGAGAGTATAAAAAAGCAGTACCCTGATATCT